>NZ_CP015249.1:635231-952846 GCF_001632775.1 Dokdonella koreensis DS-123
CTGCGCGCCCAGCTCGACAAGCTGGCGACCCACGACACCGGCGTGCTGATCCAGGGCGAGGCCGGCACCGGCAAGGAGATGCTGGCCCGCTGGCTGCACGAGCGCAGCGCGCGCCGCAGCGGTCCGTTCGTCACCGTCGCGCCCGGCTCGATCACCAGCGAGCACGTCGCCAAGGCCTTGTTCGGCACCGAGGACGGCGGCAGCGTCGAGTACGGCCTGATCGAGCAGGCCAAGGGCGGCACGCTGTTCCTCGACGAGGTCGCCGAGCTCGACCAGGAGCTGCAGCAGCGGCTTTCGAGCGTGCTCGATCGCCGCGCGGTGCTGCGCTGCGGCGGCAGCGAGGCGATCGCGACCGACGTGCGCGTGATCGCCGCCACCGCGCAGGACCTGGAAGCCCTGGTCCGCGAGGGGCGTTTTCGCGAGGAGCTCTACTACCAGCTCAAGGTCGTCCCGCTTGCGGTGCCGCCGCTGCGCGAGCGGGCCGAGGACATCCCCGAGCTGCTGCGCTACCACGCCGACTTCTTCGCCGCCCGCGACAAGCTGCCGTACCGCAACTTCCCGGTGGCGGCGCAGAACCGGCTGCGCCACTACGCCTGGCCGGGCAACCTGCGCGAGCTGCGCAACCTGGTGCAGCGGCTGCTGATCCTCGGCAGCTCGCCCGACGTCGCGCTCGACGAGGTCGAGAACGCGCTCGGCAGCCTCGGCCCCACCGTGCCGGCGCCCGAAGCCCCCCGCGCCGAGCGCGGCGATTTCGGGGTGGATTTCTCGCTGCCGCTGCGCGAGGCGCGCGAGCAGTTCGAGCGCGCCTACCTCCTGCACCAGCTCGCCGCGGCCGGCGGCAGTGTCGGCAAGCTGGCCAAGGCGGTAGGCATGGAGCGCACGCACCTGTACCGCAAGCTCAAGGACCTGGGCGTCGATGCCAAGGCCACCGCGCGCGACGAGGCGTCCTAGCGCACGCCATGGACCGCGGGCCTTCGCCCTCGGCGCGGGGTCCATGCCACGTTCCGGCCCGTCATCGGGCTGCGCTATGGTTGCTGAATCGACCCGGCCGGCCGACGGAACGCCGGTCGCCGGCCGCTGTCCGACGCGCCACCGTCTTCCCGCCCCCCCAGGAGTCACCCATGTCACTTTCCGGAAAAGTCGCCTACATCACCGGCGCCGCCAGCGGCCTCGGCAAGCGGATCGCCGAGGTCTACGCCGCCAACGGTGCGGCCGTGGCGATCGCCGACCTCAACCTCGAAGGCGCGCAGGCCGCCGCCGCCGAACTGGCCGCCACCGGCGCGAAGGCGATCGGCGTCAAGGTGGACGTGACCAGCGAGGCCGAGGTCGAGGCCAGCGTCGCCGAAACGATCAAGGCCTTCGGCAAGGTCGACATCCTCGTCTCCAATGCCGGCATCCAGATCGTCAAGCCGGTGCAGGACTTCACCTACGAGGAATGGCGGCGGATGATCGCGATCCACCTCGACGGCGCGTTCCTGACCACGCGTGCCTGCCTCAAGGACATGTACGCGCGCGGCCAGGGCGGCGCGATCATCTACATGGGCTCGGCCCATTCCAAGACCGCGTCCAAGCTCAAGGCGCCGTACGTGGCGGCCAAGCACGCGCTGCTCGGCCTGGCACGCACGGTGGCCAAGGAAGGCGGCCCGGCCAAGGTCCGCGCCAACGTGATCTGCCCCGGCTTCGTGCGTACGCCGCTGGTCGAGAAGCAGATTCCCGAGCAGGCCAAGGAACTGGGCATCAGCGAGGATGAGGTCATCAAGAAGGTCATGCTCAGCGAGACCGTCGACACCGAGTTCACCACGGTCGACGACGTCGCCGCGGTGGCGCTGTTCCTGGCCGCGTTCGAGACCAATGCCCTCACCGGCCAGAGCCTGCTGGTCAGCCACGGCTGGGTGATGGAATGAACACGCCGGGCCGGCGTAGCCGGCCGCGCCGGCGCGCGGAGGCCGCGGCACCGGCGCCGTCGCTGCGGGCCGGCGCCACGCCGGCCGAGATCGCGGCCGGTTGCTACGAGAAGATCGCCCTCGTGCTGCAGGGCGGCGGCGCGCTCGGCGGCTACCAGGCCGGCGTCTACGAGGCCCTGCACGGGGCGGGCCTGCGGCCGGACTGGTTCGCCGGCGTGTCGATCGGCGCGATCAACGCCGCGATCCTGGCCGGCAACGAGGAAGGGGTGCGCGTCGAGCGGCTGCGCACGTTCTGGGACACGATCAGCCGGCCGGCCGGTCCGTTCGGCGGCTCGCTGCCGTGGTTGAACCAGCTGGTCGAGGCGCTGCCGCTGGGCGCCGGCACTGCCGGCACGCCGTTCGGCACCGCGTTCGACGAGGCCCGCCTGGCCTGGCTCGGTGCCGCCAGCGCGGTCGGTGCGCTGCTGCAGGGCCAGCAGGGCTTCTTCCAGTCGCGCACGCTGTCGCCGTTCCTGTTCCGCGACGGCAGCGCGGCGGCGACCAGCTTCTACGACGTCGCGCCGCTGAAGCAGACGCTCGAACGCCTGGTCGACTTCGATCGCATCAACAGCGGTGCGACGCGGTTGAGCGTCGGCGCGGTCAACGTGCGCACCGGCAACGTCGTCTACTTCGACTCGCGCCAGACCGTCCTGCGCGCCGAGCACATCATGGCGTCCGGCGCGCTGCCGCCGGCATTCCCGGCGGTCGAGATCGACGGTGAGCACTACTGGGACGGCGGTGTGGTGTCCAATACGCCGCTGCAGTACGTGCTGTCGGACCTGCCGCGCGCGGACACCCTGGCCCTGCAGGTGGACCTGTGGAGCGCCAGCGGCACCCTGCCGCAGACGGTGTTCGACGTGCTCGAGCGCCAGAAGGACATCCAGTACTCGAGCCGCACGCGCCTGGGCACCGACACCATGGCGCGGTTGCAGAAGCTGCGCGCTGCGCTGCGCGAGCTGATCGACCGTGCCGGGGCCGATGCGCTGCCGGCGGCGACGATGGAGCACCTGCAGCCGTGGATCTGCGATCGGGTCTACAACATCATCCACCTGATCTATCGCGCCAAGCCGCACGAAGAGCAATACAAGGACTACGCGTTCGGGCCGATCGCGATGCGCGACCACTGGCAGAGCGGCTTCGACGACATGTGCCGCACGCTGGCCCATGCGGAGTACTTCGTGCCGCCGTCGCGCGAGCAGACCGTCGTGACGCACGACGTGCATCGCGACGAGTTCGTGCCGCGGAGAAGGCGATGATCGAGACGCTGCGCGCGCAGATCGGCGGTCCGCGCGACGGTGCGCTGCTGCGCTACTCGCTCGGCAACGCGCTGCTGGCGGCCGGTGACGCAGCGGCCGCGGCCGAGGCGCTGCGCGCCGCGCTGGCGTTCGACCCGCGCTATTCGGCGGCCTGGAAACTGCTCGGCCGTGCGCTGGAGCAGACTGGCGACCGGCCGGGCGCGATCGCGGCCTGGCGTGAGGGCATCGTGGTCGCCGAGGCGCGCGGCGACGTGCAGGCCGGCAAGGAGATGGCGGTGTTCCTGCGCCGGCTCGAGAAGCGCGGCGGCTGACGGGCATCGCGCGGGGCGGCGCCGGCCGGGGCGCGGGTCACTGTGCGACGCTGCGCCCGACCCGGGCCAGCAGCACGACCGGCACCAGGCCGACCACGACGATGATCAGAGCGGCGATCGCGCCTTCCTCGTAGGTGCCGCGTGCGGCCTCGGCATAGAGCCGGGTCGCCAGGGTCTCGACGTTCAGCGGCCGCAGCAGCAGCGTCGCCGGCAGTTCCTTCATGCAGTCGACGAAGACCAGCAGCGCCGCCGCGGCCAGCGCCGGGCGGATCAGCGGCAGGTGCACCCGCCGCAGCACGCCGCCGCCGGTACTGCCGAGCGTGCGGGCCGCCTGGTCCAGTACCGGCGCGACCCGGGTCAGCCCGGCGGCGATGCCGCCGCTGGCGACGGCGAGGAAGCGCGCGCTGTAGGCATAGACCAGCGCGGCACCGGACCCGAGCAGCAGGAGGCCGCCGCCGAGGCCGAACCAGCGCTCGCCGAGGTCGGCGAGCAGGCCGTCGAGCAGGCCCAGCGGAAACAGCAGGCCGATCGCCAGCACCGTGCCCGGCAGCGCATAGCCGAGGCCGGCCACGCGCTCGAACGCGCGCGACCAGGCGCCCGGCGCGATGCGCGCCGCGTAGGCCACCACCAGCCCGAGCAGGACGGTGACGAGGGTGGCGGTACCGGCCAGCAGCACCGTGTCGAAGGCGATGCGCAGCAGGCCGGCGGGAAAACCGGCGAAGCGCACGCGCTTGATCGTCTCGGCGACCAGATAGGCGCTCGGCGCGACGAAGCCGACCAGCACCGGCACGCTTCCCAGCACGAGCGCGCTCCAGGCGGCCGGTCCGTGCAGGCGTCGCGGTTCCATCCGCCGCGCGCGCTGGGCGGCGGTGGCATAGCGCTGGCGCCGCCGTCCGGCACGCTCCAGCGCCAGCAGGGCCGCCACCAGCACGAGCATCGCCAGGGCGATCTGCGCCGCGCCGGCCAGGTCCGAGCGGTTGATCCAGGTCGAGTAGATCGAGATCGTCAGCGTGCGTGCGCCGAGGAACTCCGATGCGCCGACGTCGTTGATCGTCTCCATCAGCGCCAGGCTGGCCCCGACCGCGATCGCCGGCCGCGCCAGCGGCAGCGCGACGCGCACGAAGACGCCGCCGCGGCCGGTCCCGAGCGTGCGGGCCGCTTCGATCAGGCTGGCCGACTGCATCAGGAACAGCGCGCGGGTGGTCAGGTAGACATACGGATACAGCACGAAGCCCAGCAGCAGCACGCAGCCGCCGAGCGAACGGATCTCCGGCAGCCGCAGGTCCTGCGGACCGGACCGGCCGAGCAGCTCGCGCAGCAGGGTCTGGACCGGCCCGATCGGGTGCAGCAGGTCCATGTAGGCGTAGGCGACGATGTAGGTCGGCACTGCCAGCGGCAGCAGCAGCGCCCAGTCCAGCACGCCGCGGCCGCGGAAGTCGTAGGCGGTCACCAGCCAGGCGCTGCCGGTGCCGAGCGCGATGACCAGCGCGCCGACGCCGAGCAGCAGGATGGTCGTGTCGAGCAGGGTCGGCGGCAGCACGTGCGCCAGCAGGTGCGGCCACACGCCGCTGTCGCCGCCGAGCGCGGCGACCACCAGGGCCAGGACCGGGACCAGCACCAGGGCGGCGATCGCCCCGGCGGCCAGCCGCCAGCCGGAAGGGTGCTGGCCTCGCGGTCCGTGCAGAAGGCGCATCGTGCCGTCCGCGCCCGCGTCAGTTGTCGAAGCCGATCTTCTCGGCCAGCAGGCTGGCCGCCTTGCGGTGGCGGGCGATCTCGGTCAGCGGCAGCGGGTCCGGAGCGAGGGTGCCGAAACCGGCGATGATCGGGTCGGCCGCGATGCCCGGGCGCACCGGATACTCGAAGTCGATCGTCGCGTAGATGGTCTGGGCTGCTTCCGACACCAGGTAGTCGAGCAGCTTCACCGCCGCCTCGCGGTTCGGCGCGTGCCGGGCAACCGAGGCGCCGGAGACGTTGACCTGGGTGCCGCCGTCCTTGAACGTCGGCAGCACCACGTTGATCGCATCGCCCCACTTCTGCTGTTCGGGGCCGCCCTTGCCGCTGCGCATGCGGCCGACGTAGTAGGAGTTGGCGACGCCGATGTCGCACAGCTGCCCGAGGATGTCGCGCGCGACCTCGCGATCGCCGCCGCCGGGCTTGCGCGCCAGGTTCGCCTTGACGCCCTTGAGCCAGGTCTCGGCGGCCGCCTCGCCGTGGTGGGCGATGTAGGCCGCGATCAGTGCCGTGTTGTACGGGTGCAGGCCCGAACGGATGCAGATCTTGCCTTTCCAGGCCGGATCGGCCAGCTCCTCGTAGGTGAAGCGGCTCAGCGAGGTGCGGTCCTTGGAGGCGTACAGCACGCGGGCGCGCACCGACAGCGCGAACCAGCGGCCCTCAGGGTCGCGCAGCTGCGCCGGGATCGCCGCCGCGAGTGCTTCGGACCGCACCGGCTGCACCAGGTCCTTGTCGACCAGGTCGATCAGGTTGCCGAAGTCGACGGTCATCAGGACGTCGGCCGGGGACCGGCGGCCCTCGGCGGCGACGCGTTCGGCCAGGCCGTCCTTGACGAAGACGGTGTTGACCTTGATACCGCTGTCGGCGGTGAAGGCGTCGAGCAGCGGCTGGATCAGTCCCGGCTCGCGGGTCGTGTAGAGATTGACCTCGCCGGCGGCAAGGGCCGGCACGGCGAGCAGGGCGGCGAGGGCGACGGCGAAACGGGAAGCGCGGCGGCGCAGCGGGGCGGGGATCGTCATGGTCGGTCTCGTCATCGTGGGAAAGGAGAGGGCGCGGCCGCCGCGTCCGGATAGACCAGGACCCGGTCCCCGGCGATTGCCAGGCCCACCGCGGTTCCGGGGGGCGGCAGGTCGGCGGCCGCGGGCCGCCGCAGCCGCAGCGGCATCGCCAGGCCGTCCACCGCGACGCGCAGCTGCTCGGCCTCGCCGAGGAACACGCGGTCGACCAGCCGGCCGGTGGCGGCCGCGGCTCCGGCGGTGAGGCGGATGTCCTGCGGCCGCAGGCAGACGCGCACGGCCGTGCCGTCGGCCAGGCCCGGCGCGGCATGGCGGCCGAGCGGGGTTTCCACCTGGCCGGCGCGGCAGACGCCGGGGATCTCGTTGAGGTCGCAGAAGAAGCGTGCCGCGAACAGCGAGGCGGGGTGCCGGTACAGCGCCTCGGGTGCCCCGGTCTGCTCGACGCGGCCCTGCCGCAGCAGGACGATGCGATCGGCGATGCGCAGGGCCTCTTCCGGGTCGTGGGTCACGATCACCGTGGTGGTCCCGGCCTCGCGCAGCAGATCCATCGTGTCGTCGCGCACCTGGTCGCGCAGGCGCCGGTCGAGATTCGAGAACGGCTCGTCCATCAGCAGGACACGCGGTTGCGGCGCCAGCGCCCGGGCCAGCGCGACACGCTGCTGCTCGCCGCCGGAGAGGGTATGCGGGAAGCCGTCGGCATGCCGCTGCATGCCGACCCGGTCCAGCGCTGCGAGTGCCACGGCGCGCCGCGTCGCCGGGCTGCCGCCGCGCAGGCCGAACATCACATTGGCCAGGACGCTCAGGTGCGGGAACAGCGCGTAGTCCTGGAACACCAGGCCGATGCCGCGCCGTTCCGGCGCGACCTGGCGCTGGGGGCCGCTCAGTTCCTCGCCGTCGAGCAGCACGCGCCCGGCGGTCGGCGCCTCGATGCCGGCGACCAGGCGTAGCAGTGTCGTCTTGCCGCAGCCGGAGTGGCCGAGCAGGCAGACGGCCTGGCCCGGCTCGGCCTGCCAGGAGACGCCGTCGAGGGCGACCTGCGTGCCGTACACCTGGCGCAGTGCCTCGACCGACAGCGCGGCGGCGGATGGGCCGGCGGGGCGGGCGATGTGACGGTCCGAGGCGGCCGCTGACGGTCGTTCGTCGGCCTGGATGGTGCGCATGGAGGGCCTGGGGAGGAGATGCCGGTTGTGATCGCGCGCCGGCGTGGCGCGCGGCTGCCGCGGCTTGCCCGCCCGGAACGGCGAGCTGGCTGGCGGTGCGCGAAGCGAACGGCACCGCGGGCGACGCACCATCCTACCCGATCCGCGCGCGCGCGCCGAACCGCCGCCGGCGCGTCCCGCCGCGCCGGCGGCCTTCATTCCTCGTCGTCGGCACCGACGGCATAGGGATTCGCGCGGCCCGGCGGCTGGATCGAATAGCGCTTGTAGGTCCACTGGTACTGCGTGAAGGCGATGCGCGCGCAGTCCTCGACGCCGCGGTTGAGGGCGGCGCAGGCCACGGCGAGGTCCGGATCGGCGATGCCCTCGGGGGCCGGCAGCAGGTGCACGCGAAAGCCCGCGCCGTCGGCCAGCCGCTCGGCGAACGAGAACAGCACCGTCGCGCCGGTATGCCGCGCCAGGCGCGGCAGCAGCACCATCGTCATCGCCGGGATGCCGAAGAACGGCGCGAACTCGCCCTCGCCGCGCTTCGGGCGCTGGTCGGGCAGGATGCCGACCACGCCGCCGGCATTGAGGCGTCGGTACAGCGCGCGGACGCCGGTGCCTTCGGCGCGGACCTGCTCGACGTTCAATGCGCCGCGCGCGCGCAGCAGCAGCGGCTCGAAGCGCGGGCGCTGCGGCTGCCGATAGGCGATCGACAACGGCATCCGCTCGGCCAGCCAGTAGTTGAGCAGCTCCCAGCAGCCCAGGTGGGGCGCGGCGATGATCAGGCCGCGGCCGGACGCCAGCGCGGCGTCCAGGTGGGTCTGGCCGCGTACCTCGCGGACGAGGTCGAGCGCCCGCTGGGGCGAGCCGGACCAGACGATCGCCACCTCGGTCATCGACTTTCCGGTCTCGCGCAGGACCTCGCGCACCAGCCGCTGTCTGGTTTCGGCGCTCTCCTGCGTTAACAGTAGCGACAGGTTGCGCTCGGTCACCCGGCGCAGGCGGCCGTTGAGCAGCCAGATCAGGCGCCCGCAGGCGCTGCCGATCCGGTGCAGCATCCCGAGCGGGAGGCGGCCGGCCAGTCGCAGGCAGCCGTAGAGCAGTGCCAGCAGGGGAGAGAGGGGAGGGGCGTTCATGAGCAGACGCGCGATAGTAGGGGCTCGCCGGCAAAAAGCCGACCCCCGGGACCGGTCCGAGGGTCGATCCCGGCTGCGGTTGACGGCCGCCGGCACCGGCGGCGAGGATGCCGGCCCCGCCCGTGGAGCATCCCGTGATCGCCTTGATCCAGCGCGTCAGCGAGGCGCACGTCGCCGTCGGCCCGGATGTGGTCGGCCGCATCGGTGCCGGCCTGCTGGCGCTGGTGGCCGTGCAGCCGGGGGATGGCGAGCCGCAGGTGGAGCGGATGATCGAGCGGCTGCTCGGCTACCGCGTCTTCGCCGACGCGCAGGGCCGCATGAACCGCTCGCTGCGCGACGTCGGCGGTGGCCTGCTGCTGGTCCCGCAGTTCACGCTGGCAGCCGATACCCGCAGCGGCCTGCGGCCGAGCTTCAGCACGGCAGCCCCGCCGGAAGCGGGCCAGGCCGGCTTCGAGCGCCTGGTGCACCTGGCGCGCGACCGCCATCCGGACGTGCAGACCGGGCGCTTCGGCGCCCATATGCAGGTCGCCCTGGTCAACGACGGGCCGGTGACGTTCTGGCTGGAAACCGGCTGACCGCCGGCGGCCGGCCCCGGCCCTGGAATCCGGGCGGCGCGGACCCATCTGTAGGCGGTCAGGCCCTGCCGCCGCCGGTCCTCAATGTGAATTTCCGTTGCGGGCCGACAGACTTCGCCGCCGTTTGGCGTCTTTCGTATGGATCGCCTTCGGCTGCGAGGCCGCGCGGGCGCTTTGGCTTGCGCCAGGCCCGGCAGCGCCCTTGACACCGTTTCTATACTCACTTCCTTTGCCTTCCCGGGAACACCACCTACATGGCCAGCGAGCACAACCAGGAGCAGCAGTCCGAGATCAAGACCCTGATCATCAAGGGTAAGGAGCAGGGCTATCTGACCTATGCCGAGGTCAACGACCACCTGCCCGACGACATCGTCGATCCGGAGCAGATCGAAGACATCATCGGCATGATCAACGACATGGGCATCGAGGTGCACGAGATCGCGCCCGATGTCGAGTTGCTGCGCCCCGATGCGCCGGCCAGCGCCGACGACGAGACCGCCACCGAGGAAGCAGTGGCCGTGCTGAGCGCGGTCGACGCCGAAGTCGGGCGCACCACCGACCCGGTGCGCATGTACATGCGCGAGATGGGCACGGTGGAGCTGCTGACGCGCGAAGGCGAGATCGCGATCGCCAAGCGCATCGAGGAAGGCCTCAACCAGGTCCAGTCGGCGCTGGCGAGCTTCCCGTGGTCGATCCAGTTGCTGATCGAGGAATACGACCAGCACACCGAGGGCAAGAAGCGCCTGTCCGAGGTCATCGCCGGCTTCGCCGACATCGAGGAGCCGAATGTCGAGGTCGCCGAGGCGACCGAGACGGAAGGCGAGGACGCCGAGGCCGAGGAGGAGGAGGAAGCCGACGGCGAGGAAGCCGGTCCGGGCGACACCGGTCCGGACCCGGCCGAGGTCGCGCGCCGTTTCGACGAGCTGCGCCAGGGCTACGCCAAGTTCCAGAAGGCGGCCGAGAAGCACGGCCTGTCCGATCGCAAGACGCAGAAGCTGCGCGACCAGATGGCCGAGGAGTTCCTGCGCCTGAAGCTGCCGGCCATCATGGTCGACGCCCTGGTCCGCAAGCTGCGCGACGTCGTCACCAACATCCGCCACCACGAGCGTGCGGTGATGGACGTGTGCATCAAGCAGGCGAAGATGCCGCGCAAGGACTTCCTGAAGCTCTTCCCGACCAACGAGATCAACCTGGAGTGGGCCGACGAGCTGGCACGCAAGCGCCAGAAGTGGTCGCCGGCGGTCAAGGCGCACCGCGACGGCATCATCGCCGAGCAGCAGAAGCTGGTCGCGATCGAGAAGGGCCTGTTCCTGTCGGTGGCCGACATCAAGGAGATCAACCGCGCGATGTCGATCGGCGAGGCGAAGGCGCGCCGGGCGAAGAAGGAGATGGTCGAGGCCAACCTGCGCCTGGTGATCTCGATCGCCAAGAAGTACACCAACCGCGGCCTGCAGTTCCTGGATCTGATCCAGGAAGGCAACATCGGCCTGATGAAGGCGGTCGACAAGTTCGAATACCGCCGCGGCTACAAGTTCTCGACCTATGCCACCTGGTGGATCCGCCAGGCGATCACGCGCTCGATCGCCGACCAGGCGCGCACGATCCGCATCCCGGTGCACATGATCGAGACGATCAACAAGCTCAACCGCATCAGCCGGCAGATGCTGCAGGAGATGGGCCGCGAGCCGACGCCGGAGGAGCTGGCGGTCAAGATGGAGATGCCCGAGGACAAGATCCGCAAGGTGCTCAAGATCGCCAAGGAGCCGATCTCGATGGAGACCCCGATCGGCGACGACGAGGACTCGCACCTGGGCGACTTCATCGAGGACACCAGCATCGTGTCGCCGGTGGAGTCCTCGACCAACATCGGCCTGATGGAGACCGTGCGCGACGTGCTGGCCGGCCTGACGCCGCGCGAGGCCAAGGTGCTGCGGATGCGCTTCGGCATCGACATGAACACCGATCACACGCTCGAGGAGGTCGGCAAGCAGTTCGACGTCACCCGCGAGCGGATCCGCCAGATCGAAGCCAAGGCCCTGCGCAAGCTGCGTCATCCGAGCCGCTCCGAGCAGCTGCGCTCGTTCCTGGACATCGAGTAAGCCGCGACATCGGCCCGGCGCGTACCGGCCCGGCTGCGACGGAAGCCCGCTTCGGCGGGCTTCTTCGTTTCCGCCGGGACGACGCGGTCAACGCGCCGCCAGGCGCTCGCGCAGGGCTCGCACCTGGTCGGCGAGCAGATGAGCACCGCCCCGGTCGTAGTACCGGGGCAGGGTGGCCTCGGCCTTCGCCAGCGCGGCGCGCGCGTCGTCGTGACGGCCTTCGGCGAGCGCCAGCGCCGCTGCCGTGCGGGCACGGACGCTCGGCTCGACCAGGCCGCCGCGCGCGCGCTCCAGCCACGCGCGTGCGCCCGGCGCGTCGTTGCGGTGGGCCGCCTGGAAGTACGCCAGCTCGATCGCAAAGGCCTGGCGCAGGCCCTGCGGGATCGCCTCGGCCCGTTCGGCGACGGCGTCCAGCGCGGCGGCGGCCGTCGTCACGTCGCCACGGTCGCAGGCCATCGAGTAGGCGAGGAAGTGCAGCGTGGCGCTGCGCAGCGGATCGCTGCCGTCGTCGAGCTCACGGGCGCGCTCGAGCAGGCCGGCGTCGAGTGCGCGTGGCCGGCGGCCGGCCAGACTCTGTGCCACCAGCGTACCGAGCAGTGCCTGCTGTTCGGCGGCCGCGCCGCCGCGTCGCAGCTCGCGCCATCGCGCGGCGTCGTTGAGGAAGCCGCCGATCTGCCGCGGCACCGCGGTGATCGCGAACAGGAATCCGGACAGCGCGGCGACGGCGGCACCGTACAGCATCAGCCGGCCGTCGCCGGCCAGCGCGAGGCCGAGGCCGGCCAGCGCCAGCAGCAGGCTGGCCAGCGGGCCGCCGGCGATCATCGGCAGCAACTGCGGAGCGATCGGCCGGTCCGGGTCGGGTGCCATCACGGTGAGGCCGCCGAAGCTGCCTGCACGCAGGAACGCGCTCCAGCGCCAGCCGTCCGCGTCGCGGGTCAGCCGGATCGGCCCGACCGTCATCAGCAGCAGGCGCATGCCGGCGATGCGGCCCCCCAGCCAATGCCCGCCTTCGTGGATCAGGATCGCCCCGAACCAGACGCCGAGCAGGCCGGCGATGTCCCAGGCCTGGAACCGCGGCAGCCCCTGCGGGGCGAAGCGTGCCAGGGCCGCGCCGAAGAAACCGCCGAGTACGCCGCCGGCGAGCAGGGCCAGCGTGAACCTCCAGGCTGGATGAAGACGCGATCGGGGAGGGGGAGCGGAGGCGGTGGTCATGCAGGCTCGCGGGCGTTGCGATGGAATCGACGGGCCGGGCAGGAAGGCGGTGCCCGGTGCCGCACGATGCCGGTTCCACGCCGGACGGTCGAGTGCCGATCGGTCGAGGCGTGGCGGTGTGCCGGCGAGCGCGACATCCTGAACGGTGTGTATCGGCCTCCGCGGCGAAGGGTGCCGTCAGTGCCGGCCTGCTGCGCGGAAACGGGCATACTCGCCGCGGTACGCCGGATGCGGGAGGTCACGTGAAACCAGCCATCGTATTGCTGACGCTTGCGGTCGCGGCCTGCACGCCCGCGCCTGAGACGCCGCCGTCACCGCCATCGTCACCGCCGCCGCACGACGGGGCGCCGGACCGGCCGGCAGCACCGGCGGCCGAGGGGACCGCGCTCGGCCGCTACCACTGGGTCCTCAGCGAGGCGAGCGACGCCAAGGGCGAGCGTATCGCCGCGCTGTTCGCGCGGGCCGACAAGCCGCTGCAGCTGGATTTCGTCGACGACCGGCTCGCGGTCGTCAATGCCTGCAACCGGATGGGCGGCGCGTACGCGTTGGGCGAAGGACGCCTGACGGTCGACCGGCTGGTCCAGACGATGATGGCCTGCCCCGATCCGGCCCTGGCCGCCCTGGACGAGGCCATCGGCAGCCGCTTGCAGGGCCGGCCCGAGCTGGCGTTGCAGACGGCACAGGATCCGCCGCAGTTGACGCTGCGGACCGCGCAGGGCGATCGCCTGGTGTTCGCCGGCCGGCCGACGGCGGCGACGCGCTACGGCAATGCCGGCGAGCGCGTGTTTCTCGAAGTGGCGCCGCAGACGGTGGCGTGCAGCCATCCGCTGATTCCCGACAAGCAATGCCTCAGCGTGCGCGAGCGGCACTACGATGCGGACGGGCTGGTGGCCGGCGCGCCCGGCGAATGGCAGGCGCTGTACCAGGACATCGAAGGCTACGTGCACGAGCCGGGCGTGCGTACCGTGCTGCGGCTGACACGCTACCGGATCGCCGATCCGCCGGCGGATGCGCCGGCGGTGGCCTACGTGCTCGACACCGTCGTCGAGTCGGAGATCGTCACCCGCTGAGGACGGCCGCGCCGGCATTTTGCGGCGCGCGCGTGGACTGAAGCCGGCGGCGTTGCGGCACCCCCGCAGCGAAGCCCGGCGGATGATCGCGATCTCGTCGTGCGGCCGGCAGGGCCGGTGCGGCGGCTTTGCAGCATCCGGGCGCCGTGCGAGAATCGCCCGCTTCGGGCCGTTAGCTCAGTTGGTTAGAGCAGGGGACTTGGTGGAGAGGCCTAAACGCCACGGCGCATGGCTCCTCCGTACGGGTTGCTCGGGGTAGGCGTGTCCTGCCCTGAAGTAGAACTTCTCAAATTCGGTGGACGCTAACGCGGCAATGCCGCCATGCCAACGCCGAGCGAAGCTCCCGCTGGGAGAACGTGTAGAGACTCGACGGGAAGGCCGAAAGGCAAGACAGAGTCCAGACCACGAACCGGAAACGGGCGGCGAAAGCCGAAGTGGTACGCATAATCCCTTGGTCGTAGGTTCGAGCCCTACACGGCCCACCACATCCCCGTCCCGTGGACGCCGGATACCCGCTGCTGCCGGCGCACTCGGGCAGGACGGCAATCGCGGCGCTCGAAGGAGCGGTCCATGGCATCGAAGATCGACTGGCTCGTCCTCCTGGCCTCGACCGGGGTCGGTGTCCTGCTCGGCATCGTCTTCGGCCTGGCTGCCGGTCTGGCCGGCCTGGCCGCCTATGCCGGGCCGATGGCCGGCGGCATCGCCGGCGCGCTGGTGCCCTGGATCTACCGCCAGGGCGTCGATCGGCGGCGCCGGCAGCGCGACGAGCGCTGATCGCCGCTGCGGCCGCAGCGGATCGGCAGCAGATGAGCGTGACGCCCGCGTGAGCCGTGTGCCCGCCGTGGCCGATGCGGCTCGCGAAGCGTCGATCGTTGCCGGCCTCGCGTCCGCCGCCGCCGCGCGCCGACGCCGTCACGAAGGCGCGCGGACGCTGCGTCCTCGACCGGCGCGTTCGGATGAACGCCGCTTCGTCCCGTCCGCGTCGAGCGGACGCCACGCGCGCTCCGGACCGGTCGGGCGATGTCGAGCGCAGCGCGTGCGCATGCGGCTGCACGCGCTTTCCCGGCGTAGGGGCTGAAGCTACCATGCCCGGATGACGCGGCGAATCCACCATTTCGGCGTGTGCAGCCTCGACATTGCAGCGCGGACCTTGCTGCGCGACGGCGAACACGTGAGCGTGTCGCCGACGGTCTTCGACTGCATCGCGTACCTGCTCGAACGTCGTGGCCGTGCGGTCGGACGCGACGAGCTGGTCGCCGCCGTCTGGGGAAAGACCGGCGTATCCGATTCCGTTCTCGGCAAGACCCTCCTGAAGACGCGTCGTGCGGTCGGCGACACCGGCGACGAGCAGAACGTCATTCGAACGGTGCCGCGCTTCGGCTTTCATTGGGTCGCCGACGTGCGGGTGGAAGAGCGCGCCGATGCGGATCCCCCGTTCGAGGCTGCCGCCGGTCCGGCCCGGGGCACGCCCGCTCCAGCGCGCGTGCCGTCGGCCCGGCGGCGCCGGATGACGATGGGCGCGGTCATCGGCGTGGTGCTGGGGGCGACGGTCATCGTGATGGCGGCCGCCTGGCAGTTTCGCGCGACGGCTACCGGCGACGGCCCGTCGGACCCGCGCGGCGCGGTGACTCCGTCGGCGCCGGATTCGGCGGGTCGCGTGGCGGTGCTGCCGGTGGAGGTGGCCGCGGGCTCCGCGGAGGCGTGGCTGCGCTTCGGCTTGATGGACCTGATGGCCCAGCACCTGCGCGACGGCGGTGTCGCCATCGTGCCGAGCGAGAGCGTCGTGCGGTTGATCGATGCGGACAGCACGATCGACAAGGCCGCGCTGCGCACGGCTACCGGTGCGCGCTCGCTGGTCGAGTCGACGTTGCGCCGGCTCGATGCGACGTGGCTGTTGCGCGTCGAGATGATCGACGTCCACGGCAAGCGCCACGAGGTGCAGGCACGCGGCGACGATCCGATCCTGGTCGCCCGGGACGCAGCCGAGCGGCTGCTGGTGCGTCTCGGCAGGCCGACGCGCATCGTCGCGGCGGACGTGGCCGACCTGCCGCTGACCGAACTGTCGCAGCGCATCGAGGCCTCGATGCTGGCCGGCGACGTGGGAACCGCCAGTCGGCTGCTGGAGGCGGCCACGCCCGAGCAGCAGGCTTTGCCCGAGCTGCGCCTGCGCAGTGCCCAGATCGACTACCAGGCGGGCCGCACCGAGGCGGCCTATCGAAAGCTGGCCGCGCTGCGCGCGGAAATCGGTGCGGAATCCAATCCCGTGCTGCGGGCGCGCATCCTGAGCAAGCTGGGCAGCGCCGCGCGGGTGCTCGGTGATTTCGTGGAGGCGCAGGCGGCGTTCGATGAAGCGATCGCCTTGCTCGACGACCGGCACGAACCGGTCACGCTGGGCCAGATCTATGTCGGTCGCAGCATCAGCTACATCGAACAGGGCCAGTATGCTGCGGCCAGCGACGACTTCTCGCTGGCACGGACCGTCTTCCAGTCGATCGACGACCAGTTCGAGCTGGCTGCGGCCGAATACAGCGAAGGGTTGATGGAGAACCGCCGCAACCGGCCCCTGTCCTCGCTGCCCATCTTCGCGCGCGTCGCCGAGCGCTTCGAGCAGTTCGGGGCGCTCAACGAACTGGCCAATGTCCGCAGCAACCAGATCCTGACCCAGTACAACCTGCTGCAGTACGCCGATGCCGTCGCGACCAGCGATCGTACCGTGCCGCTGCTGGGCCGCCTGCAGAACCCGATCCCGCGGCACCAGCTGCAATACGCCCGCGCCATGTCGCTGGCAGCCGTGGGGCGGCTGAGCGAAGCGCGTGCGTCGTACGCGGCCCTGGCCACCGATGTGGATCCGGTGCACGAAGCGCGGATCGCCGCGATGATTCGCGTGCGCCGGGCGGATCTGGAGTTGCAGGCCGGGGACGCGGAAACCGCGCACGCCATCGCGAGGCAGGTCAGCGGGATGCCCGCCAGGCCGGACACGGCACTGATCCGCGCCAGCGGCTGGCTGACCGTCGTCCAGTCGCTGGCGAAGCTGGGGCGCGCTGCCGAGACCCGGGAACAGGTCGAGCAGTTCGTCGCATGGGCCGAGGCGACGGGCAACACCATCGCCATCCTCTACGGCCGGCTCGCCGAGGCGGAAGAGGCGCAGGCCGGCGGCCGGCACGATGCCGCATTGAGCCTGTATGCGGACGCCATGCTGAGCGTGGAGCGCGAAGGCGTGCCGGCCGATGTGGCCCTGGTCGCCGTTTCCTACGGCCGCGCCCTGATCGCCGCCGGCGATCTGGCCCGTGCCGGCACGGTCGCCGGCCGCATTACCCGCTATGCGGAGCAGGACTTCACGAGTGCCCTGCTGCTGGTCGAGCTGTATCACGCCATGGGCAGGACGGATGCGTGGAGCGCGGCACTGGATCATGCACGCAGCCTGGCCGGCGAACGCGCCATCCCGACCGAGCTGATGATGCCGCCGCGATCGCCGTCGTCGACGGGGCCGGCCCTCGCCCTGTAGCGTCTTGATTCCAAAGGAGGGGAAGGCAAAAGGAAAGGAAAGCGGCATCGAACGGACAGGGTGCCCGATCGCGCCGCCCCGACCCACCGCCCACGCTGGATCGCCGGGCTCGTCCGGTTCGACATGAGGATGGTTCAGTGATCCGATTCTTTCCAGCGCGCGGACGGAGGGGCCGGCGCCAGCCACGCGTTGCCTGCCTCTGCCTGGTCGTCTCCTTGTCCGCCGGCGCCCTGCAGGCGTCGGCGCATGGGCCGCCGGAATCACAGCCAGCCGCGGTCGCGCCGACGGTCCTCGGAGCCCATTCGCTGCATCGGTCTTCCGGGGGCGGGTCCGAAGCACCGAGCCCGCGCACGCCGGCTCATCACGCTGCCGCCGCGCCGGTCAGCCCGGCCCGGACCCTGCCGGTCACGACCTGCTCGGACGATGGCGGCAGCGGAACGCTGCGGACGATCCTCGGCAGCGCGGCCAGCGGCGACACCATCGATCTTCGCCAGCTGGCGTGCAGCACGATCGTGCTGCAGGGCGGCGAAATCGAAACGGCCGCCGATGACCTCGTCATCGCCGGGCCCGGTCGTGACACGCTGGTCATCGACGCTGCCGATGCCAGTCGCATCTTCCTGCATACCGGGAACGGAACGCTGGCCTTGCACGCCGTCACGCTCACCCGCGGCCGGGTGATCGACGGCAACGGCGGCTGCGTCTCGTCCAGCCACGGCAGCATCGCCCTCGTCGATGCCACGGTCGCCGGCTGCACGGCGCACGATGCATCCGGGCAGTCCGACTACGCGGGTGGCGGCGGCCTGTTCGCCGCAGGCGACATCACCCTGCTGCACAGCACGGTCCGTGACAACACCGTTTCGGCCGATGCGGCGCGCGTCGTCGGTGGCGGCGGACTCCTGACACGGCTGAACCAGGAGGGTGTTGCCGGCAACGTCGAGATTGCCCGCAGCGTCGTCAGCGGGAACCGGGTGCTGTCCACCCACACCGGGTCCGACGTCGAAGTCTATGGCGGAGGGATCGATTCGAGGGGCACCGTGCGGATCCTGCACAGCGTCGTGTCCGGAAACGCGGTCTCGTCGGCCTCGTCCGATGACGAGGAAGAGAGCATCACGGAGGGCGGTGGCGTGAACACCGTCGGCCTGTACGCCCTCGGCAGTTCGTTCAACGACAACCGGGTGGAGAACTCGGGCGGTGCCATGGACGTCGCCGGTGGCGCGATCGCCGCCCGCGGCACCGCGGTGATTTCGGGCTCGACGATCGAGCACAACCATGCCGGCATGCTGGCGGGCGGCATCGTTCAGCTCGGTGGCGTGCCCGACGTCTCCCGCCTCGAGATCGTCAACAGCACGGTGTCGCACAATACGGCCGGCTTCTACGGGGCCGGCATTGCGATCATGGACGAGATGGTGATGATGAACAGCACGGTGGCCTTCAACGCGGTCGACGAGGCCAGCCCGTTCGGCATCGGCGGCATCCTGATCGGATCGAACGACACCATCAACGCCTACCGGATCTACAGCTCGATCATCAGCAACAACCAGGCCGGCAGTGAGGTGATGTTCGGTACCGACCTCGCCGCGTTCATTCCCGATCTCATCACCATTGCCGGGTCCAGCAATCTCGTCGGCGAAGCCAGCGGCCTGAACCTGCCCGGCGACACCCTCGGCGGCGATCCGCTGCTGCTGCCGCTCGCCGACTACGGCGGCCCCACGCGCACGCACGCGCTGGCCGAAGGCAGTCCCGCGATCGACGCAGGCAGCAACGCTGCGGGTCTCGCTGTCGACCAGCGCGGCGGCTATCACGTGCGTGCGTTCGGGGCCGGCGTGGATATCGGTGCGTTCGAGACGCAACCGACGCCCGACGGCCTCTTCCGCAGCGGATTCGAATCCGCGGAGTAACGCAGCGCAGGCCGGTTCGATCGACCGGCGCCGGGGGGCGCAGCCCTCCAGGCGCTGCGGCCCGGCATCGCTCCGCGGAGCGTGCGGCGGATGCGCCGTGGCGCGGAGTCCTTCATGGGGCCTGGCGGTACCGCGTGCCGCAGGAAGCGCAGGCAGCGGAGCGTTGCCGCGCGGTATTTTTCGGGATGGCGCATCGCCGGGGATTGCCGGCGATGCGCGGTCGTGCCCTTTCCCCGCCGGCGCCGGCAGGGCGGTCATTCCGCGGAAGACGTTGCGGATCGGACGCGGAAGGCCGGGCGCCGCGCAGGCGCTTCCAGTGGCGGCCGGCCCTGATCTTGAAAGCGCCTCCATCACGCCGCGCCGGCGACGCATGACGCGCGCTCGTTCCACGGCTGCGGCTGCCGTCCCGCTTCGCCGGTCGGTCGTGGCGGTGCACCGGTTCGGGGCGCCTCGCGACCCGGTAGAGCGTCACGGCCGATGGCGGTGGGTCGCTGCGTCGTGCGTCGCCGGCTGACCCGATCGTGGGACCGGCGTCGGTAGCGGCGGGAAGGGCTTCCCCGCGATCCACCCGTGCGCTCCGGGTTTCCGGGTGGCCCTTGGCGTGCGCCGGCCGGCCCTCCGACGACATGCTTCCAGCGCGCCCCCGACTGCAGTGATGCGATCGCCGGCACCCGCGTCCGTGCCGGGCGGTGTCCTGCTGCCGACGTCACCGGCATCGTCTTCGTCGCCCGCGCCCTGCTCGCCGACGCCGGCTGGGACAGGCGTGTATCCGTATCCCGATCCGCCTCCTTCCCACGCCTCTTTGCACGGCGCGGCACAGGTCCGCGGCGGGCATGGCCGGGCGCGTTCGGCCACGCCGGCGCAATCCTCGGAGAGAGTGGCGGCACGGTCGCGCGAGGCCGGCTTTCTGAACGTAACGAAGCGACACCGGATTTTTCTTGACAGTGCCGATAGTGCGACATAAGGTGGGATGTAGTGGTGTTTTGTGGTGTTTTGTGGATCCGGCCTCGCGCAAATCATGTTCCAGGGCGAAACCGCAGTCACGCTCGACGAGAAGGGCCGGGTAGCCATACCCGCCGCTCATCGGGAGGCCGTTGCCCGCGTCAGCGGCAACCGCCTCGTCATCACCTACAACCCGTTCGAGCACGGCTGCCTTTGGATTTTCCCGGAAAAGGAATGGGAGCGCGTACGCGACGAGGTGAACGCCCTGCCGAGCGTCAAGGCAGTGCACCGCAACCTGCAGATGAAGCTGGTCGGCGCGGCGGCTCATGTCGAGCCGGACGGCAGCGGCCGCGTGCAGGTGCCGGCGAGCCAGCGTGCAGCCGCGGGCCTGGAGAAGAAGGCCGTGCTGCTGGGCATGGGCAACAAGTTCGAGCTGTGGAGCGAGCAGGCGCACCTCGCCAAGATCCGCGAGACGATCAGCGAGGAGCAGATCACGGAGGACATGGAAGACCTGCGCTTGTGACGGACCGACGAACCCAAGCGACGGAGGGCGCGTTGCATGTTCCGGTGCTGCTGGCGGAGGCCTTGGAAGGTCTGGAGGTGAAGGCGGACGGAATCTATCTGGACGGCACCTTCGGTCGCGGCGGACATGCGCGCGAGGTGTTGAAGCGGCTCGGTCCCGAAGGCCGCCTGCTGTTGATGGACCGCGATCCGCAGGCGATCGCGACCGCGATGGCGGAATTTGGCGGGGATGCACGGGTGCGGATCCGGCACGGCAGCTTCGCGGAACTCGCGGACTGGCCGGAAACGCAGGCGGGTCTTGACGGTGTGCTCTTTGATCTGGGCGTTTCGTCGCCGCAACTGGACGATCCGGCGCGCGGCTTCAGTTTCCAGGGAGACGGTCCGCTGGACATGCGGATGGACCCGAGCCGGGGCGCGAGCGTCGCGCAGTGGCTGGCCGAGGCGGACGAGCGGGAGATCGCCGATGTGCTGTGGCGCTTCGGCGAGGAAAAGCTCAGCCGACGCATCGCCCGCGCGATCGTGGCCCAGCGCGCCGCGGCGCCGCTCGCCACGACCGGCGAGCTGGCCGCCCTGGTCGCGAAGGCAATCGGCTACCGCGAGCGTGGCAAGCACCCGGCGACGCGGACGTTCCAGGCGCTGCGCATCCACATCAACGACGAGATGGGCGCGCTGGAGAGAGGTTTGGAGGGTGCGCTCGCCAGGCTGTCGCCGGGCGGGCGCCTGGTGGTGATCAGTTTCCACTCGCTGGAGGACCGCGTGGTCAAGCGTTTCATCCGCGGTACGCAATCGCAGCCGCCGGTGCGGCGCGGCTTGCCGCCGGTGACCGTCGAGCCGTGGGCGCTGGCCGCGATCGGCAAGGCGCAGTTCGCGGGCGAGGCGGAGCTGTCGGTCAACCCGAGGGCCCGCAGCGCGGTGCTGCGGGTTGCGGAGAAGCGCCGATGATCCTGCGCATCGGCGTCATGGCGGTGCTGGCGGCGGTCGTGGTCGGCAGTGCGATCGGCGTGGTCTACGCGCGCCAGGAGAGCCGCCAGCGCTTCGTCGAGCTGACCCGGCTGACCAACGAGCGCGACGATCTGAATTTCGAGTTCGGCCGGCTGCAGCTGGAGCAGGCGACCTGGACCGAGAACAACCGCGTAGAACAAATCGCCCGCGAACGGCTCGGCATGGTGTCGCCGACCGCCGCGGAAACGGTCGTCATCAAACGGTGAACGGACAAGTGAGGGGAACCGCTCTCGCTCAAAACCGATACGCGCATCCGCTGCGGAGGCGCGCATGACCGTGCGCGTGCGCCCGCCCAGCCTGCGCAAGCGCATGTCGTTCGTCGTCATGGTGCTGGCGCTGGCATCGACGGCGCTGATCGTGCGCGCCGTCGACCTGCAGATCGTGCGCAAGGACTTCTACCAGGGCGAAGGCGACGCGCGCCATCTGCGCGACATCCCGATCCAGGTCTCACGCGGCACGATCTTCGACCGCAACGGGGAGCCGCTGGCCGTGTCCACGCCGGTGGAGGCGATCTGGGCGATCCCGCGCGAAGTGCTCGACAAGGGGCGCGACCAGCTGCCGGACCTGGCGCGCGCGCTCGGCGTCGACGTCGAGTCGCTGACCCAGCGCCTGACCCAGCGCCTGGCGCAGACCGCCGGCCGCGATTTCATGTACCTGAAGCGCCCGGTGGACCCGGACGTGGCCGAAGAGATCCTGGCCATGCACATCCCCGGTGTCGCCAGCGAGCGCGCGTTCCGGCGCTACTACCCGAGCGGCGAAGTGGCCGGCCACGTGCTCGGCTTCACCAACGTCGACGATCGCGGCCAGGAAGGGCTGGAGCTGGCGTTCGACGAATGGCTGGCCGGCCAGCCCGGCGTCAAGCGCGTGATCCGCGACCTGCGCGGCCAGGTCGTCGAGAACGTGGAACTGGTCCGCGAAGCTCAGCCCGGGCGCGACCTGACGCTGTCGATCGACCGGCGCATCCAGTACCTGGCCTACCGCGAGCTCAAGAGCGCCATCATCAGCAACAGCGCCACCTCCGGCTCGATGATCGTGCTCGACGTGCGCAACGGCGAGATCCTGGCGATGGTCAACCAGCCCTCGTACAACCCCAATGCGCGCAGCGGCGACGCGGCCTACCGGCGCAACCGCGCGCTGACCGACGTGATCGAGCCCGGGTCGACGATGAAGGCGTTCACGGTCGCCGCCGGCCTGGAAAGCGGCAAGTGGAAGCCGAACACGCCGGTCGACACGACGCCTGGTACCTACCTGCTGGCCGGCGGCTACACGATCCGCGACATCCGCAACTTCGGGCTGCTCGACGTCACCGGCATCATCACCAAGTCCAGCAACGTCGGCGCGATCAAGATCTCGCTGACCCTGCCCAACGAGAGCTTCTACGACCTGCTCCACCGCTTCGGTTTCGGCGAGGTCAGCGGCAGCGGCTTCCCGGGCGAGTCGCCCGGCTTCCTGCCGCCGCCGCGCAGCTGGGGCCCGGTCGAGAAGGCGACGATCTCCTACGGCTACGGCCTCAACGTCACGCCGATGCAGCTGGCCCAGGCGTACGCCGCGCTCGCCAACGGCGGCCGGCTGCGGCCGCCGACCTTCGTCAAGGGCACGCTCAATCCGGACGTGGAAGTCCTCTCGCCGCAGATCGCCGCCACTATGGTGTCGATGCTCGAGACCGTGGTGACCGTCGGCGGCGGCGCGAAGGCCGGCGTGCCCAACTACCGCGTCGCCGGCAAGACCGGCACCGCGCGCCGCGCCACCGGCGGCAGCTACGAGAGCCGCCACGTCTCGCTGTTCGCCGGCATGGTGCCGGTGACCGATCCGCGCCTGGTCGGCGTGGTCGTCATCCACGATCCGGGCGGCGGCCGCGGCGGGGCGCCGTACTACGGCGGCCTGGTCTCCGCGCCGGTGTTCAGCAAGGTGATGACCGAAGCGCTGCGCCTGCTCGACGTACCGCCCGACAACGTCCAGAACTGGTACACCGGATCGCCAGACGGCCGGCCGACCATCGTCCCTCCGCCGCCGGCTCCCGACGAAGCCTCGGACCTGTCGCGCTACGAGGAGGGCGTGCCGCAATGAGCCGCCAGCATCCGACAACCTTGCGTGACCTGCTCGCCGGCATCGTCGATGCCGGCGATGTCGTGATCGGCGGTCTCAGCGAGGACTCGCGCCGGATCGCGGCCGGCGACGCCTTCGTCGCGCTGCGCGGCGGGCAGGTGCACGGCCTGGTCCATGCGCCGGCCGCGCTGGCCCGGGGCGCGGCGGCGATCCTGGCCGAGCCGCCGGCACCGGCCGGCGCGCCGCCGCTGCCGTCCGCCGCGCCTCTGGTCTGGATCGATGACCTGCGCCAGCGGCTCGGTACGATCGCGGCGCGATTCCACGGCGATCCGTCGCGGGCGTTGCGCGTGATCGGCGTCACCGGTACCAACGGCAAGACCTCCACCGTGCAGCTGCTCGCGCAGGCGCTGGCCCATGCCGGCCGCCGCAGCGCGACGATCGGCACGCTCGGCGCCGGCCTGCACGGCGCCATCCAGGCCGGCGAGCGGACCACGCCCGATGCGATCGCGGTGCAGGCCCTGCTGGCCGAGTTCCGCGATGCCGGCGCGACCGACGTGGCGATGGAGGTGTCCTCGCACGCCCTCGACCAGGGACGTGTCAATGCGGTCGTGTTCCAGGTCGCGGTCTTCACCAACCTGACGCGTGACCATCTGGACTATCACGGCGACATGGTGGCCTACGGCGCAGCCAAGGCCGCGCTGTTCCACTGGCCGGAGCTGGCGGCTGCCGTCGTCAACATCGACGATCCGTTCGGCCGCGAACTGGCGGGCGGCATCGGTGCGGCGACGCGCCGGCTGACCTACGGCCTCGATGCGCCGGGGGCCGACGTCGGTGCCAGCGCGATCACGACGTCCGGGGAGGGGCTGGCCTTCCACCTGCGCACGCCCTGGGGCGAAGGCCCGGTCCGCACCCGCCTGCTCGGCCGCTTCAACGTCGCCAACCTGCTCGCCGTGGTCGCCTGCCTGGGACTGGCGGGCGTGGACTTCGACGGCATCGTCGACGCACTGGCGGCCCTGGAGCCGGTCGCCGGCCGCATGAGCCGGCTCGGCGGGCGGCACGGCGCGCCGCTGCTGGTCGTGGACTATGCACACACCCCCGATGCGCTGGAGAAGGCGCTGACCACGCTGCGCGCGCACTGTGCCGGCGAGCTGGTCTGCCTGTTCGGTTGCGGCGGCGAGCGCGACGCCGGCAAGCGGCCGCAGATGGCGGCGATCGCCGAGGCACTGGCGGACCGCGTCGTCGTCACCGACGACAACCCCCGGGGCGAGGATGGCGATGCGATCGTCGCGGCGATCCTCGCCGGCTTCACCGATCCGCAACGCGTCCGCGTACAGCGCGATCGCGCGCGCGCGATCGCCGAGGCGGTGCAGGCCGCCCGGGCCGGCGACGTGGTGCTGATCGCCGGCAAGGGACACGAGCCCTACCAGGAAGTGGGCGGCATCCGCATCCCCTTCGACGACCGGGCCGTCGCCCAGGCAGCACTGGAGGCACGGCCATGCTGACCCAGTCCCTGCAGCGGATCGCGGCGGCGACGCACGGCACCCTGGTCGGCGCGGACCGGACGGTCGGCGCCGTCGCCACCGACAGCCGCCGCGCACAGGCCGGTGCCCTGTTCGTCGCGCTGCGTGGCGAGCGTTTCGATGCGCACGATTTCGTGGCCCAGGCCGCCGCCAACGGCGCGGTCGCGGCCCTGGTCGAGCGCCCGCTCGCGATCGACCTGCCGCAGGTCCTCGTCGCCGACACCGAGCGTGCGCTCGGCGACCTGGCGCGCGCCGCGCGCCTGGCCAGCCGCGCGCGGGTGGTCGGCATCACCGGTTCCAACGGCAAGACCACGGTCAAGACCCTGGTCGCGGCGATCCTCGAGCGGCATGGCCGCACGCACGTCAACGCCGGTAACCTCAACAACGAGATCGGCCTGCCGCTGTCGGTACTGGCGATGCCGGACGACGTCGAGTACGCCGTGTTCGAGATGGGCGCCGGCAAGCCCGGCGACATCGCCTATCTCGTCGACATTGCGCGGCCGGACATCGCGGTGGTCAACAACGTCGCACCGGCGCATCTGGAGCGGCTCGGCAGCCTGCGGGGCGTGGCCGAGACCAAGGGTGCGATCTACGCCGGCCTGCCGGCGGACGGCACTGCCGTGATCAATGCCGACGACGCGTTCGCCGGCTACTTCGCCGGCCTGGCCGGTACGCGGCGCATCCTGCGCTACGGCCTGGACCTGTCGGCCGAGGTCAACGCCCAGCGCATCGGCAGCGGCCGTTTCGAACTGTGCACGCCGGCCGGCACCGTCGAGGTGGCGCTGCCGCTGCCGGGGCGCCACAACGTACTCAATGCGCTGGCGGCCAGCGCGCTGGCGCTGGCGCTCGCCGTCCCGCTGGAGACGATCCGCGCCGGCCTGGAGGCCGCGCCGCCGGTGCAGGGCCGGTTGCTGCGTCATCGCCTGGCCGACGGTGCGGTGCTGATCGACGACAGCTACAACGCCAACCCCGGCTCGTTCGCCGCGGCGATCGCGATCCTCGCCGCCGAGCACGGCGAAACGGTCCTGGTGATGGGCGACATGGGCGAGCTCGGCACCGACAGCGAGGCCCTGCATGCGCAGACCGGCACGCTGGCCCGCCGCAGCGGCATCGGCCGCCTGCACGCGGTCGGGCCGCGCAGCGCCGCAGCCGTGCAGGCGTTCGGCCCGGGCGCGATGCATCACGCCGACCAGGCCACGCTGATCGCCGCCCTGCGGGGCCTGCTGCGGCACGATACGGTGCTGCTGGTCAAGGGGTCGCGGTCCTCGGCGATGGACCGCGTCGTGCGCGCGCTGCTCGACGACGAGTCGGGCAGCGAAGGCGCCAAGGCGGAGGAGACGCGCCATGTTGCTTGAACTCGCCAAGCTGCTCGAGGACTGGATCAGCGGCTTCCACCTGTTCCAGTACCTGACCTTCCGGGCGATCATGAGCGCGCTGACCGCGCTGGCGGTGTCGTTGCTGGTCGGCCCGTCGGTGATCCGCAAGCTGGCCGAGCTCAAGGCCGGCCAGGTCGTGCGCAGCGACGGTCCGCAGACGCACCTGGTCAAGGCGGGCACGCCGACGATGGGCGGCGGGCTGATCCTGCTGGCGATCACCGTGTCGACCCTGTTGTGGATGGACCTTCGCAACCGCTACGTGTGGATCGTGCTGGCGGTGACGCTGGCGTTCGGCGCGATCGGCTTCTACGACGACTACAAGAAGCTGGTGCTGAGGGACAGCCGCGGCCTGGCCGCGCGCTGGAAGTACTTCTGGCAATCGGTGTTCGCGCTCACCGTCGCGGTCACCCTGTACCTGACCGCGACGACGCCGTCGGAGACCGCGCTGTACCTGCCGCTGTTCAAGCAGGTGGCGGTGCCGCTCGGCCTGCTGTTCGTCCCGCTCGCCTACCTGATGATCGCCGGCTTCTCCAACGCGGTGAACCTGACCGACGGCCTGGATGGCCTGGCGATCATGCCGGCGGTGCTGGTCGCGACCGCGCTGGGCGCGTTCGCCTACCTCGCCGGCAACGCGGTGTTCTCCAATTACCTGCAGATCCCCTCGATTCCGGGTGCCGGCGAGCTGGCGATCTTCTGCGGCGCGCTGGCCGGGGCGGGCCTGGGCTTCCTCTGGTTCAACGCCTACCCGGCCCAGGTCTTCATGGGCGACGTCGGCGCGCTGGCGATCGGCGCGGCACTCGGCACGCTGGCCGTGATCGTGCGCCAGGAGATCGTGCTGCTGGTGATGGGCGGCGTGTTCGTGCTGGAAACGGCCTCGGTGATGATCCAGGTGGCGAGCTTCAAGCTGACCGGCAAGCGCGTGTTCCGCATGGCGCCGATCCATCACCACTTCGAGCTGAAGGGCTGGCCCGAGCCGCGCGTGATCGTGCGCTTCTGGATCATCAGCGTCGTGCTGGTGCTGATCGGCCTGGCCACGTTGAAGGTGCGCTGATGCTGCTGTTCGACTTCTCCGCCAACACCCAGGCGACCCGGCGCAGCGAGCCGGTCGGGCGGTACGACGCCGGCCTGCTGCTGGCGGCGATCGCGCTCGCCTGCCTCGGCGTGGTGATGGTCGCCTCCAGTTCGATCGCGGTGGCCGAGGGCCAGAAGATCGGCGCGTTCTACTACCTCAACCGCCACCTGCTGTTCCTGGCCCTCGGCATCGGCCTGGCGATCGTCGTGGCGCGGACCGAGCTGGAATGGGTCGAGCGCCATGCGCTGCTGCTGTTGCTGGCCGGCTTCGGCCTGCTGCTTCTGGTGTTCATCCCCGGCATCGGCCTGCGCATCAACGGCGCGCGGCGCTGGCTGCACCTGGGCATTTCCGGCTTCCAGCCGGTCGAGGCGGCCAAGCTGTGCATGATCGTGTGGCTGTCGAGCTACCTGGTGCGCCACCGCGACGGCGTGCAGACGCGCCTGTTCGGCGTCATCAAGCCGCTCGGCATGGCCCTGCTGATGGTCGTCGTCCTGCTGGCGCAGCCGGACTTCGGCAGCGCGGTGCTGATGGTGGCGGTCACGCTCGGCATGGTCTGGCTCGGCGGCGCGCGGCTGCGCAACCTGGCGCTGCTCGGCTGCCTGGCGATTCCGGCGATGGTCTGGGTCGCCTTCAGCGAGGACTACCGCATCAAGCGGCTGACCTCGTTCCTGGACCCCTGGGCCGACCCGTACAACGACGGCTTCCAGCTGACCCAGGCGCTGATCGCGATCGGCCGCGGCGAGTGGCTCGGCGTCGGCCTCGGCGGCTCGGTGCAGAAGCTGTTCTACCTGCCGATGGCGCATACCGATTTCATCCTGGCCGTGCTCGCGGAGGAACTGGGACTGGCCGGCATCGTCCTGGTCCTGGTCCTGTTCGGCTGGCTGGCGGCGCGCGGCTTCACGATCGGCCTGCGTGCGGTCGAGCGCGGCCAGCGGTTCGCCGGCTACTGCGCCTTCGGCGTGGTGCTGATGCTGACGCTGCAGGCGCTGGTCTCGATCGGCGTCAACCTCGGCGTGCTGCCGACCAAGGGATTGACCCTGCCGCTGATCAGCTCGGGTGGATCGAGCGTGCTGATGACCTGCGTGGCGATCGGCCTGCTGGCGCGCTGCAGCTACGAGGTCTCGCGCGCGGAGAACGCCGCGGCCCAGGCGGTGGCGGTCTCGGCGCTCGAGGAGGTGCGGACATGAGCGCACACGACACCGACGCCCCGGTCCTGATCATGGCCGGCGGTACCGGCGGGCACATCTTCCCCGGCATCGCCGTCGGCGGCGAATTGCGCGCGCGCGGCGTACCGGTGGTCTGGCTCGGCGGGCAGCACGGTCTGGAGCAGACCCTGGTGCCGGCCGCCGGCTTCCCGCTGGAGACGCTGGCGTTCGGCGGCGTGCGCGGCAAGGGCCTGGCCACGCGCCTGATGGCGCTGCCACGCCTGGGCATCGCGCTGCTGGCTGCGCGCCGGCTGCTCCGCCGGCTGCGGCCGCGCAGCGTGCTGGCACTGGGCGGATACGCCGCCGCGCCCGGCGGGCTGGCCGCCCGTACGGTCGGCCTGCCGCTCGTGGTCCACGAACAGAACCGCGTTCCCGGCATGACCAACCGGCTGCTGGCGCGCCATGCGACACGCGTATTGAGCGGCTTCGCCGACGCATTCGCCGATGCGCGCGCCGAATGGGTCGGCAACCCGGTGCGCGTCGCGATCGCCGATCTGCCCGCGCCGGAACGGCGCCTGGCCGGCCGGGAAGGCGCGCTGCGCATCCTCGTGCTCGGTGGCAGCCAGGGCGCGCAGAGCCTCAACGGGCAGCTGCCGGCGGTCTTCAGCCGGCGCGGCGGCCATCGCGCGTTCGAGGTGCGCCACCAGTGCGGCGCGGCCCATGTCGAGGCCACTCGCCGCCTGTACGCCACGGCCGGCATCGAAGCCACGGTCGATGCATTCATCGACGACATGGCATCGGCCTATGCCTGGGCCGACCTGGCGATCTGCCGGTCCGGCGCGTTGACCATCGCCGAACTCTGCGCCGCGGGCGTCCCGGCGATCCTGGTGCCGTTCCCGCACGCGGTGGACGACCACCAGACATGCAACGCGGAGGCGATGACGAATGCCGGCGCCGCCCGCCTGCTGCCCGAGGGCGACGGCTTCCTGAGCCGCCTGGGCGTCGCGATCGACGAACTGACGGCGCAGCGCGGGCAGCTCGTGGCCATGGCCGTGGCCGCGCGGAGGCTGGCCCGGCCCGACGCGGCCCGGCGCATCGCCGACGTCTGCCTGGAGGTGGCCGCATGACGCCTTCGCGCATCCATCGCCACGGCGACATCATGCAGGACTTCCGCCGCGTGCATTTCATCGGCATCGGCGGCGTCGGCATGAGCGGCATCGCCGAAGTGCTGTTCAATCTCGGCTACACGGTCAGCGGCTCGGACCGGTCCGACAGCGCGACGACGCGCCGGCTGGCGGCGCTCGGCATCCGCATCGTGCGCGGCCACGAGGCCGAGAGCATCGTCGACGTCGACGTCGTCGTGGTTTCCGGCGCCATCGTCGCCGACAACCCCGAGCTGATGGCGGCGCGCGAACGCCGCATTCCGGTGGTCCCGCGCGCCGAGATGCTCGGCGAGCTGATGCGCTTCCGGCGCGGCATCGCGGTCGCCGGCACGCACGGCAAGACGACCACGACCAGCCTGGTGGCCAGCGTGCTGGCCGAGGGCGGCTTCGACCCGACGTTCGTGATCGGCGGCCAGCTCACCGCCGCCGGTACGCATGCGCGCCTGGGCACCGGCGAATACCTGGTCGCCGAGGCGGACGAGTCGGACGGCTCGTTCCTGATGCTGTCGCCGATCGTCGCGATCGTGACCAACATCGACGCCGACCACCTGGAGAACTACGGTGGCGACTTCGAGGCGGTCAAGAAGGCGTTCGATGCCTTCCTGCACCGCCTGCCGTTCTACGGCCTGGCCGTGCTCTGCGTCGACGACCCGGAGCTGGCGCGCCTGGCCGGAGCCGCGCCGCGCCGCATGCTGACCTACGCGATCGACGCCGAGGCCGACGTGCGCGCCACCGGTATCCACCAGCAGGGCAACCAGATGTCGTTCGATCTGCACCTGCCCGAATCGGCCGAGCCGGTCCCGGTCGTCCTCAACATGCCCGGCCGCCACAACGTGCTCAATGCGCTGGCGGCCTGCGCGGTCGGCTGGCAGATCGGCGTCGAACCGGCGGCCATGCAGAAGGCGCTGCGCGAATTCCAGGGCGTGGGCCGGCGTTTCCACCGCCGCGGCGATCTGGCCATCGACGACGGCAGCGTCATGCTGGTGGACGACTACGGCCATCACCCGCGCGAGCTGGCGGCGACGTTCGCCGCGGCCCGCGGCGGCTGGCCCGACAAGCGCTTCGCCGTGGTGTTCCAGCCGCACCGCTATACCCGCACGCGCGACCTGCTCGACGACTTCGCCAACGTGCTGTCCGAGGTCGACGTCCTCGTCCTGACCGAGGTCTATCCGGCCGGCGAGGCGCCGATCGCCGGTGCCGACGCGCGCGCGCTGGCACGCGCGATCCGCGCCCGCGGCCGGGTCGATCCGGTGGTGATCGAGCACCCGCGCGAACTGCCGCACGTACTGCCGGCGCTGCTGCGCGACGGTGATCTGCTGATGCTGGCCGGTGCCGGCGACATCGGCGCGGTGGCGGTGGAGCTCGCCGCTGCCGGACATCTCAAATCGGAGGCGGCATGAGCACCCAGGTCAGCGATCCACGCCGGTTCGGCCGCGTCGCCGTGGCACTGGGCGGCGATTCGGCCGAGCGCGAGGTTTCGCTCGATTCCGGACGCAACGTGCTCGAGGCGCTGCGCGCCAGCGGCGTCGACGCGCATCCGGTCGACGGCATCCCGGCCCTGCTGGACGCGCTACGCGCCGGCCACTACGCGCGCGTGTTCAACATCCTGCACGGCCGCGGCGGCGAAGACGGCGTGCTGCAGGGCGCGCTCGATTCGCTGCGCGTGCCGTACACCGGGTCGGGCGTGCTCGGCTCGGCGCTGGCGATGGACAAGATCCGGACCAAGCAGGTCTGGCAGGCGCGTGGCCTGCCGACACCGCGTTACCTGGCCTTCGGGCGCGGCGAGGACATCGCCGGGGCGCTGCGCGAGCTGGGCTTCCCGGCGATCGTCAAGCCGTCGCACGAGGGCTCCAGCGTCGGCATCACGCGCGTGTTCACCGAGGCCGACGTGCCCGCCGCGATCGAGCTGGCGGCCCGCTACGACGGTGAACTGGTGATCGAACAGCTGATCGACGGCGACGAGCTGACCGTCGGCATCCTCGACGGCGTGGCGCTGCCGTCGATCCGGATCGTGCCCAAGGGCGCGTTCTACGACTACCACGCCAAGTACGTGGCAGAGGACACGCAGTACCTGTGCCCGGGGCTGGACGGGGCCGCCGAGGCCGACGTGCGCGCGCTGGCGCTGACCGCGTTCCTGGCGACGGGCTGCAGCGGCTGGGGCCGGGTGGACCTGATGCGCGACCGGGCCGGCCGGAACTACCTGCTGGAGGTCAACACGACGCCGGGGATGACCAGCCATTCGCTGGTGCCCAAGGCGGCGGCCCAGGTCGGTATCGACTTCCGCACGCTGTGTTGGCGGATCCTGGAGACCAGCCTTGCCAGGGAGGCGCCATGAAGGGCGGCGTGTTGCTCAAGCTGCTGGCGTGGGGCATCGCCCTGACCCTGATCGGGCTGCCGGTGGCCGGCGTGCTGACCGGCCGCTTCGCCGCGCACAGCTGGCCGATCCGCCAGCTGCAGGTGAGCGCCGAGTACGCCTACGTCAGCGCCGAGCAGATTCGCGCCGCGGTGGCGCCGAAGCTCGACGCCGGATTCTTCGCGCTCGACCTGGACGACGTGCGCGCCGCCTTGCTGGGCCTGCCGTGGGTGGCGCGGGTCGACGCCCGCAAGCGCTGGCCCGACACGCTGGAACTGACCGTCTACGAGCAGCTGCCGTACGCCCGCTGGGGCGAGAAGCAGCTGATCAGCCGCGCCGGCACGCTGTTCACCGTCGCCGGCGCCGACCAGTTGCAGGGCCTGCCGCAGCTGTCCGGCCCGGACGACCAGCTGGCCGACGTGGTCGCGTTCCATACGCGCTGCCTGCGCCAGTTCTCCGGCAGCGGGCTGGCAGTGACCGAGGTAGCGCTGTCCTCGCGCGGCGCCTGGCGCCTGACGCTGGCCAGCGGCACCACGGTGGAGCTCGGCCGCGAGGCCGCCGAACAGCGCCTGGGGCGCTTCCTCGACGTCTGGCCGCGGCTGGCGTCCGGCAGCAACGGCGTGCCGGCGAGCATCGACCTGCGCTACGAAAACGGCTTCGCCGTGCGCTGGGCCGATGCGGCCGCCCGGGCACCGGCCGCCACATCCATGCAACCCGGGGCCTGACGATGAACCGCAAGAGCGAACGCAATCTGATCGTCGGCCTGGACATCGGCACGTCCAAGGTGGTGGCGATCGTCGGCGAACACGGTGCCGGCGAGCCGATCGAGATCATCGGTATCGGCTCGCACCCGGCCCACGGGCTGAAGCGCGGCGTCGTCGTCGACATCGAGTCGACCGTCCATTCGATCCAGCGCGCGATCGAGGAGGCCGAGCTGATGGCCGGCTGCCAGATCCGCTCGGTCTACGCCAGCATCTCCGGCAGCCACATCAAGGACGAGAACTCGCACGGCACCGCGCCGATCCGCGACAAGGAGGTGACCCAGGCCGACCTCGACGCGGTGCGCAACTCCGCCTGCGCGATCGCGATTCCGGCCGACCGCAGCGTGCTCTACACCGAGGCCCAGGAGTACCTGGTCGACGGCCACGAGGGTATCCGCCATCCGGTCGGCATGTCCGGCGTGCGCCTGGAGGCCAACGTCCACCTGGTCAGCGGCGCGGCCAGCGCCGTGCAGAACCTCACCAAGTGCATCAACCGCTGCGGGCTGCAGGTCGATCGCATGATCCCGGCGGCCGTGGCGTCCAGCGGCGCGGTGCTGACCGACGACGAAAAGGAGCTCGGCGTCTGCCTGGTCGACCTCGGCGCCGGCACGACCGACATCGCGATCTACACCGGCGGCGCCCTGCGCCACACCACGTCGCTGGCGATCGGCGGCGACCAGGTGACCAGCGACATCGCACACCTGATGCGCACGCCGACCGCGCATGCCGAAGAGCTCAAGGTGCGCTACGCCTGTGCGCTGGCCCAACTGGCGCACGCCGAGGAGACGATCCAGGTCCCCAGCGTGGGCGACCGGCCGCCGCGGCGGCTGGCGCGCCAGAACCTCGCCGAGGCGGTGCAGCCGCGCTACGAGGAGATCTTCGAGATGGTGCAGGCCGATCTTCGCCGCAGTGGCCGCGAGGAGCTGGTGCGCGCCGGCGTGGTGCTGACCGGCGGCGCCGCCCGCATGGAAGGCGCGCTGGAACTGGCCGAGGAACTGTTCCACATGCCGGTGCGCCTGGGACTGCCGCAGCACGTCGGCGGCCTGATCGACGTCGTCGCCAGTCCGATCCACGCCACCGGCGTCGGCCTGCTCGTGCACGGTGCCCGCCAGGACGCCGGCGGGCGTGCAGGCGGCACCGGCGTGGCGGCGGTCGGCGGCTTGTGGCACCGGCTCAGCACCTGGTTCAAGGGCGAATTCTGACGAGCGGACCCCGAAGAGGAGCGCGAGGCGCCCGAGGAACCGACATTTTTGAACCGCGGCGAGGGAGATGCCGCGTGGTGGTCGAAACGACCGCAGCCGCCGGCACGCCAGCCGGCGAGGACGAACCGGACCGGGACGGGTCACGGCTTCGGTAGTCACCCTTGAAATCGAATTGCAGCAGCGGAGGATGGGAACATGTTTGAGATGATCGAAAAGATGGCGCCGAACGCCGTCATCAAGGTGATCGGTGTGGGCGGCGGCGGCGGCAACGCGGTCAGCCATATGGTCCACGGGCAGGTCGAGGGCGTGGATTTCGTCTGCGCCAACACCGACGCCCAGGCCCTCAAGAACAGCGGGGCGAAGTACACCCTGCAGCTCGGCGCCAACGTGACCAAGGGTCTGGGCGCCGGTGCCAACCCCGAGGTCGGCCGCCAGGCGGCGCTGGAGGACCGCGAGCGCATCTGCGAACTGCTGCAGGGCGCGGACATGGTCTTCATCACCGCCGGCATGGGCGGTGGCACCGGTACCGGCGCGGCGCCGGTCGTGGCGCAGCTGGCCAAGGAAATGGGCGTGCTGACCGTGGCGATCGTCACCAAGCCGTTCCCGTTCGAGGGGCGGCGGCGCATGCAGGTGGCGCACAAGGGCATCGAGGAGCTGGGCCAGTACGTCGACTCGCTGATCACGGTGCCCAACGAGAAGCTGCTGACCGTGCTCGGCCGCGACGTCACCCTGCTGTCGGCGTTCAAGAGCGCCAACGACGTGCTGCTGGGCGCCGTCCAGGGCATCGCCGACCTGATCACCCGTCCGGGCCTGATCAACGTCGACTTCGCCGACGTGCGCACCGTGATGTCCGAAATGGGCATGGCGATGATGGGCTCGGGGTCGGCGCGCGGCGACGATCGCGCCCAGGCTGCCGCGCTGGCCGCGATCAACAACCCGCTGCTCGAAGACGTCAACCTGTCCGGCGCGTGCGGCATCCTGGTCAACGTGACGGCCGGCGCCAACATGACGATGCGCGAGTTCGACGACATCGGCCAGGTGATCCACGAGTTCGCCAGCGAGGACGCCACGGTCGTCATCGGTACCGCGCTCGACCCGGAGCTGCAGGACGAGATCCGCGTCACCGTCGTCGCGACCGGCCTCAACCAGGCCGTGGCCCGGCAGCCGGTGCCGGTCCGCGAACGGGAGCGCGAGGTGATGCGCGCCCCGATGCGGGTCGTGCGCAACGCGACCACCGGCGAGGTGGACTACCTGGGCATCCCGCAGCGCGCGACGGTGCCGGCGGTCGCTCCGGCGGCCGTGGCCGCGACGGCCATCGCCGACGTCCCGAGCGACTATCTGGACATCCCGGCCTTCCTGCGGCGCCAGGCCGACTGAAGGACCGCTGCCGCCGCGTGGCGTCGCGGCGGGCCTTTCCCACGCCGGCCCCGTTCCCGGGCCGGCGCGGGCACGCGTCTCCGCCGAACCCGGCAAGTGTTGCGAAATAGCGACACTCTGTCGGGTTCGCGCATCGTTTTGCTTGTCCCGCCAAAAAATGCTGTGGTAGCATCCCCCGCGTTTTTGTAGATCCTGCCCCAGGGGTCACAGCATAAAAATGATCAGACAGCGCACGCTCAAGAATGTAATCAAAGCAACGGGCGTGGGTCTCCACACGGGTGAAAAGGTCTACATGACCTTGCGGCCGGCAGCGGTGGACACGGGCATCGTGTTCCGCCGGGTCGACCTTAGTCCGCCGGTGGATATCCGCTCGTGCCCCGAGAACGTCGGCGACACCCGGCTCTCCAGTACCTTGATCCAGGGCGATGTCCGCATCGCGACGATCGAGCACCTGCTCTCGGCGATGGCCGGACTCGGCATCGACAATGCCTATGTCGACCTGTCGGCCCCGGAAGTGCCGATCATGGACGGCAGCGCCGGTCCCTTCGTGTTCCTGCTGCAGTCGGCGGGCATCGAGGAACAGGCCGCTCCCAAGCGCTTCATCCGCATCAAGAAGCCGATCAAGGTCGAGAGCGGCGACAAGTGGGCGCGCTTCGAGCCGTTCGACGGCTTCAAGGTCGGCTTCTCGATCGACTTCGACCATCCGATGTTCACGCGGCGCAGCTCGACCAGCGAGATCGACTTCTCGACGACCTCGTTCGTCAAGGAAGTCAGCCGCGCACGCACGTTCGGCTTCATGCGCGACATCGAGATGCTGCGCGAGCGCAACCTCGCGCTGGGCGGCTCGATGGACAACGCGATCGTCCTGGACGACTACCGCGTCCTGAACGAGGACGGCCTTCGCTACGAGGACGAATTCGTCAAGCACAAGATCCTCGACGCGATCGGCGACCTGTACCTGCTCGGCCACAGCCTGATCGGCGCGTTCTACGGCCACAAGTCCGGCCACGAGCTCAACAATCAGCTGCTGCGCGCGCTGGTCGCCGATGCATCGGCGTGGGAAGAGGTCACGTTCAAGGACGACAGCAATGCTCCGATCTCCTACGCGCATCCGGCGCAGGCGATCTGAGGCGGTTGTATACATGTGAGCGGGTGCCCCAAGCAGGCATCCGCCGCGGCGTCAAAGGCGTAGCCGCCCCGGCTCCGCCCGATGCGGGGGGTCATTGGTTGGCCAGAGAGGCCAGTCGGAGATACAGGGCCTTGAGTTCAGGGTCCGCGATGGATTGCGCTGCTGTCCGCAGATGACGGGCAGTGCCAGCCGAAAGCGGTTTCTGCCAGGTCGGTTCCGGGGGAACGGGCGGCCGGTGTGCCACTTTCACGGCGAAACGTTCGATCCGGCCATCGAAGGCGGAACGGGCTTCGGCCAGCAGGGTTGCCTCGTGCAGCCTGAGCCGGCCGGCCCAGGTCGAACTGTTCGCCAGAAAGACGAGGCGTCCGTTGCGGATGTCCGCGAGGCGACATTCGCGGGCGATCGCTTCGGGCAACAGGCGGCGTAGCCGCCCATCGAGCACTTCCAGCGCGTGAGCGCGCTGGGCCAGGGTGCCGAGATCGACGCACGTGGCGGCCGGGGAAAGACCGGTCGTGGTAGCGGAGCGTCGGCGTTGGGCAGGCTGCATGGCGATACGAATTTCGGCACGGGCGTCCATGAACATCATAATCCTCGGCAAGGCCGGCGCGACCTCCAGGAACATCGATCTTTCGACGTGGCGCGGACGCGCCCTCTGTACGGGCTTGGCGATTGCGGGCGTCGTGCTGTTCCTCGGATGCGGCTTCGCCGTCGGACGCGTCAGCGTCGACACCGAAGGGCGCATGCTCGGCGAGATCCGCGACCTGCGCCAGACGATCCTCGTGCAGCGCGAGGCGCTGGACGAAGTGGCGCGCGACTCGGGCCGCGACCTGGACGCCCTGGCCTTGCAGCTGGGGCAGTTGCAGGCGCAGGCGACGCGCCTGAACGCACTCGGCGAACGCCTGACCCAGGTCGGCAAGCTCGACGACGGCGAATTCGATTTCGCCGCGGCCCCCGCGCTCGGCGGACCGGAAGAGGCACCGCTGGTGGCCGGCGCCGCCATGCCGATCACCGCCGGCATCGACACCCTGCGCGCCGAGTTCGAGCGCCAGGAAGCGCAACTGGGCATGATCGAGAACATGCTGCTCGACCGCAAGATCGACAATGCGCTGCTGCCGACCGGCTGGCCGGTGGGCGGCGGCTACATCGTTTCCGGCTTCGGTGTGCGCACCGACCCGATCACCGGCCACCGCGCCAGCCACCTGGGCATCGATTTCGACGTGCCCTACGGCTCGGACGTGATGGCGGTCGCCGAAGGCGTCGTGACCTACTCCGGGCAGCGCAGCGGCTACGGCAATGTCGTGGAGATCGACCACGGCAACGGCTACATGACCCGCTACGCCCACAACTCGCAGAACATGGTCGAGCTCGGCACGCGCGTCCACATCGGCGATGTCGTCGCCAAGGTGGGCTCGACCGGCCGGTCGACCGGCCCGCACTGCCATTTCGAGGTCTGGCTGAACGGCCGGCCGGTCAATCCGGCCGTCTACGTGCGTTCGAGCCGGGCCAGCCGCGTCTGATCCGTCCTGCGGCCCCCGCGGGAGCCCGTTCTGGCTTCCGGCGGGCGCCCCGCGCCCGTCGAACGCACCTGCGTTCCGCCGACCGGCGCCGCTTGAAAGGGCTGCAGCGCATCCCCACCCCGGATTTGGTCATACGCCGCATGCCGCCTTATCATGGGCGGCTCGACCGCGCTGCTGCGCCTGCGGTTTCCCGTTCCCACTCGAAGACGACCGATGCTCAACTCCTTCCTGACCGGCATTTTTGGTAGCCGCAACGAGCGCGTGTTGCGCCAGCTCGGCCGTCGCGTCGCCCAGATCAACGCGCTGGAACCGCAGATGCAGGCGCTCGACGATGCCGCGCTGCGCGCCAAGACCGACGAGTTCCGGCAGCGGCTGGCCGACGGGACCAAGCTCGACGACCTGCTGCCGGAGGCTTTCGCCGTCGTGCGCGAAGCCTCGCAGCGCGTGCTGGGACTGCGCCACTACGACGTGCAGCTGATCGGCGGCATGGTGCTGCATTCGGGCCGCATCGCGGAAATGCGCACCGGCGAGGGCAAGACCCTGGTGGCGACGCTGCCGGTCTACCTCAACGCGCTGGAAGGCAAGGGCGTGCACGTCGTCACCGTCAACGACTACCTGGCCAAGCGCGACTCGGCCTGGATGGGGCGGCTCTACAACTTCCTCGGCATGGACGTGGGCGTGGTCTGGCCCGGCATGGACCATTCCAACAAGCGGGCCGCCTACACCGCCGACATCACCTACGGCACCAACAACGAGTTCGGCTTCGACTACCTGCGCGACAACATGGCGGTCAGCAAGGACCAGCGCTACCAGCGCGGCCTGCACTACGCGATCATCGACGAGGTCGACTCGATCCTCATCGACGAGGCGCGCACGCCGCTGATCATCTCCGGTCCCTCCGACGAATCGCCGCAGCTCTACGTCAAGATCAACAAGCTGGTGCCGAAGCTGTCGCGCCAGGAGAGCGAGGAGGGCGAGGGCGACTTCTGGGTCGACGAGAAGCAGAAGCAGGTGCACCTGTCCGAGATGGGCATGGAGCACATCGAGGCGCTGCTGCGCCGCGAGGGCATCATCGGCGAGGAGGAAAGCCTCTACGACGGTTCCAACCTCGCCGTGGTGCATCACCTCAATGCCGCGCTGCGCGCGCATTCGCTGTACCAGCGCGACGTGGAGTACATCGTGCGCGACGGCGAAGTGGTCATCGTCGACGAGTTCACCGGCCGTACGCTGCCGGGGCGGCGCTGGTCCGACGGCCTGCACCAGGCGGTCGAGGCCAAGGAGGGCGTGCCGATCCAGCGCGAGAACCAGACGCTGGCGTCGATCACGTTCCAGAACCTCTTCCGCATGTACAAGAAGCTGTCCGGCATGACCGGCACGGCCGACACCGAAGCCTACGAGTTCCAGTCGATCTACGGCCTGGAAGTGGTGGTCATCCCCACGCACCGGCCGATGATCCGCAAGGACGAGGCCGACGTGATCTTCCTCAAGGGCAAGCAGAAGTTCGACGCCATCGTCGAGGACATCAAGGAATGCCAGGAACGCGGGCAGCCGGTGCTGGTCGGCACGGCCTCGATCGAGGCGTCCGAGTACCTGGACGGCCTGCTCAAGAAGGCCGGCATCGCGCACGAGGTGCTCAACGCCAAGCAGCACGAGCGCGAGGCGCACATCGTCGCCCAGGCCGGCCGGCCGGGTGCGGTGACGATCGCCACCAACATGGCCGGTCGCGGTACCGACATCGTGCTCGGCGGCAATCTCGAGGCGGAGCTGGCCGCGCTGCCGGAAGACGCCTCCGAGGCCGAGCGCGAGCGCGTCAAGGCCGAATGGAAGCGCCGCCACGACGACGTGCTGGCGCTCGGCGGCCTGCGCATCATCGGTACCGAGCGGCACGAGTCGCGGCGCATCGACAACCAGCTGCGCGGCCGTTCCGGCCGCCAGGGCGACGCCGGATCGAGCCGCTTCTACCTCTCGCTCGAGGACAACCTGCTGCGCATCTTCATGGGCGAGGGCGTCAGCCGCCTGATGCGCATGTTCGGCATGAAGGAAGACGATGCGATCCAGGATCGCATGGTCAGCCGGCAGATCGAGAAGGCGCAGCGCAAGGTCGAGGCGCACAACTTCGACATCCGCAAGCAACTGCTCGAGTTCGACGACACCGCCAACGACCAGCGCAAGGTCATCTACGAGCAGCGCAACGAACTGCTCGACAGCGACAGCGTCGCCGAGACCGTGTCGGCGATCCGTATCGACACGCTGACCGAGACGGTGCAGCGCTTCGTTCCGATGAACTCGGTCGACGAGCAGTGGAACCTTCCCGGCCTCGAGAAGGAGCTGGAGTCGGAGCTGGGCCTGCAGGTCGGCCTGGTCCGCTGGGTCGAGGAGCAGGAGGAGGTCGACGCCGAGGGCGTGCTCCAGCGCGTCCTGGACGCCGCCGACCGCGTCTTCCGCGAGAAGGAGGCGATGCTCGGCTCGGACGTCATGCGCCAGCTCGAGAAGCACGTCATGCTGACCGTGCTCGACAACGCCTGGAAGGAACACCTGGCCAGCATGGACTACATGCGCCAGGGCATCCACCTGCGCGGCTACGCGCAGAAGCAGCCCAAGCAGGAATTCAAGCGCGAGGCGTTCTCGCTGTTCCAGCAGATGCTCGAGAAGATCAAGCACGAGCTGGTCCAGGTGCTGGCCCGGGTGCGTATTCGCACCGAGGAGGAGGTCCAGGCGATGGAACAGCAGCAGCAGCGCCAGGCCGAGGCACAGGCGCGCGCGATGCAGTTCCAGCACGCCGGCCCGGGCGGCCTCGGCGAGGAAGCGCCGGCGGAAGAAGAGCCGGCACAGGCGCAGGCACTGCGCGACGCCCCGAAGGTCGGTCGCAATGATCCGTGTCCGTGCGGCAGTGGTCGCAAGTACAAGCAGTGCCACGGCCGGCTGACCTGAGCGTCGTGGCGGCCGTGCGTCCCTCCCACGCATAGCGGCGTCCGGCCGGCACGGGTGTGAGCAGTCCTTTCGTCCATGTCCTGGCCGGCGTCGTGCGCAGCCCGCACGGGCGGATCCTCGTCGCCCAGCGCCGGCAGGGCACCCACCTGGCCGGCCTCTGGGAATTCCCCGGCGGCAAGCTCGAGCCGGGCGAGCAGCGTCTGGACGCCCTGGTGCGGGAGCTGCGCGAGGAAGTCGGCATCGTCGTCCAGGCGGCTCATCCGCTGATATCGGTGCCGCATCGCTATCCGGAGAAGCGCATCGTCCTGGACGTCTGGGAAGTGACCGGCTACGCCGGCCAGCCGCAGGCCTGCGAGGGCCAGTCGCTGGCGTGGATCGCGCCTTCGGCGCTGCCGGAGCTGCCGATGCCCGAGGCGGATCGGCCGGTGATCGCCGCGCTCCGGCTCCCGGAGCGCTACCTGATCACGCCGCCGCTCGCCATGGACCAGGGCGATGCAGTCCTCGCCGGCATCCGCAACGCGCTCGAAAGCGGCATCCGGCTCGTCCAGTTGCGCCTCCCGGCCTGGACCCGCGATCGCCTCGCAAGCATCGCCCGTACCGCGCGCGACTATTGCCGCGCGGCCGGCGCGCGCCTGCTGCTGCATGCCGATTGGCAGCTCGCCACGGTGCTCGGCCTCGATGGCGTGCACCTGCCGGCCCGCGTCGCGGCGACGCTCGAGCGCCGGCCCATGCCGGCCGGGAAATGGGTCGCCGTTTCCTGCCACCGCGCCGATGAACTCGCTCACGCGGAACGGATCGGCGCCGACTTCGCGACCTTGTCGCCGGTGCGCGAAACGACCAGCCATCCAGCGGCCGCGGTGCTGGGATGGCAGCGCTTCTCGGCACTGGCGAGCGAGTTCGCGTTGCCGATCTATGCGCTCGGCGGTCTGGATGCCGGCGACATCGAGGCGGCCCGGGCCGCCGGTGGGCAAGGGGTCGCCGCGATTCGCGGACCGCTCGCCTGACACAGGATGTCGTCAGGCGCCGGTTCGATCGCCGGCGAGCTCCAGGTACCGGTGGTGCAGCCGCTCCACCTGGGCATTGAGCGCGGCGAGCGATCCGCTGTTGTCGATGACGTCGTCGGCCAGCCTCAGCCGCTCCGCGCGCCCGGCCTGTGCCGCCAGCATCGCCTCGGCCAGGCCGGGTGCCAGCGTGTCGCGCCGGGACAGGCGTTCGAGCTGGAGCTCGCGCGGCAGGTCCACGACGAGGACGCGGTCGATCCAGTCGTAGCTGCCGTTCGACTCGGCCAGCAGCGGAATCGCCAGCAGGCCGTAGGGGCTGCGAATCCCGCTGGCGCGTTCGCGCAGCGCGCGACGTATCCGGGGATGCAGGATCGCCTCGAGCGCCTGCCGCTCGGCAGGTGCGGAAAAGACCGCTTCGCGCAGCCGTCGGCGGTCGAGGCCACCGGCGGCATCGAGCATTTCCCGGCCGAATCGCTGGCGGATCTCGTGCAGGGCCGGCGCACCGGGCTGCACCAGCTCGCGGGCGATCAGGTCGGCGTCGAGCACGTCGATGCCGTGCGCGGCGAACCGCTCGGCGACGGTCGACTTCCCAGATGCCACGCCGCCGGTGAGGGCGACGGTGTAGGGGCGGTGCGGGTCGGTCATGGTTCATGATCTCCGCTGCGAAGACGCCTGACAACGCGCAATGCAGGCCGGTGCAGCACGCCGTCGGCCATGAACCACACCCCAACCATCACGGTTCCGGCAGCCGGGAACGCGCGTGCCCGGGCCGGGCCGCCTTCCCGCCCCAAATGGGCCCGCCCGGGGCGTATCGCTGCATCAAGCGAGCAGCGTGAATTGTGCAACGCAATGAATATAAAGAAGAAAACGAGCGCTGCTCAGCGTCCCGCAAAAGGTTGTCCAGGGGTTCCCTTGCCGTAAAATTGTTGTTAGCATCGCCTACCACCGAAGGCTCCCGAGGGCCTCAAGAGCTTTTTCAGGATGGCAGGGGCCTGAACAGCCCCCGAACCGTGGCAACAAAACTCTGACGTTGGAGAGTGACAAAATGAGATTGAACAGCAACGAGCTATTCAAAGCCGTGCGCTTCGCCCTGTACGCGGGCGCGGCCACCGCGGTCGGTCTGACCGGCAGCCCTGTCTTCGCGCAGGAAGCCGGAGCCGACAAGCTGGAGACGATCGTCGTCACCGGTTCGCGCATCCGCAAGGCCGACGTCGAAACCGCTCAGCCGGTTCTGACGATCGACCGTGCCCAGATCGAGAAGCAGGGCTTCAGCTCGGTCGCCGACATCCTGCTGAACGTGACGGCCGCCGGCTCCCCGGCATTCAGCCGTTCCGACGCTCTGACGGCCAACGAGAGTGCCGGCGGTTCGTATATCGATCTGCGTGACCTCGGTCCGCAGCGCACCCTCGTCCTCGTCAACGGCAAGCGCCTGGGCGCCAACTCCGAAGGCTACCAGGACGTCGCCACGATCCCGGTCGGCATCATCGAGCGCATCGACATCCTGAAGGACGGCGCGTCCTCGGTGTACGGCTCCGATGCGATCGCGGGCGTCATCAACATCATCACGCGCAGCCGCTTCGAAGGCGCCGAAGCCAACGTCTATCTCGGCCAGTACGACGAAGACGACGGCGAGCGCCAGCAGTACGACTTCACCATCGGTTCGACCGGCGAGCGCAGCTCGGTCACGATGAGCGTGTCCTACGCGAAGGAAGATCCGGTTTGGGCCAAGGACCGTTGGTTCTCCAAGGTTCCGCAACCGCTTCATCCGGGTGCGGGCTGGAGCCCGGTCAGCCAGTGGGGCAACCTCATTCCGGGCGGCGGCATCCCCGGTAGCTATACGCTCGGCCCAGGCTTCAATGGCGACCCGTACGACTTCAACAACTACATCCGCCAGCGGAACAACATCCAGTTCCCGGAAGACAACATCTACTACGCCAATTCCAACGAGCAGATGAACCTGCTGTCGGGCATGGAGCGTACGTCGGTATTCGTTTCCGGCAGCTTCAACATCACCGACAACATCACCTTCCGTTCGGACGTGCTGTACAACAAGCGCGAGACGGAGAACACGGTCGCGGGCTACCCGCTGCAGAGCGCGTCGCTCGGCGCGCCGATGTCGGCTGACAGCTACTTCAACCCGTTCGGCAGCCACCACGGCTTCGAGACGCCGCGCAGCGTCCACTGGAACCGTCGCGGTTGGGAAGTGCCGCGCGGCACCTTCAGCGACTTCAGTACGTATCGCTTCACCGGCGGCTTCGAAGGCTGGTTCGACGTCGGTGACCACTCCTGGAACTGGGACGTCGGTTATTTCTACAACAAGAACGACTTCGTCCGCCACGGCACCGGCAACTACAACGTTGCCAACATCGCCGCGGCTCTCGGCCCGTCGTTCCGCAATGAAGCCGGTGTCATCCAGTGCGGTACGGCGGCCAATCCAATTCCGCTCGACCGGTGTGTGCCGTGGAACCCGTTGGCGCCGTACGGCAGCGGCCTCGAGAACTCGCTGGGCGATCAGGCCGTGCAGGATTTCATCCTCGCCCCGACCACGTCGACCGGCGGGTCGAAGACGGTCAACTACACGGCGAACCTGACCGGTGCGCTGTTCACGCTGCCCGCCGGCGACCTGTCGTTCGCAGCTGGCTACGAGTACCGTCGCGAGGAAGGCGATTTCGTTCCCGACGCGATGACGGCCGCTGGCCTGACCACCGAGCTCGCCCTAGGCGGACGTGGTGGCGGCTACAACGTCAAGGAATACTACCTCGAGCTCGACATCCCGGTGCTCAAGGACATTCCGTTCGCGCGTGAGCTGTCGTTCAACGTCGCTGGCCGTAATTCGGACTTCAACACGTTCGGCAAGACGACCAACGGCAAGTTCGGCCTGAAGTGGAAGCCGATCGACGACCTGCTGATCCGCGGTACCTATGCCGAGGGCTTCCGCGCCCCGACCATCGGTGACCTGTACGGCGACCTGAGCCAGTCGTACGTGACCTACTACGACCCGTGCGCCCTGCAGAACGGTGGCGTCCGTCCGCCGGATGCGGTCTCCCAGCGTTGTACGTCGGGCTTCGGCGGCCACGCGCCGCTGCCGGCCGACTACCAGCAGCTCGGCCAGGGCCTGGTTCCCTGCGCCAGCGTTCCCTGCCAGACCAACTATCCGTTCCTCGGCGGCGCGAACCCGTTCCTCCAGCCGGAAACCTCGGTCAGCAAGACCCTGGGCGCGGTGTACAGCCCGAGCTACATCCAGGGCCTGGACATCACCCTGGACTGGTACCGCATCAAGATCGACAACCTCGTCACGACCGACAGCTTCTCGAACATCCTGTCGGACTGCTACGAGCGCGGCATCGTCGCCCGCTGCCAGAACTTCACGCGTAACCCGGAAAACGGCGCGGTCAACTACCTCGTCTACGGCATGCGCAACATGGGCTGGATCGAAACCGAAGGCTACGACCTCGGCGTTCGTTACCGCCTGCCGGAGTTCTCGTTCGGCCGCTTCATGATCACCTGGGAAACCTCGTACGTCACCCGCTGGGACAGCAAGAGCGAGCCGGGTACACCGGAGCTTCCGTTCAACAACACTGGCTGGAACAGCGCCTTCCGTACGAAGTCCAACCTGCAGCTGGATTGGAGCCTGGGCGATTTCGGCGCCACCTGGGGTATGCGCTACTACTCGGGCATGAAGGAAGACTGCACCTACGACGTCGAGGGTGGTCCGGAATGTAACGATCCCGGCTACGGCTATCCGTACTGGAACCCGGGCAACGAAACGACTCCGCCGCGGGTCGACTTCGCGGAAAATCCGGTCAACCGCACGGGGTCCAACACCTTCCACGACCTCCAGTTCCGCTGGACGGCGCCGTGGAACGGCACCATCGCGATCGGCGCGAACAACGCGTTCGATCACAAGGGGCCGTTCATGTACTCCAACCCGAACAGCCAGTTCAACTACTACGGCGGCTTCGACATCGGTCGCTTCTACTACCTCAAGTACCAGCAGCGCTTCTGATAACGACGCGTTGTCGCTTGACTTCAGACGGCCCCTTTCAGGGGCCGTCTTTTTTATTGGACCCGATTCGGGGGATATCCGGTCAGGAAAGACGTGCTGTAGGCCGGGGCACCGTCCTCGGTGGAGTGTTGATGCGGATTTGAGCTTGGCTGTCGCCAGGCGTTGGCCGGCGCGTTGTTTCTGTTCGCGTGCCGTATCGGCATCGCTTTCGCGGTGATGCGCGAGCTTTTGCTGCGCTTCTGTCCCGGCCGCGGATCTGTCGTGTGCAGACGTGGCGACAGCGCGAATTCTTCTAAAGCCCTGGATGCGAAGAAGCCAATCCGATCGGTATCTGGTGGTATTCGGAATCCGGAAGGCGTGGAGGGGCCAGATGCGGTCGGCGAAGTGAGAGTCCACGCGCTGGTCGAGTGCGGCGGTCGGCTCAAGGGCGGCCAAGCCGAAAGAAAAGAGTGGTCGTGCCGGTTACGCAAAGGTGTACATATCTATTTGTGGTTAGGTGAATAAATTCACATTAGTGCGGGTGGATGGATGTGAGTATTCGCAGGCCGCATATGCGGCGACAAGGAGATAGGGATATGAAGATGTCTGTTATGAGAGGAGTCTTGGCGGCGGTTCTGCTCGTGATAGCGCCCTCGAGCTTCGCTGCATCCATTGTGTTCGGCTGTGATTCCGAGGCCTGCTGGGCCGATGTGGAAGGTTCCGCACCGGAGCCGTTCCGCTGGGAATGGACAGCCTACCCGGCAGGCTCCGCTACGCTGCTCGGGTGCGGCACATCTCAACTGCTCTGCTTCTATGGGTGTCCAGGGACCATTATCAGTCCGGACGGATTTGTCGCCGTGAGCGTCTATGACGCGAGCAACAACCTGATTGGTTCAGACTCACAGCGGGTCTGTCAGTACTGAGGCACTGGCGGCCTTGCCCTCTCCCAGGTTTCCTGCGGAGAGGGCTTTGACGCCAACCTCTTCAGCGGCGTGCTTAGGGGGTGGTTTACCCAATATGGGAGCGCCGACGGCACTGATGAAAGGTCGGAGTGCTGATCCAGCCGCCTGACTTCGACACCTGCCGGCTGGTCCCGTGCTTTCACCGCATCGCGTTTCCGTGCGGGTGGCGGCGCTCACGTCATTCAAGCACCGAGCGAAGTTGTTCATCTTCCACGATGGTCACTCCAGCGCGCCCGACACCGTGCCAAAGTACAGCTCGAATCTTTCCACTGAGATTCTTCTTGTCCAGCCGCATGTGCTGTATCAGGCGTGCCGGGCTGATGTCGTGAGGGACAACCGTCGGTAGTTCGAGTCGCTTCAATAACGAAATGAGCCGGTCGGTGTCCGTATGGGAGCTCTTTCCCATGTGCGCCGATAGCGAAGCGGCAAGCGTCATGCCGATCGCCACGGCTTCGCCATGCAGCAGGGTGCCGTAGCCGGCTTCGGTCTCCAGCGCATGTCCGAAGGTATGGCCGAAGTTCAGCAGGGCCCGCTCGCCTTCCTCGCGCTCGTCGCGGGCGACGATGTCGGCCTTGCTCTTGCAGCTCACGGCGATGGCCTCGGCCACGGCCGCCGGCTCGCGCCGGACCAGGGCGTCGGCCTGCTGCTCCAGCCAGCCGAAGAACGCCGCATCGCTGATCGCGCCGTACTTGACGACCTCGGCGAGCCCGGCGCGATATTCGCGCGCCGGCAACGTATCGAGCGTGTCGGTATCGATGATCACGCTGCGCGGCTGGTGGAACGCGCCGATCAGGTTCTTGCCGGCCGGCAGATTGACGCCGGTCTTGCCGCCGACCGACGAGTCGACCATGGCCAGCAGGGTCGTCGGCATCTGGACGAAGTCGATGCCGCGCATCCAGCACGCGGCGGCGAAGCCGGCCAGATCCCCGACGACGCCGCCGCCGAGCGCGATGACGGTCGCGTCGCGGCTCGCACCGAGGCCGGCGAGCGCGGCGAAGACCTGTTCGGTCTGCGCCAGCGTCTTGTGCCGCTCCCCGGCGGGAATCGTGACGACGGCGTGGTCGAACCCATCCAGGCCGTCCTCCAGGCGCGCCAGATACAGCGGCGCGACGGTGCTGTCGGTCACGACGAGCACGTGACGGCCGCGGACGGCGTCGCGCCACCGGGCCGGCTGCCGCAGCAGGTCGCGGCCGATGCGGATCCGGTAGCTGCGATCTCCCAGGACGACGTCTACCTCGGTGACACTCATGCGGATGTTTCCTGAAAAGGGCGTTGCCAATGGACCTGCAGGTGTGCGGCCAGGTCGATCACGAACGAGGCGCTCTGTCCGCGGCCGGTGGACATGCACTGCAGGTCGGCGACTTCGGCATACAGCGGATCGCGTTCGCGGGCCAGTTCGGTCAGGCGCTGCCTGCGGTCCGGCGTCGCCAGCAACGGGCGTTTGCGGTCGTGCGCGAGACGTGCCAGCTGGGTGTCGACGTCGGTGTCGATCCAGACGACGAAGCCGCGGTGCCGCAGGACCTCGCGGTTGTCGGGCCACAGCACGGCGCCGCCGCCCGTGGCGAGTACGATGCCCTCGTGCCCGGCGAATTCCGCCAGCAGCGTGCACTCGCGCGCGCGGAAGCCCGCTTCGCCCTCCAGATCGAAAATCAACGAAATCGCGGCCCCCGTGCGCTGCTCGATCTCGTGGTCCAGATCGACGAACGGCAGGCCCAGGGCGGCGGCCAGCGACCGTCCGATCGTGGACTTTCCGGCACCCATCGGGCCGACCAGGAACAGGTTGGGGGCGGGATTCATGGCGTGATGCTACCGCACGATCCGGCAGGCGCCACGTCCGTCGCGGGGCACTGCCGCTGCCTGCCGGCAGAGGCTCGCGCGCCGGCAGGCGGCGGTGGTCTGGCCGCGGGCTTCGTCGCCGACGTAGACTTATCCGATGACCCGATTCATCCTGATATTCCTGCTGTGCGTCGCGATCCTGTTCCCGCTCGATCTGATCGAGCCGGTCGAGCGTCATTTCATCGTGCCGTTCACCGGCCTGCTGGCGGACATCAGCGTCTGGCTGATCCAGCTCTTCGATGCCGATGCGACCGCCACCGGCAACATCATCCGCAGCGCCTCCAATGGGTTCGCGATCAGCATCGAGCGCGGCTGCAACGGCCTGGAGGCCGTCATCATCCTGGTCTCGGCGATCATCGCGTTTCCGGCACCGTGGCGTTATCGCGTGCTGGGCATCGGTCTCGGCTTCCTGGCGATCCAGGCGTTGAACCTGGTCCGCATCATCAGCCTGTTCTACCTGGGTCAGTGGAGCCGGCTCTGGTTCGAATGGTTCCACCTCTACCTGTGGCAGGCCCTGATCGTCCTGGACGCCCTGGTCGTGTTCCTGGTCTGGTTGCGCTACATGCCCCGGCGCCCCCGCGCGGCGTCGATCCCGACACCGGCCTGACCGGACGATTTTCGCTTTCCAGGGCATGGCCGAGGCCGGTCCAGCCGCCGTGCGCAGCCGGTTGTTCCGTGTCGTCCGGCGGTTTTCCGGCAGCGTGGGATTGACTGCTGCGCCGCGGCGTGGTCGAGTGGCGTGCATCGAGCGATCGGATTTTCTGGCCGGATGACGGATCCAACGCGAAGCCCCCGCAATCCCTACCACGACGGCGCCAGCGGCGCCTCGTCGGCGAAGCGCGACATCGTCGTCGGCGTGCTGGAGGACGATCCCGATCAGGCGGCGCTGGTCGCCCACTGGCTGCACGAGGCGGGTTATACGGTCCGCCTTTTCAGCAACGCCAACGAGTACCGCCGCAAGCACGGATCGGCGGGCATCGACCTGCTGCTGCTGGACTGGATGCTGCCCGATGCCACCGGCATCGACGTGGTCGAATGGCTGCGCGAGTCGATTCATGCCGAACTGCCGGTCATCTTCCTGACGGCCCGTGCGGCGGAAGAGGACCTGGTCAAGGGGTTCGCCAGCGGCGGCGACGACTACGTCATCAAGCCGCCCAAGCGCCTGGAGCTGCTGGCACGCGTGGCCGCCGCGCTCCGCCGGGGCGGGGTGGGATCGGAGGCCGATGCGGCCGAACGCATCGAATCGGCGCCCTACCTGATCGACCTCAAGCGTCGCAAGGCCAGCATCCTGGGGCGGGAAATCGAGCTGACCCAGCGCGAGTTCGACCTGGCCAGCTTCCTGTTCCGCCGGCTCGGCCGGATCGTCAGCCGCGATGCGCTGCTGGAGAACGTCTGGAACATGAGCGCCCAGGTGTCCACGCGGACCGTCGACACCCATGTCAGCCGGCTGCGCAAGAAGCTCGAGCTCAGCGGCGAGCACGGCTGGCGGCTGACGGCGATCTACCAGCACGGCTACCGGCTCGAGCGGACCTGAGCGGGGGTGCCGCGGCGGCCGGCCGGGGCCGGCGGCTTGCGCCCGGGCGTCATTCGTCCGACCATAGTCCGCATGAGTACCGTCGTACCGTTCAAGGCCCGCGGCATCCGCGCGGCCCTGCGTGAAGGCATGGAAAGCCGCATTCCGATGCGATTCCAGCGCGAGCGCATCCACCCCGGGGTGATCCACGGCTTCGTGATCGGCCTCTCCCGCGACTTCTGCCTGATCGCCGAGATCGGCGATGCGTTGCGCTTCGACGGATATCTCGCCGTGGCGATCACCGACCTCAGCCTGGTCGAGAGCGATCCCGCCGCGGAGTTCGTGCTGAAGGCCCTGGCCCTGCGCGGCGAGCAGCTCACCGTCCCGGAGGGCTTCGGGCTCGAGGACTGGGTCGGCATCGCCCGTTCCGCCGCGGCCTGCGCGCCGTTGCTGTCGATCAACATGGTCGAGGACGACGAGGGCGAGATCAGCTACGTCGGCCAGCTGGCCGATGTCGAGGCCGATGCGCTGGTGCTGCGCGAGATCGATCCGAATGCCAGCTGGTATCCGGACACCGGCGCCTACGAATTCGAGGCGATCGGCTCGATCGGCTTCGGCAGCGGCTATCTCGAAGCGCTCTGGCAGGTGGCCGGAACGCCGGCCGATCCGCTGTCCCCGCGAGCACCCGCCTCCGATTCGCTGCACTGAGCCGGCGCCGCGGGTGCGGCATTTGGGCGCAGCCGGGCTCCGAGGCCGGGTGGGCCCGACAGGGCGCCTCGCAGAGACAGGCCCCCGGCGGCTTTTCCGAGGGCCTCGCTGCAATGCGGCAAAGTCCTGCGCGGTTGCTACCGCAGCACGGCAAAGTTAAAATCTTCAGGCTTTGGTCGGGCCGGTTCGCTTGGCTCGCCGCAGCAGCCTCCTAACGCTCGCCGGATCGGGTGCCTTCGTGCGCAATTCCATCGCCTTCGGTTGGCGGGTGGCGGTTCGCACCACGCTCCTGCAGCTTGGCGCGACCGCAGTGGCGGCGCTGTGTGCGACAGGGTGGGGCGCCTCGGCGGCACTGGCGGTGTTGATCGGCGGGATCATCATCGCATCGGGATACTGGCTGGCTGCGCGACGTGCGTTCGGAAGGCGAGTGGTAGCGCCGACCGCAGCGCTCGGCGCGATCGTGCTCGGTCAGGTCATCAAGTGGGTCTGGATCGGCGTCGCCCTGGTGGTCACGATCGGATCGGGCCTGTTCCCGCCCCTGGCGGTACTGATCGGCGTAGCCGTCGCATTGGTGTCGCAGTTGGGTGGTCTGCTTTTCGAGCATTGACGGTTTCTTGGAGTCGACGTGGCTAGCGAAGCGCAATCGGGTGGTCTGAACGAGTACATCGGACACCATCTCAACCACAACGTGGTCGAGATCGGCTCCGGCTTCAACCTCGACACCTGGCTGGTGTCGCTGGTGCTGGGCCTCCTGTTCCTGCTCTGGTTCGGCCTGGCCGCCCGCAAGGCGACCCCCGGCGTGCCGTCCAAGGGCCAGGCCTTCGTCGAGCTGATCCTCGAGTTCATCGACGGCCAGGTCCGCGACACGTTCCACGGCGACCGCCGCTCGGTCACGCCGCTGGCACTGACGATCTTCATCTGGATCGTCTTCATGAACACGATGGACCTGCTGCCGCTCGACCTGGCCGGCTGGCTGGTGCACACCACCGCCGGCGCCGAAGTGGCGCACCACACCTATTTCCGCGCGGTGCCGACCGCGGACATGAACACGACCTTCGCGTTGTCGGTCTCGGTCTTCTTCATCCTGATCGGCCACGCCCTGTCCGCCAAGGGCGGCCTGGGCTTCGGCAAGGAACTGCTGACCGCGCCGTTCCACGCACACGGCTTCATGGTCGTGCTGCTGGCCCCGGTCAACCTGGCCATGAACATCATCGAGTGGCTGGTCAAGCCGATCTCGCTGGCGATGCGACTGTTCGGCAACATGTACGGCGGCGAGCTGGTATTCATGCTGATCGCCGGCCTGCTCGGCAGCTGGATCTCGTTCGGCCCCGGCGTGCTCGCCAATGCGGCCTGGGCGATCTTCCACATCCTGATCATCCTGCTGCAAGCCTATATCTTCATGATCCTGACGGTCGTCTACATCGCCGGCGCGCGCGAAGGCCACTGACGGCCCTGCGCGGCCAAGAACGGTTTCCCCCGAGTCACCCACCCTTTTCATCATCACCTGCCATACCCGGAGAACATCATGGAATTCATCGCACAAGTGCAGAGCCTGACCGCGATCGCCATCGGCATCATCATCGGCCTGGGCGCCCTCGGTGCCTGCCTCGGCATTGCCATCATGGGTTCTAAGTTCCTCGAGTCGGCGGCGCGCCAGCCGGAGCTGGTGCCGATGCTGCAGGGCCGCATGTTCCTGCTCGCCGGCCTGATCGACGCGGCGTTCATCATCGGTCTGGCGGTCGCGCTGTTCTTCGCGGTCTCCAACCCGCTGGTCGGCGAGATCACCTCGCGCCTGTAAGCCGCTTCGAGGGCCGCATCCCCGCGATGCGGCCGACCGGTCGCCGGCCTCCGAAAGGCCGGCGTCACACCTATGTCGAGGACACGTCATGAATCTCAACATGACATTCTTCGGTCAGATGCTCTCATTCGCGATCCTCGTCTGGTTCACGATGAAGTTCATCTGGCCACCGCTGAATGCGGCGCTTGAAGAACGCCAGAAGAAAATCGCCGACGGCCTGGCCGCCGCCGACCGCGCCCGCAAGGAGCTGGCCGATGCCGACGCGCGCGTCGCCGAGGAGATCAAGGGCGCCCGCGTAGAGGCCGGCGCGATCATCGAGCGTGCGCATCAGCAGGCCAATGCCATCGTCGAGAAGGCCAAGCAGGACGCGATCGTCGAGGCGACCAAGCAGAAGGCGATCGCCGCTGCCGAGATCGAGTCGATGGCCCACAAGGCGCGCGAGGAGCTGCGCGGCAAGGTCGCGTCGCTGGCCGTCGCCGGTGCCGAGAAGATCCTTCACCGCGAAATCGATGCCGGCGCCCACAAGGCGCTGATCGACGAGCTCGTGGCCGAGATCTGATCCCATGTCCAGCGCACTGACCCTGGCCCGACCCTACGCACGCGCCGCATTCGAGCTGGCGCGCGGCGACAACACGCTCGGCGCCTGGGCCACGCGCCTGGGCTTCGCCGCGCAGGTCGCCGCCGATCCCCGCGTGGCAGCGCTGCTCGGCGATCCGCGGATCGGCCGGGAGAATCTCGTCGCGTTGTTCCTGCCGGAAGGCGAGGGCGCCGACTCGGCCTTCGCCCGCTTCCTGGGGCTGCTCGCCGAGAACGGCCGTCTGGCGGTGCTGCCGGAAATCGGCGCGCTGTACGAGGCGCTCAAGCACGAGGCCGAACGCGTGCTCAAGGTGCGCGTGCGGGCCGCGGCGCCGATCGACGCCTTCGAGGCGAACAAGCTCAAGGAGGCGCTCAAGCGGCGCTTCGGGCGCGACATCGAGCTCGACCAGGCGATCGATCCGGCGATCCTCGGCGGCGCGGTGATCGATGCCGGCGACGTGGTGATCGACGGGTCCGTGCGCGGCCGCCTCACCCGCCTCGAGCAGGCACTGACCCACTAATCGAACTTGCAGGCGGACGACCAGCCCGCCCCATACGGAAACGACCATGGCTACCCAGATCAACCCGTCCGAAATCAGCGAGCTCATCAAGAGCCGTATCGAGAAGTTCAAGTTGGGTGCGGAAGCGCGCAACGAAGGCACGCTGACCAGCGTGTCCGACGGCATCGTGCGCGTACATGGCCTCAACGACGTGATGTCGGGCGAAATGATCGAACTGCCCGGCAACACGTTCGCGCTGGCGCTGAACCTGGAGCGCGACTCGGTCGGCGCGGTGGTGCTCGGCGACTACGAGCACCTGCGCGAGGGCGACACCGCCAAGACCACCGGGCGCATCCTGGAAGTGCCGGTCGGCCGCGAGCTGCTGGGCCGCGTGGTCGACGCGCTGGGCAACCCGATCGACGGCAAGGGGCCGATCAACGCCACGCAGACCTCGGCGATCGAGAAGGTCGCGCCGGGTGTGATCTGGCGCAAGTCGGTCGACCAGCCGGTGCAGACCGGCTACAAGTCGGTCGACTCGATGATCCCGGTCGGCCGCGGTCAGCGCGAGCTGATCATCGGCGACCGTCAGACCGGCAAGACGGCGCTGGCGGTCGACGCGATCATCAACCAGAAGGGTTCGGGCATCAAATGCGTCTACGTCGCCATCGGCCAGAAGCAGAGCTCGATCGCCAACGTGGTGCGCAAGCTCGAGGAGCACGGTGCGCTCGACCACACGATCATCGTCGCGGCGTCCGCGTCGGAGTCGGCGGCCATGCAGTACATCGCGCCGTACTCCGGTTGCGCGATGGGCGAGTTCTTCCGTGACATCGGCGAAGACGCGCTGATCGTCTACGACGACCTGACCAAGCAGGCCTGGGCCTACCGCCAGATCTCGCTGCTGCTGCGCCGCCCGCCGGGCCGCGAAGCGTATCCGGGTGACGTGTTCTACCTGCACTCGCGCCTGCTCGAGCGCGCCGCGCGCGTTTCGGAGGAGTACGTCGAGAAGCACACCAACGGTGCGGTCAAGGGTCAGACCGGCTCGCTGACGGCGCTGCCGATCATCGAGACCCAGGCCGGCGACGTCTCGGCCTTCGTGCCGACCAACGTGATCTCGATCACCGACGGCCAGATCTTCCTCGAGACCGACCTGTTCAACGCGGGCATCCGCCCGGCGGTCAACGCCGGCGTGTCGGTGTCGCGCGTGGGTGGTGCGGCGCAGACCAAGATCGTCAAGAAGCTGTCCGGCGGCGTGAAGCTCGCGCTGGCGCAGTTCCGCGAGCTGGCGGCGTTCGCGCAGTTCGCCTCGGACCTGGACGCGGCCACCCGCGCCCAGCTCGAGCGCGGCCAGCGCGTCACCGAGCTGATGAAGCAGAAGCAGTACGCCCCGCTGTCGATCGCCGAGCTGGCACTGTCGGTCTACGCAGCGGAGAAGGGCTACCTCGACGACCTGAAGGTCGCCGAGATCCTGCCGTTCGAGAAGGCGCTGCACGCGCACTTCCACGCCAACTACGGCGACCTGATGACCAAGATCGTCGAGACCGGCGACTGGAACGGCGACTTCGAGGCCAGCTTCAAGAAGGGCATCGAAGAGTTCAAGAAGACGGGCAGCTGGTAAGCGCGCGCGAACGCGCGCACTGACGTCAAGCAAATCGACAGCACGAGGTAGACGTGGCCGGCGGACGGGAAATCAAAACCAAGATCAAGAGCGTGCAGAACACCCGCAAGGTGACACGCGCGCTGGAAATGGTCTCCGCTTCGAAGATCCGCAAGGCGCAGGACCTGATGAAGGCGTCGCGTCCGTACGCGCGCCTGATGCGGACGCTGGTCGGCCACATCGCCCAGGCGAACGTCGACTACCGTCATCCGTTCATGGTCGAGCGCGACGCGGTCAAGCGGATCGGCTACATCATCGTCTCCAGCGACCGCGGCCTCGCCGGCGGGCTCAACTCCAACATGTTCCGCCGCGTGCTGGCGGACGTGCGCGAGTGGGACAGCAAGGGCGTCGCGGTCGATGTCGTGTGCATCGGCAACAAGGCGCTCGGCTTCTTCCGCCGCCTCAAGGTCAACATGGTCGGCAGCGTGACGCATCTGGGCGAGAAGCCGCAGATCGCCGACCTGATCGGCGTCATCAAGGTCATGCTCGACGCCTACACCGAAGGCCGCATCGATCGCGTCAACCTGGTCTACAGCAACTTCGTCAACACGATGACGCAGCGTGCGGTGATCGACCAGCTGCTGCCGCTGCCGCCGTCGGACGACCTGTCGGCCAAGCACCAGTGGGACTACATCTACGAACCCGATGCGCCGACCGTGCTCGACCACGTCATGGTCCGCTACGTCGAGTCGCTGGTCTACCAGGCGGTGCTCGAGAACCTGGCCAGCGAACACGCGGCCCGCATGGTCGCGATGAAGAGCGCGTCGGACAATGCGACCAAGGCGATCGGTTCGTTGACGCTGATCTACAACAAGGCGCGCCAGGCGGCGATCACGCAGGAAATCTCGGAGATCGTCGGCGGCGCGGCGGCGGTTTGAACGCGATCGTCCGTGATCGCGAAGATCAAGGAGCGGCCCTCCGTGGTCGCACTGTCGGATTGGAGCGACGCCCAGGCGGCGCTCATATGAACCCAAAAGAGTCATTCGGAGCAGAGTCATGAGCCAGGGCAAAGTCGTACAAATCATCGGCGCCGTCATCGACGTCGAGTTCCCGCGCGATGCCGTGCCGAAGGTGTACGACGCGCTCAAGGTGGAAGGCACGGCGATCACGCTCGAGGTGCAGCAGCAGCTCGGCGACGGCGTCGTCCGCACGATCGCGCTGGGCTCGACCGACGGTCTGAAGCGCGGCCTGATCGCCAAGAACACCGGCGAAGGCATCAAGGTGCCGGTCGGCAACGCCACGCTCGGCCGCATCATGGACGTGCTCGGCAACCCGATCGACGAGGCTGGTCCGATCGGCGAGAAGGAGCAGTGGGTCATCCATCGCTCGGCGCCGTCCTATGCCGATCAGGCGGCGGCCAACGAGCTGCTGGAAACCGGCATCAAGGTCATCGACCTGGTCTGCCCGTTCGCCAAGGGCGGCAAGGTCGGCCTGTTCGGCGGCGCCGGCGTCGGCAAGACCGTCAACATGATGGAGCTGATCAACAACATCGCCAAGCAGCACGCGGGCCTGTCGGTGTTCGCCGGTGTCGGTGAGCGTACCCGCGAAGGCAACGACTTCTACCACGAGATGAAGGACTCCAACGTCCTGGACAAGGTGGCGATGGTCTACGGCCAGATGAACGAGCCGCCGGGCAACCGCCTGCGCGTCGCGCTGACCGGCCTGACGATGGCCGAGTACTTCCGTGACGAGAAGGACGCGTCGGGCAAGGGCAAGGACGTGCTGCTGTTCGTCGACAACATCTACCGCTACACGCTGGCCGGTACCGAGGTCTCGGCGCTGCTCGGCCGTATGCCGTCCGCGGTGGGCTACCAGCCGACGCTGGCCGAGGAAATGGGCGTGCTGCAGGAGCGCATCACCTCGACCAAGACCGGCTCGATCACGTCGATCCAGGCCGTCTACGTCCCGGCCGACGACTTGACCGACCCGTCGCCGGCGACCACCTTCGCGCACCTGGACTCGACCGTGACGCTGTCGCGCAACATCGCCTCGCTCGGCATCTACCCGGCCGTGGACCCGCTCGACTCGACCAGCCGCCAGCTCGACCCGAACGTCATCGGCCACGAGCACTACGACGTCGCCCGCAAGGTGCAGGGCACGCTGCAGCGCTACAAGGAACTCAAGGACATCATCGCGATCCTCGGCATGGACGAGCTGTCCGAAGAGGACAAGCAGACCGTCTACCGCGCACGCAAGTGCGAGCGCTTCTTCTCGCAGCCGTTCCACGTGGCCGAGGTGTTCACCGGCTCGCCGGGCAAGTACGTGACGCTGAAGGAGACGATCCGCGGCTTCAAGATGATCGTCGAGGGTGAAGTCGACCACCTGCCGGAGCAGGCGTTCTACATGGTCGGCGGCATCGACGAGGCGATCGCCAAGGCCGCCGAGATGGCGAAGAAGGCGGCCTAAGGGCCTGGAGGCGACATGAGTACGATCCGCTGCGAAATCGTCAGTGCCGAGAGCGAGATCTTCGCCGGTGACGCGACCCTGGTCGTGGCATCGGGCGAGGTCGGCGAGCTCGGCATCGCGCCGCGGCACGCGCCGTTGATCACGCGTCTGCGGCCCGGCCAGGTCCGGGTCCAGCGCGAGGACGGCGAAGAGCAGTTCTTCTATGTCTCCGGTGGCATCCTCGAGGTGCAGCCGGAGTTGGTGACGATCCTCGCCGATACGGCAGCCCGCGCTGCCGATCTCGACGAGGCTGCGGCACGCCGCGCCAAGGAAGAGGCCGAGCGTGCACTGGCCGACCGCAACGGTGCGATGGAAATCGCCGAGGCGCAGGCCCAGCTGGCACAGGCGGTGGCCCAGCTCCAGGCGCTGGAGCAGCTGCGGCGCAGCCTGCGGCACTGACCGATCGTCCACGATGTTCCCTGCGACCACAGGGTGGCAAACGACAACGCCGGCCTCGTGCCGGCGTTGTCGTTTTCGCAGCGGGCCGGCCTGGCTGGCCTGCCTGCTGATCGCGTCGGCGACGACGGCGTGCCGGACCGTGCCGCCGCAGGCGCCGCCGTCACCGTCGGGCGAGGTCAGCGCACAGCGCATCGAGCCCTCGGCGTCCGACCGCTACGCGTTCGCCGAAGACGCCATCTATGACCAGCCGCGCGCCGCGGCGGACAACCCGCTGCCCGCCTATCCGGTCGAGCTGCTCGCACGGCGCCTCGCGCCACAGGTGGTGCGCGCAAGGCTGATCGTCGACGCGCTGGGGCGGGTCGTCGAGGTGCGCGCGCTCGACCCGACACCCGAGGCCGCCGCCGGATTCGTGGCGAGCGTCCACGCGGCCTGCGCGACGTGGCGGTTCAGCCCGCTGACCGAGACGCGTGCGGTCGAGCAGCGGCGGCGCCTGCCCGGTGGTGACCTCGAGATCGAATACGTTCCGGAAACGCGGGCGCTGCCGTTCCACATCGACTATCGCTTCGTGTTCCGGCAGGTCGACGGGCGCCCGGTCGTCGACGTCGGCTCGCCTGAAGGCGCCGGCGGCGGTGCGCCGGCCGATTCTGAGGTGATTCGCCCCGATTTGCGGTAACGTCGCCGATCGCGCGCGCCGGCGCTCATCCGGCGCATCCGTCTCCGAGGATTCCAGCAAAGGCCTGCCATGTCCGAGAACGAAGCTCCGCTGCACGTCATCATCCTCGCCGCCGGCGAGGGCAAGCGCATGAAGTCCGCGCGCGCCAAGGTGCTGATGCCGCTGGCCGGCCGCGCGATGCTGGCGCACGTGCTCGATTCGGCACGCGCGCTGCTTCCGGCGCGCATCCACGTCGTCTACGGCCACCTGGGCGATCAGGTCCGGGCGCAGACCACCGACCTCGGCGACCTGACCTGGGTCCAGCAGGCCGAGCAGCGCGGCACCGGCCATGCCGTGCAGCTGGCGATGCCGGGCGTGCCGGAAGACGCGCGCGTGCTGGTGCTCTACGGCGACGTGCCGCTGATCGGCGTGGACACGCTGCGCAAGCTGCTGGCGATCCGCGTGCCGCTGGCGGCGCTGGTGACCCAGCTCGAAAATCCGTACGGCTACGGCCGCGTCGTGCGCGACGGCATCGGCCGCGTGCGCGCGATCATCGAGGAAAAGGACTGCACGCCCGAGCAGCGCACGATCACCTGGGTCAACAGCGGCATCCTGGCCGCCGATGCGCGCCGGTTGCGCGTGTGGATCAACAACCTGTCCGACAGCAATGCGCAGCGCGAGTACTACCTGACCGACGTCTACGCGCAGGCCAACGAGGAAGGCGAGCCGGCCGAGGCGAGCCTGTGCCTCAACCCGCAGGAAGTGTTCGGCGCCAACGACCCCTGGCAGCTCGCCGCCCTGGAGCGGCTCTACCAGCGGCTGCGGGCGACCGATCTCGCATCGCGCGGCGTGCGTTTCGCCGATCCGGTCCGCTTCGACGTCCGCGGCGACGTCCGCGTCGGGCGCGACGTCGAGATCGACATCGACGTGATCCTCGAAGGCCAGGTCGAGCTCGACGACGGCGTGCGCATCGGCCCGTTCTGCCGGATCAAGGACTCGCACCTGGCCGCCGGTACCGAAGTGCGCGCCCATTGCGACCTCGACGGCGTCGTCACGTCGGGGCCCTGCACGATCGGCCCGTTCGCGCGGCTGCGCCCGGGTACCGAGCTGGCCGAAGGCGCGCACGTCGGCAACTTCGTCGAGACGAAGAAGACGCGGATCGGCGCCGGCTCCAAGGCCAACCACCTGACCTATCTCGGCGACGCCGAGGTCGGCGCCGGCGTCAACATCGGCGCCGGCACGATCACCTGCAACTACGACGGTGCCAACAAATCGGTGACGCGGATCGAGGACGGCGCCTTCATCGGCTCCAATACCGCCCTGGTCGCGCCGGTCACCGTCGGCAAGGACGCGACCATCGGGGCCGGCTCGGTCATCAGCAAGGAGGCGCCGGCCGGCGAACTGACGATCGCCCGCGCGCGCCAGGCCACCGTGGCCGGGTGGCGGCGGCCGACGAAGAAGAAGTAGCGCGGCCGCGGCCCGGCGCGGCCACTGCCGCGCCTCGTCAGATCAGCGTGACGCCGGGCGGCGGCGCCATGTCCGCGACGGTCTGCCAGAAGTACAGCGCGTCGCCGGCGGGGTCGGCGACCGAGAACGTCCGGTCGCCCCACCATTGCGTGGTCGGCGGCTCCACGATCGCCACGCCGCGCCCGACCAGTTCGGCATGGTACCCATCGACGTCGCCGACCTCGATGTAGATCGACAACGGGCCGCGGGTCGGTCCCGCATCTTCCGGCCGCGAGAGCATCAGCATCGCGCCTTCGCGCTGGACGATGGCGAAGTCGAGCGCGCCGTCCTTGCCGACCACGCCCATCAGCGACTCGAAGCCGAGGGCTTCCAGGTAGAAGAGGCGCGTCGCATCGACCGATTCGACGAAGCGCAGCGGCATCACGGAACGGGGGTGGGGTTCGGTCACGCGGGTTCTCCAGGCGTTGTCGGGATACCAGTATCGGCCGATACTGACGCCACTTTCATCTACTTTCCGGAGTAGAAACATGCCGATCGCCTGGTCCGACTTCGCGCTGCTGGAAGAGGCCGGGCTCGGCAGCTACGAGAAGCGCGCGCTGGTCACGCTGGCCGTGCACGGCGTGGCCGACGCGGCCACGCTGTGCCGCGACGGCGGCATTCCCACCTCCAAGATCTACATGGCGATGGAGGCGCTCGGCCGCGACGGCCTGGTCGACATCCGCCGCTCGCGGCCGCGCCTGTATCAATCGCTGCCGGCCGACCTGCTGGTCGATCGCCTGGCCGCCCAGGTGCGCGAGCAGGCCGAGCGTACCGCGCGGCGCCTGCAGGACGTGCGCACGGCGCTGGCACGGCTGCCGCACCGCCTGCAGGGCGGCGAGCGCCGTGCGGATCTGGCGCTCGGCAGCGAAAGCCACGTCAAGCGCCACGTCAGCCGGCTGGCCGGCGCGCGGCGACGCGTGCTGTCCTACCTCGAACCGGGCGACCTGCGCGCGTTCACCCAGGCCCAGGCTACGGGCTTCGACGTGCTGCGCCTGATCGCCCGCAGCCGGCGCCGCACCGGCTTCGAGCATCGCCTGATGATCGGCTTCGGCCGGCGCGAGGGCGCGGCGGTCAAGGCCTTCCTGCGCACGTTCGGCGAATCGCTGCCCGATCCGGCCTGCCTGCGCTACTGCGCCGAGATCGGGCACCCGTTCCACCTGGTCGACGACGAGCACGTCGTCCTCGCCGTCGATCATCCGTTCGCGGGCGACGGCCGGCTCGCCTCCCTGCTGGTGCACGACGAGGCACTGGCGGTCGAGCTGGCCGGCGGCTTCGAGGCGCTGTGGCAGCGCGCGTTGCCGGACCTGGGCCAGATCCGGGCCTGGCCGACCGCCGACCGGGACTGAAAGGCCGCCCTCGCAGCGGGCGCAATCGCTGCCGCCGCCGGGTGCCGCCTGCATGCATGACATCCCGTGTCCGCACGACGGCGACGGCATCGCGCGTTGCGACATCGGGGCGTTCGAGATCGAAGGTGGTGTCGCGGAGTTGATCTTCCGCGACGGCTTCGGCGATTGAGCGGCGGCCGGCCCCGGACCGTCCGCCGGTCCCTCAATCCTCGCGCGTGACGCGCAGCACTTCCTCGACCGAGGTCAGGCCGGCGACGCACTTGCGCCAGCCGTCTTCGAGGATCGACGGCGCGCGGCTGCGCGCATGGCGCTCGATCTCGGCTTCCGAAGCGCCTTCGTGGATCAGGCGGCGCAGCGTGTCGTCCACGGGAATCAGCTCGTAGATGCCGGTGCGACCCTTGTAGCCGGCATGGCGGTTGTCGAGCCCGGCGCGCGGACGGTAGAGCGTGGCGACCGTGTCGGCCGGCTTGCCGAAGGCCGCCAGCTCGGCCGGCGTGGCCGGATAGGCCTCGCGGTCGGCCGGGTCGAGCGCACGCACCAGCCGCTGGGCCAGCACGCCGACCAGGCTCGAGGCGAGCAGAAACGGCTCCACGCCCATGTCGCGCAGGCGTGCGATGGCACCGACGGCGGAGTTGGTGTGCAGCGTCGACAGCACCAGGTGGCCGGTCAGCGACGCCTGCACGGCGATCTCGGCGGTTTCCAGGTCGCGGATCTCGCCGACCATGACCACGTCCGGGTCCTGGCGCAGGATCGCGCGCAGGCCGCGCGCGAAGGTCATGTCCACGCGCGCGTTGACCTGGGTCTGGCCGACGCCGTCGATGTAGTACTCGATCGGGTCCTCGACCGTCATGATGTTGCGCGAGCTGTCGTTGAGCTTGAGCAGCGCGCCGTACAGTGTCGTCGTCTTGCCCGAGCCGGTGGGGCCGGTGACCAGGACGATGCCGTGCGGCCGGCCGATCAGGTCCTCCAGCCGTGCGCGCGTGGCCTCGTCCATGCCGAGCTGTGCCAGGTCGAGCTTGCCGGCCTGCTTGTCGAGCAGGCGCAGCACGACACGCTCGCCGCGCCCCGCCGGGATCGTCGACACGCGCACGTCCACCGGCCGGCCGGCGATGCGCAGGCCGATGCGGCCGTCCTGCGGCAGGCGCTTCTCGGCGATGTCCAGGCGTGCCATGACCTTGATGCGGCTGACGACGGCCGCGGCGATCGCCTTCTGCGGCGCCAGCACCTCGCGCAGCACGCCGTCGATGCGGAAGCGCACCACCAGCCGGTTCTCGTAGGGCTCGATGTGGATGTCCGACGCGCCTTCCTTGACCGCCTCGGTCAGCAGCGCGTTGATGAGGCGGATGATCGGCGCGTCGTCGTCGCTCTCGAGCAGGTCCTCCGGCTCGGGCAGGTCGTCGGCCAGCGCCTTCAGATCGGCGGTGTCGTCGAGGTCCGAGACCATCGTGCGCGCGTCGTCGCCCTGCTCGTAGAGCGTGCGCAGCAGGCGCTCGAAGGCATCGGCCGGGCAGGGTGCCAGCCGGAGCGGGGCCCCGAAATGGCGGCGCAGTTCGGCCAGGACCTGCGGACGCACGCCGGGCCGGCAGGCGATCTGCGCCTCGCCGTCGACCCAGCCGGTCAGCGTCGCGCCGTGGCGGCGCGCGTAGCCGAAGCCCGGTCGCGCCGGCCGGACTTCGCTCACCGGCGCTCTCCGCGCTTTGCGGGTGCCGGCGGATCGAGCGAGGGCGACTGCAGGAAGTCGTGCACGTCCGGCAGCAACGGGCGCCGGTCGCGCGGCGTCAGCGCCTGGCGGTCGCCGCGCAGCTGCAGCTGCTCGGTGCGCATGTAGTTGTACTTCTCGCTGGACACCGCCGCTTCCGTCGCCGCGTCGCGCAGGATCTGCGGCCGCAGGAACACCATCAGGTCGCGCTTGTCGCTCTTGTTCGAGCGGTAGCGGAACAGGTTGCCGATCAGCGGGATGTCGCCGAGCGCCGGCACCTTCGACACGCTGTCGGTGACGTTGTTGTCGATCAGGCCGCCGAGCACCAGCAGCGAACGGTCCTCGATCAGCGCGGTGGTGGTCAGCTCGCGCTTGTTGGTGATGAGGTCCACCGCACCGGTCACCGGCTGCGCCAGCGAGGAGACTTCCTGGTGGATGTTGAGCCGCACCGAATTGCCTTCGTTGATCTGCGGCGTCACCTTGAGCACGATGCCCACGTCCTTGCGCTCGATCGTCTGGAACGGATTGGTTGGCAGGTTCGCGCCGCCGTTGGTCGAGGTGTTGGTGTACTGGCCGGTCAGGAACGGAACCTCCTGCGCGACCTTGATCTCGGCCTCCTCGTTGTCGAGCGTGAGGATCGACGGCGTGGACAGCACGTTGTTCTTGCCGTCGCCGCGCAGCGCCCGGACCAGGGCGCCGAGATTGAGGACTTCCTCGCCGCCGAGGCTGATCGTACCGTCGACGTAGCCGAGCGACAGACCGCCGGCGCCGGCCAGGCCGAGCGGATTGGTAGCCAGGCCCAGCAGGCTCGACGTGCCGTTCGGGCCGCCGAAGTTGGTGCCGCCGATCACGCCCTGGCCGATCGAGCCGTCGTCGCGCTGCGGCGCGGTGAACCATTGCACGCCGATCTCGCTGGCGGTCGAGTCGGCCACCTCGGCGATGACCGCCTCGATCAGCACCTGGGCGCGCCGCACGTCGAGCTGGCGCACGACCGAGGCGAGCGACCGGAAGATCGCCGGCGGCGCGCTGATGACCAGCGCATTGGTCTGGTCGTGGGCCTGGATCGTCGCCGGCGGCGCGCTGCCGCCGAGCGCACCGGATTCGCCTTCGCGTGCCTGCGGCGGCGCGATGCCGCTCAGCGTCGAGGCGACCTTCTCGAGGATCGGCACCAGGTCCTTGGCGGTCGCGTAGCGCAGGTACACCACCTGGGTGTCGCCACCGCTCTCGATCGGCGTGTCCAGATGCGCGATCAGCGCGCGCATGCGCAGCCGGGTGCTCTTGGCGCCGGCCAGCAGCACGGAGTTGGTACGCGTGTCGGCGAAGACGCGGGCGGCTTCGCCGTTGGCCTGCGCGCTCTTGTCGTCGGCCAGCAGGGTCAGGGTGCGCGCCATTTCCGCCGCATTGGCGTGGCCGAGCGGGATCACCTCCACCTCGGCGTCGGAGACCGTGTCGATGCGCTGGATCAGCCCGACCAGCCGCTGCACGTTGCTGGCGCGATCGGACACGACCAGCGCATTGGACGAGCCGTGCGCGATGACCTGGGCGCCGGCCGACATCAGCGGCTTGACCACGCCGGCCAGCTCGCCGGCCGAGACGTGCCGCACCGGGACCACCTGGGTGACCAGCTCGTCGGCGCTGCCGGTGCGGGTGCTGGCCGGCGCGGCGTCCTGCTGGGCCATCGCCTCGGGCAGGATCTTGACCATGCTGCCCGACGGCACGGCGGCATAGCCGTGGACGCGCAGGACGGAGAGGAACACGTCGTAGATCTCGGCCGGCCGCATCGGCTGCGCCGAGACCACGTTGACCTTGCCCTGCACGTTGGGGCCGATGATGAAGTTCTTGCCGGTGATCTCCGACACCGTCGCGATCAGCGCCTGGATGTCGGCATCGCGCAGGTTCAGGGTGTGGCGCCCGTCGGCGGTCGTGACATGGCCGGGTGCCGGGGCCGCCTCGGGTGACGGCGGTGGCTGCGCGACGGCGGCACCCGCCAGGACGGTACCGAGGAGTAGCGGTCGGAGACGGAGGCCTCGGGTCATCGCGTGGTGCTCATGGTCGGCATCATTGGGTGTTCAGGGTGAGTTCGATCGGCTGGCCGTTGCGCAGGATCCGTGCCCGCACCGCGCCGCCGCCCTGCAGGCTGGCGAGCAACTGCGGGCTCGGCATCGACGAGCCGACCGTCACGCCGTTGACGGCAGTGACCACGTCGCCGGCCTGCAGGCCGTAGCGTGCGAGCAAGGCCGGGTCGACGCCGGTCAGCTGCATGCCGACGATCTTCCCGTTCTGGCGAACCGGTTGCAGGTGGCGCGCGAGGTCGGCGCCTCCCTTGAGCTGGTCCATCGCCTGTTGCCAGTCGACGGCGCCGTGCGCCATCTGCGGCGGCGTGAACGCCGCCGCCGGGGCGGCTGCCGCCGGGTCGGCGGGAAACGCCGGCCGGCTGCCGCCGCTGCGAACGGTGGTGGGCGTGACCGGTACCGGCGCGGCCGGCGCCAGGCGGGTCTCGCGCGGCAGCCGCAGTGTCTCCTCGGCACCGTCGTGGAGCAGGACGACATGCTCGGGATACACCGCCTTGAGGCGCACGCCGGGCGCGATCTCGCTGCCGGCGCGCCAGGCGCGCTCGCCGCCTTCGCCGTCGCCGATCACGGCGACGCCCGACTGCGGGTCGGCATCGGCCAGCGTGCCGCGCAATGTCAGGGCCAGGGTCGTCGCCGGCGCCAGGCGGCCGTCGGGCCGCATCCGGTCCAGGGTGCCGAACAGGTGCCACTTGGCGATCGACGTGGCCGGTGTCGCTGCCGATCCGGCCGGTGTCGCCGACGCGGCGGCGATCGGGGGCGGCGCCCCGGCCAGCAGCAGCCAGACCAGGCGCGCCAGCAGCCAGACCGCGACGGCGCCCAGCAGCACGCAGGCCAGTCCGGCGCCGAGGCCCGAATAGCGCTCGCGATCGACGCTGGACATCCGTCCGACCATCCCCCTTACCCGCCCCGCGCGACAAAGACGGCCAAGCGTAGCAAAGCCGCGGCGTGCCCGCTGCGAGCGGCGCGGCCATCGGCGCATTCGGCCGGCTTCCGGGGCCATGTCTGACCGCGCCGGCTTTTCGCGTATCCGGAGGCGAAGGGGACCTGCCCCGTGCGCCTGCCGTTGCCGGGCGCCGGAACGATTGAACTTTGGAAGCAAGGAGATTCGACATGAACACCGATTCAGCTCAGATCCGTTCCGATGGCCTGCCGATGCGCCACGCGCTGGCGCGCCTCGGCGCCGGGCTGGTCCTGATGTTCTGCGCCGTGGTGGCGACGGCGCAGCCCAAGCCGATCGGGCCGCTGACCCTCCCGGCCAGCGAGCCGGAGCTGCCGAACGGCGCCAACGACTACGTCTACGACCGCTTCTTCGCCGTCGGCGGCATCTCCGTGGACCGCTTCGCCGGCACCTCCAACGCCAGCTACGACGGCCAGAAGCTGGTCCGCCTGCCCGGCGGCGACGTCGTCGTGGCCGGCCTGGTGCCGGCCGGCGCCGGCGCCCAGCAGCTGGGCCTCGTCCGCTACAGCCCGTCCGGCCGGCGCGTGACCTGGCCGGCCATCAGCGCGCCGTTCGGCCACAACGCCAACCAGTACATCCTGTATCCGAACGGCGCCGCCAACAGTCCGCGCGTGACCAACGTGGCCGCGATCGCCCAGCGGAGCGGCTACATCTACGTGCTGGTCGACGACATGTACCCGGACGGCCTGGACAAGTACCGGCCGGCGGTCGTCGTCTTCGCCGACACCGGCCGCTTCGTCGGCTGGTGGTTCATCCATCCCGACAACGACGTCTACAACAACGCGCGCGACATGGCGATTCTCGGCAATTCGCTGACGCTGCTCGGCGGCAATTCGGCCGGCGGCTGGTGGACCAAGTTCTGGAGCGCGCGCTTCAAGATCGGCGCCGACGGCACGCTGAGCGTGGACACCGGGTTCGGCAACGGCGGCGCGTCGGTGTTCACGCTGTCGAGCAGCGCGGGTGGCTGCGGCAACGCGCAGATCGGCGGCCTCTGCCCGATCACCGGCATCGCGCTCGACCACGCCAAGGGCCTGACCGTGCCGCTCGCGCCGAAGTTCTACGTCGCCTTCACGAAGAAGTACGACAACAGCGGCGACCACGATCCGTGCGTGGCGCGGTTCAACGGCAACGGCAGCCTCGATACCGGGTTCAACGGCGGCGTCGCCTGCGTGGCGTTCGACAACGGCGGCAACCGCGAAGACCGTGCGGTCGCGCTCCACACCGACTACCACACGGTCATCGGTGGCGGCGGCCTCAGCACCGTCGAGGACATCTACGTCACGGCCAGTGTCGCGCGCGATTTCAGCGCCGGCGTCGGCGTGCTGCGCATGAACAGCAGCGGCGGCCTCTACAGCGAGTTCGGCACCGGCGGCAAGATCGTCTTCGGCGGCTGCGGCACCGGTTGCACGGTCAACCTCGGCCCGACGGTGCCGCGCGCGATGGCACGCAACGGCGCCAACCTCGCCGTGGCCGGCTACTGGGACCCGAACCTGGTGGACGACCCGCAGCTGGCGGTCATCAACGCGACCAACGGCAGCTTCCTGTCGTTCCGGACGATGGGTATCGCCTATGGCGATTCGATCTTCGCCGATGTCGTCGCCGGGCCCAATGGCGGCTTCACGATGGCCGGCTGGGCCAAGGACGAAACCGTCGGCACCTGGCAGCGCATGTACTTCACGTCGCAGGCGCTGCCGGAGGGTTTCTCCAACGACATCATCTTCCGCTACGGGCACGAATAGGGCCGTGCGAACGGTTCATGCCACGGCGGCGGGCCCTGCGCGGCCCGTCGCCGGCCCGCCTCCGCCGATCCGTCGCCCATGGCTTGGCAGGACCGGTTCCGAAGGGCTACCTTCGGCGCATGAGCGAGGCGGCAAACGACAGCGTCACCCGTTGGCTGAACCAGTGGCGCGACGGCGACAAGGTGGCGCTCGACCGGCTGTTGCCGCTGGTCTATGCCGACCTGCGCCGGATCGCCGCCAGCCAGCTGCGGGGGCAGAGCGGGCATACCACGCTGCAGACCACGGCCCTGGTCCACGACGTGCTGCTGCGCCTGCTCGATCGGCCGGCGGCCGACTTCCAGAACACGGCGCATCTGCTCAACGCGGCGGCGCGCATGATGCGCCAGACCCTGGTCGATCGGGCGCGGGCGGCACGAACCGACAAGCACGGCGGCGGCTGGCTGCGCGACGACTTCGCCGCGGCGCTGGAACTGCCGATCCCCGATGGGACCGACCTGGCCGGCCTCGATCAGGCGCTGACGGAGCTGGAAGCCTTCGACGAGCGCATGGCCAAGGTCGTGGAGCTGCGCTACTTCATCGGCCTGGGCGTCACCGAGGTGGCCGCCACGCTCGGCATCGCCGAGCGCACGGCGCAGCGCGACTGGATCGCGGCACGCGCCTGGCTCAAGGAGCGGCTCGACGCATGAACGGCCGGCCGGTGCATCCACGCGCCGGCGGCTGTCGCCCCGGGCGGTCGCGCCGTTGCCGGACCGCCCGGCCGTGAACGAGCGCGATCGCCTGGTCGTGCGGATTCTTCGCGATGCGCTCGATACCGATCCGGGCGAACGCGAGGCCTACGTGGCCGCCCGTTGCGGCATCGACGAGGCCTTGCGCAGCCGCGTGGACGCGCTGCTGCGCGAAGCCGGCCGGCTCGACGCGGCCACGCCCGACCCGTCCGCGCCGCCGGACGGCACCGACGCCGATGCGTTGATCGGCACGCGGCTCGGGCCGTTCCGCGTGGTCGAGCGGCTCGGTCGCGGCGGCATGGGCGTGGTCTATCGCGGCGAGCGCGAGAACAGCGACTTCACCCAGACCGTTGCGATCAAGCTGATCCGGCGCGGGTTCGACTTCGACGACGTCAATGCGCGTTTCCTGCGCGAGCGGCGCATCCTGGCGCGCCTGTCGCACCCGAATCTGGCACGGCTCATCGACGGCGGCGTGGCGCCCGACGGCCGGCCCTGGTTCGCGCTGGACTTCGTGCAGGGCCAGACGATCACGCGGTGGTGCGATACGCAGCGGCTCGGCGTGCGCGCACGCGTGCGCCTGTTCCTCGACGTCTGCGCCGCGGTCCGGCATGCCCATGCGCAACTGGTCGTGCATCGCGACCTCAAGCCGCCGAACGTGCTGGTCGACGAGCGCGGCGACGTGCGCCTGCTCGATTTCGGCATCGCCAGCCTGCTCGAAGGCCACGAAGAAGACCGTTCGGCACGGACCACGCTCGGGAGCCGCTACGCCTTGACGCCCGAGTACGCCGCGCCGGAGCAGTTCGGCGGCGGCGCGGTCGGCGTCGCCACCGACATCTACGCGCTCGGCGTCCTGCTCTACGACCTGGTCGCCGGCGTGCTGCCCTACGTGCTCGACCGTGGCGACCTGGACGCCGCCGAACGCACCGTGCGCGAGGTGCCGCCGCAGCCGCTGGCGGCGGCGATCCTGCGTCCTGCCGGCGCGGACGCGGGCGACGACACCGCGGCGGCGCGGCTGGCCGCGCGCAGTACCACGTTGCGCGGCTACCGCGCCGACGTGCGCGGCGATCTCACGCGGATCGTCCAGACCGCGCTCGCCAAGGAGCCCGACCGCCGCTACGCGACCGTGGAAGCCTTTGCCGAGGACCTGGCGCGCTGGCTGCGCGGCGTGCCGGTGCGCGTCTCCGGCAACGGCCTGGGCTACCGCTTCGGCAAGTTCGTCCGGCGCAATCGCGTGGCAGTGACGTTCGCCGGGGTCGCCGTGGCCTCGCTGCTGGCCGGCGTGGCCGGCATGGCCTGGAAGGCGCGTGCGGCGACGCTGGCCGCCGGCCGGGCCGAGGCGATGCAGGCGTTCGTCTCGGGCCTCTTCCGCAGTGCGTCCCCGCTGGCGACGGCCGATCGCATGCCGTCGGTGGAGGATCTGCTCGCCGACGGCGCCCGGCGGGCGCAGGACGAGACCTCGGCCGACGCGTCCACCCGGTTCGACATGCTGATGACGATCGGAAGGATCTACCTGGACCTGCGCCGCTACAGCGAGGCGATACCGCTGCTGAAGCAGACGCTCGCGCTCGGCGAAACGTTGTACGGACCGAACGACGCGCGGTTGCTGCCGCCGCTGCTCGCGCTGCTGCAGGCCGAGACCTACCAGCTGGAGATCAACAACGGGGCGCCGCAGGACGCCGTGTCGAACCTGGCCAGGGCGCAGGCGCTGGCGGCGGCATCGGGCGTGGACGCCGCCACCCGTGCCGATGTCGTGCTGGCCGACTGCGCGCTGCGCCAGGCGAACGCGCGCGCGATGGACGGCGGTGTCGATGTCTGCGCCGCGGCCGTGCAGGCCCTGGAAGGCCTGCCGCATCCCGATCCGGCCAAGCTGGCCAAGGCCTACTACCTGTCGGCCCGGGTGCTCGACTTGGCCGCGGAGCGTGGCGAGGATGCCATCGACGTCGCGCAGCGCGGCCTGGACCGCATCCGCGCGCTGCACGGCGAGACGGCGCGCTACGACGAGCTGGTGCTGTCCGCGCAGCTGTCCGAGACCCTGGTCGGGCTCAACCGCCCGGAAGAGGCGCTGGTCCGGATCCGGCAGGCCAACGCGCTGGCCTCGCAGATCTTCGTCCAGCCGCATCCGGATCGGGCCAAGCTGTTGTTCGACGAAGCCTCGCTGATGCGGCGCCTGGGCCGGGAGCCCGAGGCGGAAGCGCTGCTGCGGCAGGCCCTGGACATCTATACGGCGGTCTACGGCGAGCGCCTGACGCTCAAGAGCGCCGACATGTTCTGGACGCGCCTCAATCTGGCGACATCGCTGACCGGGCAGCGCCGCCTGGACGAGGCCGATGCGCTGGTCCGCGGGATGATCGCCGACGTCGAAAGCGATCCGGCGTTCCGCAAGCAGCGCAGGACGGTCGCGCAGCTCAATGCCAATCTCGCCGCCAATCTCGTCGCGCAGCGCCGGTTCGACGAGGCCGAGTCGCTCGTCGCCCCGATCCTCGAGCCGTTCAAGACCGACGCGCAGGGCGTGCATCTGGGGGCGGTCCCGTCCCGCGCGTACCTGGTCCAGGCGCGCGTGCTGAGCGGGCGTGGCCGGCCGGGAGACGCGATCGCCTGGTTCGAGAAGGCGATCACCGCCCTGGGGGATTCGCCGTCGCAGAAGACCGCGATCGCCCAGGCCCGCGTCGAGCTCGGCCAGACCCTGCGCGAGGCCGGGCGGGTCGAGGAGGCGATCCAGGTCGGCAGCAGCGCACGCGACACGCAGCGTGACGTGTTCGGCGAGGCGCACAAGGGGACGATGCAGGCACGTTACGAACTCGCACTCTCGCTGCGCCGGGCCGGCCAGCCGGCGCCGGCGGCCGACGAGTTGCACGCGGCCGCGGCCGCCGCGCGCGAGATCCTGACTGCCGACGATCCCTTGCGGCTCAAGATCGAGGACGCCTTGCGCGAGTGATCGCGCCCGGCCCGCGGCAGGCGTCGCCGCGCGGCCGGTCCGGTCCGCCCGTTCGCCTGCCGTGCCGCGTGCCCTGCGGATGTCCGTTGTCGCCGCGATAGCCCGTATCCCTCCCGGTAGACAGCCGACGAGGAGCGAACATGCCTATCCGTCTCGACCACGCCCGCCGGGCGGTGGTGCTATTGACCGGTCTGCTGGGCGCGGCGGTCGCTGCCGCCAGCGGCGGCGACCATCCACTGATCGGCCGCTACGAAGGCGCCGACCAGGTGGGCCGCTACGACACCGCGTTCGACGAGGTCGAGGTCATGAACGGCCCGATCTCGGGCGCGCGCGGCGCCGGCGCACCGGGCTGGCTGCGGCTGGAGGGCGCGGTCACGCTGCTGTACTACCGGCTGCCGGCCGGGCGGTCCTCGCTGGAAGTGTTGCGCAACTACCAGGCCAGCCTCGAAGGCAAGGGCTTCCGCACGCTGTTCACCTGCGCGACCGGCAACGGCTCGTGCTACCTGACGCGGCCGGGCCGCTCGCCGAACACCGCCCCGTACGACTTCGCGCTGGCGCTCGACGCCAATCCCGAACTGCCGCGCCTGGACGGCGACTTCATCCGCAACTACTTCGGCACCCAGGCCCGGTACCTGCTGGCGCGCCGCGACGGACCGGACGGCACGGTCTACGCCAGTCTCTCGATCGCCGAGCACGATCGCGGCAACCACGCCTTCATCCGCGTGGTCCAGACCCAGGCCATGGACGCGGACAAGATCGGCTTCGTCGACGCCGACGCGATGAGCCGCGGCATCGCCGACAGCGGACGCATCAGCCTCTACGGGATTCACTTCGACTTCGACAAGGACACGCTCCGCGACGATTCGGAACCCACGCTGGCCGAGATCCTGCGGCTGCTGCGCACGCAGCCCGACCTGCGCCTGACCGTGGTCGGGCATACCGATGCCCAGGGTGGGGCGGCCTACAACCTGGACCTGTCGCGCCGGCGCGCGGCCACGGTCGTCGCCTGGCTGGAACGGCAGGGCATCGACGCGGCCCGGCTGGCGTCACGTGGCGCCGGGGCCGGCGAGCCGGTGGCTGCCAACGACAACGAGGAGGGACGCGCCAGGAACCGCCGGGTCGAACTGGTCCGGCGCTGAAGATCCGCCGCGGCGCGCAATACGCGCACCGCGGCACGCGGGCCGTTCAGTGCTTGCCGAACAGGCGCGCCAGGCTGCGGAAGAAGCCCGGCTTCTTCGGGGCTTGCGCTGCCGGTGCCGAAACGGCGGCCGGCTGCACATCGCCGCCTGCGGCACGCGCCGGGCGCTCCCGCCGCGGCTTGTTCTCGCCGCGGGGTTCCGGTGCGGTTGCCGTGGCAGCGGGCAGCGTCATCGACTCGCCGTTCTCGCGGCGTCCGCGCCCGCGTCCACCGCGCCGGCGTCGCTTCTTGGCCGGCGCGCCGTCGGCGGGAGCAGCGGTGACCGGACCGGCGGTGGCAGCGGCGGCCGCTGCCGGCGGCTGCACCGGTGCCGGTGCGGATGGCGCTGGGGCCTCGCGGGGCGGACGCGGCGCGCGCGGCGGGCGTGCTTCGCCACGCCGCTCGCCCGGCCGGCTGCGCGAGCGCTCGCCGTCGCGCCCGCTGCGGTGACGCCCGTCGCCTTGCTTGGGCGGTGCGCCGGCGGTGTTGCGCGCGTCGTCGGCCGCATCCTCGTCGCTGTCGGCCGGCATGCCCTCCGATCGCGGCTTCGGCGGCGGCACGATCAGCAGGGACGGATCGACCGCGGCGGTCGGGATCTTCTGCCCGATGTAGGTCTCGATGTCCGGCAGGCCCATCGCGTAGAGATCGCAGGCGAAGCTGATCGCGTCGCCCTCGGCGCCCAGGCGCGCGGTGCGGCCGATGCGGTGGACGTAGTCCTCGGCATCCTGCGGCAGGTCGTAGTTGAACACGTGCGAGACGGCCGGGATGTGCAGGCCGCGCGCGGCGACGTCGGTGGCGACCAGGAGCTCGATGTCGCCCTTCTGGAAGCGCGCCAGCAGGCGTTCGCGCTTGGCCTGGGGGACGTCGCCGGATAGCGTCGCGACGCGATGGCCCTGGCGTTCCAGCGAGCGCGTCACGCGCTCGGCCATCGCCTTGGTGTTGATGAAGACGATGCTGCGATGCTCGTCGAGCTTGCCGAGCAGGTTCAGCAGCAGCGGCATCTTCTCCTCGGTCGCCGGGAAGTAGACGACCTGCCGGACCCGCGAGGCGGTGACCGATTCGGTCTCGGCCGCGAGCTTTTCCGGGCTGTTCATGTGCTCGTAGGCCAGCTCCAGCACGCGGTAGCTGAGCGTGGCCGAGAACAGCATGCCCTGGCGCTCCTCGCGCGGCGGCATGCGCCGCAGCAGGAAGCGGATGTCCTTGATGAAGCCGAGGTCGAACATGCGGTCGGCTTCGTCGATCACGACGGCCTCGACCGAGCGGAACGAGACGACGTGCTGCTTGAGGTAGTCGATCAGGCGGCCCGGCGTGGCGATGACGATGTCGCAGCCGGCCTTGAGCAGTTCGCGCTGCTTGTCGTAGTCGACCCCGCCGTAGATCAGCGCCGAGCGCAGGCCGGTGTTGCGGCCGATATTGCGGAAATCCTTGTCGATCTGGATCGCCAGCTCGCGGGTGGGCGCCAGGATCACCGCGCGCGGCTCGCCGTCCTTGCGCTCGGGCACGGCGGCACGCGTCAGCAGGCGGTTCATCACGGCGACCAGGAAGGCGCCGGTCTTGCCGGTGCCGGTCTGCGCCTGGCCCGCGACGTCGCGGCCGGTCAGCGCGACCGGCAGGGTCAGCGCCTGGATCGGCGTGCAACGGGTGAAGCCTGCGGCGTGCAGGCTGGACAACAGGCTTGGATGCAGGTCGAAGCTGTCGAAGAAGACGTCGGTGAGAGGCTGATGTTGGTCTGGCATTCCAGTGTCGGTCCGTGGAGCATCGCTCGGGCGGGCCTGCCTGCAGGCCCTTGCAAAGGGCGCTTGCGCCCTGATCTGTTGCGAATCGTGATGGCCCGGTTCCGCGGGTGCACGAAGCGGCTGCGGTCCGGTATGTCGTGTCGCCTCGGGCAGGTTCCGGCCCTCGGTGGCGGTCGGCAGTGGCCGCCTCGGCGTCCGGAACGCCCTTGCATGAAGCGGGTGATTGGGCTGAAATGACGGCGTGCATTCGCACCTCCGCCCGATCAGTCCGCCGCCCCCGGCGCGCAAGTTTAGCCGAACTTAGGCCCCCGGCGCGCAGCGCCTTCCTCGATTATCTGGAGAAAACCCCGTGAGCGAACTGATTGCCCACGTCAGCGACGACCAATTCGACAGCCAGGTATTGCAGTCTTCCGAGCCGGTTCTCGTTGATTTCTGGGCGGAATGGTGTGGTCCGTGCAAGATGATCGCACCGATTCTCGACGATCTGGCGGCCAACTACGAAGGGCGCCTGAAAGTCGCCAAGATCAATATCGACGAGAATCAGAAGACCCCGCGTAACTACAACGTGCGCGGTATTCCGACCCTGATGATCTTCAAGGACGGCAAGGTCCAGGCGACGCAGATCGGCGCGGTCAGCAAGACCCAGCTGGCGCAGCTGATCGACAAGACGATCTGAACGACCCGCGCGGCGCCGTCTGCCGGTCCGGCCGGCGTCGCCGCTTCGGCCCCGCCGCGTTCCGGCACGGCCGCCGCCGCAAGGCCCGCGTCACGGCCGGCTGAACCGTACGGCCCGCCGCGCCGCCGCGATGCTGGACGGCCGGCGAGGCCGGTGCTAACGTAAAGCCACGTGCGGAGCTTTCGCGCTCCCCCAGAAACACGCCCGCGTTACTTCCCCTCCGATTTGCCCCCCAGCTACGGCGCCCAGCGAGGTTTGCCCGTGTCCGAAAACGATATCCCCGAAGGTGGCGACAAGGCCGCCGACAAGCCGCGTTCCGCCGCGCCGCGTCAGCGTGCGCCGCGCAATGCCGATCCTGCCCAGACCACGCTCGTCGTCGATCCGGCGCCGCCGCCGGCCGACGTCGCGCCGCCCCCGTCCGACGGTGGCAACAACGGCAACGACGGTGGCAACAACGACGGCGGCGCGCAGTCCGGCGGCGGCCAGTCCGGCCAGGGCCAGCAGCGCGACCAGCGCGATCGCCAGGGCGGCCGCCGCGACCGGCGCAACCGCCACAACCGCAATCGCGACCGTGACCCGCAGATGCTCGACGAGGAATACGACGAGCGCAACGGCGGCGGCAACGGCCCGCTGATCGCACTGAACGAACTGAAGCACAAGAAGCCGGCCGAGCTGCTCGCGCTGGCCGAGACGCTCGGCATCCAGGAAGGCGTCGCCCGCGCCCGCAAGCAGGACATCATCTTCCTGATCCTCAAGGCGCATGCGCGCGCCGGCGGCGGCATCTACGACGAGGGCGTGCTGGAGATCCTGCAGGACGGCTTCGGCTTCCTGCGCGGCTTCGAGGCCTCGTACCTGGCCGGCCCGGACGACATCTACGTCTCGCCCTCGCAGATCCGCCGCTTCAACCTGCGCACCGGCGACTACGTCACCGGGCGCGTGCGGCCGCCGAAGGAAGGCGAGCGCTACTTCGCGCTGCTGAAGGTCGACACGATCAACGGCGAGCCGCCGGAAGCGTCCAAGAACAAGATCCTGTTCGAGAACCTGACCGCGCTGTTCCCGCGCAAGTCGTTCCATCTGGAGCGCGGCAACGGATCGAGCGAGGACATCACCGGCCGCATCCTGGACCTGGTCGCGCCGATCGGCCGCGGCCAGCGCGGCCTGATCGTCTCCCAGCCCAAGGCCGGCAAGACGATGATGCTGCAGAACATCGCGCAGGCCATCGTGCACAACCATCCGGACGCGCACCTGATCATGCTGCTGATCGACGAGCGCCCGGAAGAAGTCACCGAGATGCAGCGCAGCGTGCGCGCCGAGATCATCTCCTCGACCTTCGACGAGCCGGCCGTGCGCCACGTCCAGGTGGCCGAGATGGTGATCGAGCGCGCCAAGCGCCTGGTCGAGCACAAGAAGGACGTGGTGATCCTGCTCGATTCGATCACGCGCCTGGCCCGCGCCTACAACACCGTCGTGCCCAGTTCCGGCAAGGTGCTGACCGGCGGCGTGGACGCCAACGCGCTGCAGCGGCCCAAGCGCTTCTTCGGCGCCGCGCGCAACGTCGAGGAGGGCGGTTCGCTGACGATCATCGCCACCGCGCTGATCGACACCGGCTCGAAGATGGACGAGGTCATCTACGAGGAGTTCAAGGGCACCGGCAACATGGAAGTGCACCTCAACCGGCGCATCGCCGAGAAGCGCGTCTATCCGGCGATCGACATCAACCGTTCCGGCACCCGGCGCGAGGAGCTGCTGATCGATCCGGACCTGCTGCAGAAGATCTGGATCCTGCGCAAGCTGCTGCATCCGATGGACGAGCTGGCGGCGATCGAGTTCATGCTCGACAAGATGAAGAACACCAAGACCAACGACGAGTTCTTCGGCGCGATGAAGCGCTGAACCCGAAAGGATCCGACTCTCCGATGTCGGACAGAAGGCCCTGTTGGTTCATTGGCTTCCAATGATGCCTATCAGCAGGGCCTTTTTCTTGTGCATGGAAGCGTCTTTCATCTGGCGCCGGCAACTGCGCGTGTGGATCGTCGAGCTGGCGGCCAGCCAGCTCATCGCTGGCTGTCGGCGTTGAGGCCTGCGTAGTATCGCGGACGACCTGCGAGGATCCGTTCGCGGAACGATCTGCGCAGACTGTGTATCGGATCGCCCGGCATCTGCCCCTGGTCATGGTCGATGACGACTCAGCCCGTCGGCACCGGCCCCAACGCTGCCACCCGCTCGGCCACGGTTCGTGCGCAACGGACCAGCGCCTCCACCAGCGCCTCGTCCACGTCCAGGCCGCCCTCGTATTCGGCCAGATTGCGCTTGTGGCGGGCCTGGTCCAGCACGCGCCACTGCACGGCCTCCAGCCTCAGCGTGTGGGGCAGGCACTGGAAGACCTGGTAGCGGTTCTCGGATCGGTAGCCATGCCAGCGCATGGCCGCCAGCGAGAGCGCATGCGCGGCGGTGTAAGCCACGTCGAATCGGCTTTCGAGGCTCAGCCCCGCGTTGGCGGCATCAGCCAGGCGCACCTGTCCCGACCGGACCAGACCATCGAACTCGGCCTGTGCCGGTGGCTCGGTCTTCAACCGGCCGATGCGAACCAGATTATCCAGCGGTGGCGACGGCATCCTTGTCTCCGATCAAGGCGATGGTCGTTCCAGCCAACAGTTTGGTCAGGAAGGGAGTGCGGTGTGCCAACCGCTGGCGGAACTCGGCCTGCGTGTACAGCGTGGGGCTGATCGCGCGGCCCAGCTGTTTCTCCGCCGGAGCCAGTACGGCATAGACCTGCTCCAGGCGCAGCGTGTCGGAGACCAGCAGCAGGTCGAAGTCGCTTTGAGCGGTATCGCTACGCTTGGCGACGGAACCGTACAGCAGGGCCAGTTGCAGCTCATCGGCGACAGGGGCCAAGGCCTGGCGCAAGGCATCGGCGGGGCCAAGCATCTTGGCCGCGATGCTGCACAGTTCGACAAAGATCGGCGCCTGCGCATTGGCTTGATAGTGCTTCCGGTTGCCAAGCATGGTCTGCACGATCAGCCCGCTATCCCGCAGGCGCGCCAGTTCGCGTTGCACAGCGCCAGAGCCGCTGCCGGCCAGGTCGATCAGTTCCTTGGTAAAGAAGCTGCGATCCGGCTGACCGAACAGCAGCGACAGCACGCGCTGCTGGGTGGTGGTGAACAGTGCGTCGGCCATGCTGGTGCGCGCAGCCGGTATGAGGGCGTGCAGCGCGGGCCTGCGGGCATCAGGAGCGGGGTGCGTGGAGGCTTTGTTACCCATTCCGGGCAATTAAATGCCCAATTAGGGTAATTGGCAAGCGGCCGGCGGAAAAGCTCAGTGACGGCCTCCGGATCGGGATGGCGATGCGGTCGGTCCGGCACGGGGGCCGCGTCGCCGACCTGGCGCAGCCCTGCAGGCCGTGGCCACAGGTGGTTCAGCTCCGTGCGTCCAATCCGGTCCCCCTGAGGGGACGCCAAGCCGGCCATGGCCCATTCGGCGCTTGCCGCCGGCGTGCTTCGGGTCTAGTTTCGGCGCGTGTGGTACGGGGACCAGCGATGGCCGGTCGAGACCGCAGCGGTGAGCAGAATCAGCGCGACGGGCTGATGAGCACTGCCGTGCGCGATCGGGTGTGGCCGGCGCGTGATGGAACATTGGATGTCGTACGCGGGCTGATCGTCGCGCTGATGGCGCTCGACCACGTCCGCATCTTCTTCACGTCGGCGACGTTCGACCCGACCGACGTGGCGGCCACCGATTGGGGCTACTTCCTCACCCGCGGCGTCACCCACCTGTGCGCACCGGGGTTCTTCTTCATCGCCGGCGCCGGCGCCTGGCTGATGGAGCGGGCCGGCATGCCCCGGGCGGCGCTGGCGCGGTTCCTGGCCGTGCGCGGCCTGTGGCTGATCGCCGTGGAACTGCTCGTGTTCGGCTTCGCCTGGTCGTTCAGGCCCGGCTGGATGTGGTTCGGCGTCATCTGGGGACTCGGTGCCGCCTTCATCCTGCTGGCGGCCTGCGTCGGCCTGCCGAAACGCGGGCTGCTCGGCCTGGCCTGCGCCTTCGTGCTGCTGCAGCCGCTGCTGGTCGGCCGGTCGCTGCCGACACCGGCGCTGGACGCCCTGTTCGTCAGTGGCGGTGTCGTCGAGCTCGCCGGTATCGGGACGCGGCTGGTGCTCTATCCCGTGCTGCCGTGGGCGGCCCTGATGCTCGCCGGCTTCGCCTCCGCGCCGCTGTGGCTGCGCGCGGGACGGCCGGCGGCGGCCCGGCTGCTGGTCGCGGGAGGGGTGATGATCGCCGCGTTCGTGCTGCTGCGCGCGATCGGCATCGGTGGCGGCGCGGCGGAACCGTTCGCCGGCGCGAAAGCGGTGATGTCCTTCATCAACATCCGCAAGTACCCGCCTTCGCTGCAGTTCTCGCTGGCCACGCTGGGCCTGCTCGCGCTGTGCGCCGGCGCCGTCGCGTGGCGGTCGATCCGCGACGTGCCGCGGCTGCTGCAGCCATTGCGTGATTTCGGCCGCGTCCCGTTCTTCTTCTACGCGGTGCACCTGTTCCTGATCCACGGGTTGGCATTGCTGGCGGCCGCCGTGCTCGGCTGGCCGCTGGACTACCTGTTCTGGAGCGGGTCGTGGCCCAACCTGCAGCCGCCGCCGGGCTACGGCGTGGGCCTGGCCGGCGTGTTCGCGGTCTGGCTCCTGGTGCTGGCGCTGCTGTGGCCGGCCTGCCGGTGGTTCGGCGGACTCAAGCGCCGGCATCCGTCGTTCCTGATGCGGTTGCTGTGACGACGCCGGCGCGCCGGCCTGCCATGCCGAGGTTCTTTTCCGAGCGAGGAGGCGAACGATGACGATCCGCGTGAACGGCCTGGCGCCCCTGCTGCAGGTCTACGACATGCCCGAATCACTGGCGTTCTACCGCGACACGCTCGGCTTCGAGGTGGTCGAGGCTTCGCCGCTGGTCGACGCGCCGGAAGGGCGTTTCTCGCACTGGATGTGGTTGCGGCTGGGGCCGGCGCACGTGATGCTCAATACGGCCTACGACGCCGGCGAACGGCCGGCGACGCGCGCGGCGGCGCGGCAGCAATGGCACGGCGATACCTGCCTGTATTTCGGCTGCGCGGACGTCGATGCGGTCTACGCGACGCTGCAGGCGCGGCTGCCGGACCTGCGTCCGCCCGCCGATGCGCCGTACGGCATGCGCCAGCTCTACCTGTCCGATCCGGACCGCTACGGGCTGTGCTTCCAGGCGCCGGTTCGCTCCTGACCTCGGACGCACCCGGACCGGCGGCGTGTCGCGTCCGCCGGCCGCAGGCGCGGCCGGCGGGATCGCGGTTCAGCGCCGCAGGTGCGTCTCGAACAGCTTGAGGATGCGCTTGTACTCGTCGAACCAGGCATCGGCATGCACGAAGCCGTGGCGCTCCATCGGGTAGCCGGCCAGCTCGAAATCGTCCTTGCGCAGCTCGATCAGGCGCTGGTAGAGCCGCACCGAATCCTGGAACAGCACGTTGTCGTCGATCATGCCGTGGGCGATCAGCAGCGGGCCGCGCAGCCCGTCGGCGAACTCGATCGGCGAGGAGCGGCGGTAGGCCAGCGGGTCGACCTGCGGCGTGTTGAGGATGTTGGAGGTATAGCCGTGGTTGTAGCTGGTCCAGTCGGTGACCGGCCGCAGCGCCGCGCCGGCGTGGAACACCTCCGGCGCGCGGAACATCGCCATCAGCGCCATGAAGCCGCCGTAGGAGCCGCCGTAGAGGCCGACCCGCTGCGGATCGACCGCCTGCTCGGCCGCCAGCCAGCGCGCGCCGTCGACGAGATCCTCCAGCTCCGGATGGCCCATCTGCCGGTAGATCGCCGTGCGCCAGTCGCGGCCGTAGCCCTCCGAGGCGCGGTAGTCCATGTCGAGTACCACGTAGCCGCGCTCGACCAGCAGGTTGTGGAACAGCTGCTCGCGGAAGTAGTTCGGGTAGCCCTGGTGCGTGTTCTGCAGGTAGCCGGCGCCGTGCACGAACAGCACGGCCGGATAGCGCTTGGTCGGATCGAAGTCGGCCGGCTTGTAGAGCTTGGACCAGATCGGGCGCCCGCTCTTGGACGAGGGCACGCCGACGATCTCGACCGGCGCGAAGCGCAGCGCGCGGTAGTCGGGCTTGCGCGTATCGGTCAGTTCGCGCGGGGCGCCGCTGCCGTCGGCGGCCAGGACCGCCAGCTGCTGCGGCACGTAGGCGGAGGAATGCAGTACTGCCAGGCGGCTGCCATCCGGCGACAGCGTGAAGTCGTCCAGGCCGCCGTAGCGGCTGACCCGCTCCAGCGGGCCGCCGCCGATCGCCACGCGATAGACGTCGTAGGCGTAGGGCGCCTCGACGTTGGCGCGCACGTAGAAGCGGCCGTCGGGCGAGAGGCGCGGCGAGGACACCTCGAAGCGGCCGTCGGTCAGTGCCTTGGCCTTGCCGCCGGGTGTCTTGACGTAGAGCTGCGAGTAGCCGGTTTCCTCGGACAGGTACCACAGCGTGCGCGCGTCGTCGGCCCAGCCGAACTCGTTGAAGTTCCAGTTGATCCAGGCCGGATCGGTCAGCCGGTGCTGGGCGACCAGCGCGCCGGCCGCGAAATCGACCGTCGCGATCCAGCGATCCTTGTTGTCGATGCTGCGCAGCTGCACGGCGGCATGGCGCCCGTCGCGCGACCAGGCATAGCCGGTCAGTTCCAGGGCGCGTTCGGCCGGCTTGTCGGCGGCCTTGTCCTTGGCCTTCGTCTTGTCCTTCTTTCCGGCCTGCGACGTGTCGCCCTCGCCCGCGGCCGCGGCCGCGTCCTTGGCGTTCTCCTCGCGCACCGCCTTGAGCGGGTCGTCGGTGATGCCCGGCAGGTCGCCGTAGGCGAGCTTGCGCGTGCTGCGCGCGGCCAGGTCGACCAGCCACAGCGTCTGCGGCGCCGGCGCGTTGCGGCCGACGCGGACGCGCTCGTCTTCGCCTTCCTCGTAGCCCGATTCGGTGACCCAGGTCTGCATCTTGGCGACGCGGCCGGCCTCGTAGCCCTTGGCGCGCGTGCCGACCAGCAGCCAGCGGCCATCCGGCGCGAGCGCGCTGGAGACGATGTCGGCCTCCTCGCCGAGGAACACCGGCAGCGGCGCGCGGGTCGGGTCGCCGGCCTGGAACGCCTCGGCATGCTGCCGGCGCGCCTCGCGATCGTCCTTGACCTTGCGCAGCGTGGAGAACAGGCGCAGCTGCAGCTCGCCGAGGTCGTCGGGCTTCTTCGCGGCCGGGTCCTTGCCGGTCTTCAGGATCACGGCCGGCGCGACCACGCCGGTCGCGATGTCGAAGGCGAACCAGTCGTTGTCGACGCGGAACTGCACCTGCCGCCCGTCCGCGGAGAACTGCGGCGCCGTCTCGCGCTCGGCCGAGCGCGTAGCCTGCAGCAGGCGCCCGCTGGCGGTCTCGCGCACGAACAGGTCGCCGTTGCGGATGAAGGCGGCGCGCGTGCGCGTCGCGTCGAAGACCGGGTCCGGCCCGTCGGTCGCCGCCATCGCCGGCGGGTCGACGACACCGTCCGCGCCATCGGCCAGCGTGACGCGGCGCAGGTCGCGGATGCCCGAGCCCTCGCGCTTGAGCTGGTAGTAGACCGACGTGCCGTCGACACTCCAGTAGGGGCGCTCGACCGGCGGACCGATCCAGTCCGGATCGGCCATCGCCTGTTCCAGCGTGACCGCAGCGGAGGGGCCAGCCAGGCAGAGCAGGGCGGCGAGCAGGGACGGACTCCAGCGCATCGTGAGGTCTCCTACGGACGAAAGCGGGCAGGATACCCGGCGCCGGCCGTGCGGCCATCCCTCGGAAGTCAGAGCCGCGGCATCGGGCTCGCAGGGACGGTGCCGCCGGCGATCGGTGGCGTGTGTATCGGGGACGATGGCCGGGAACGGCCGGAATGCGATACTGCGGCGATTTCCGCCGCCCCCGGACCGCTACCGGCGCGTCCAGCCGGCGGAGCCAGGCCTCCTTTCCGGAACCGCGATGAACGGCAACGCCCCGCAGCCCACCGACACGCCGCAGGAAACCACCGCGACGGAGCGCCGCGTCGCGTTCGAGCGGCTGCGCGAGCGCACCGACGAGCTGGAGCTGCTGATCTCCGGTATCAGCCTGCTGAGCCTGATCTCGCTGCCGGGCTGGCTGTTCGAGCGCTGGAGCGAAGCCGAGCTGCACTACGAGGGCATGCGCCACGTCCTGCTGACCGTCGGCTACCAGTTCGCCTCGGGGCTCTGTTACGCGATGGCCACCGCCTTCCTGCTGCATCTGGCGGTGCGCGGCTACTGGGTGGGCCTGATCGGCCTCAAGGCGACGTTTCCGGGCGGCATCCGATGGACCAGCCTGCGCAACAGCGGGCCGATCACGCGCGGGTACTACCAGCGCATCGTGGTCGACCTCGATACCGCGATCGACGCGGCCGACCGCTTCGCGTCCGTGGTCTTCGCCCTGGTCAGCCTGGTCGTGCTCTCGGTCCTGTGGGTGGCGGCCAGCCTGGCGATCCTGTTCGCGGTGACGGTCGCCGTGGTCGAGGGGCTGGGGCTGCCCGAGCGGACCGGCATGATCGTCTTCTACGTCTACATGGGCCTGCTGATGGGGACCAGCCTGCTGATCGGCCTGTTCGACCTGTTGCCCGCACGCTGGCAGCGCGACCGGCCGCCGGCGCCCGGGGCGCTGCGCCAGGCGATCGTCGAGCGCCTGCTGCGCCTGCTCGGGATGTTCTCGCCGCAGCGGCTGATCCTGCCGGTGCAGCTGTCGCTGCAGAGCAACCTGTCGCGGCGCGCGTTCTTCCTCGGCTTCACGGTGATGGTGTTCATCACCTCGCTGGCGAGCGTCGTTCCGATCACGCTGGCGCGCCAGTTCGCGCCGTTCGGCAGTTATACCTACCTGGAGGCCAAGCAGGTCGGCCTGCGCAGCGCCTTCTACGAGAACCTGCGCGGCGAGCACGACCGCCTGCTGCGCCTGCCGCTGATCCCGTCGGACATGGTCGCCGATTCGCAGCTGCGCGTGTTCCTGCCGTACCTGCCGCGGCGCGACAATCCGGTGATGCGCGCCGCCGGCTGCGCGCCGTCGCCGGACAGCAAGGGTGCCCCCGGCTGCCTCGCCGCGCTGTGGCAGGTGCAGCTCGACCAGCGGCCGGTCGCGATGACCGAGTTCATCACGGCCGAGCGCCGCCAGCTGGGTATCCGCGGGCTGCAGGCCTACCTGCCGCTGGCCGGCCTCGCGCCGGGCCGGCACGAACTGGTGGTGACCTGGAATCCGCACGGGTCGGACGCCGGCGACGGCGAACTGGACGAACCGGTCGAGTACCGCATCCCGTTCTGGTTCGCGCCGCCGTACCAGCTCGACCTCCCGGCTGCCGCCGAGGACGCCGCGCCGGCCGGCTAGGCGCGTCGCGACGTTCCGCCGAGCAGGCCCGGCATCACCGCCTCCATCGGCATCGCGCGGATGCCGAGCGCCGCCAGGCCGTCGACGCTGCCGGCCGAATCGAGCAGCAGGGTACGGAAGTTGTCGCGCGAGATCGGCTTGCCGGGCAGCCATTCGCCGAGGCGGGCCTGCCAACGGCCGAGCGCATCGGGCAGCGGCACGATCCAGCGCCGGCGGCCGGCCAGCCGGGCGGTCCAGCGCACCAGCTCGATCAGGCTGAGGCTGCGCGGTCCGAACAGCTCGTAGGTCCGGCCGATCGTGGCGCGGTCGGCCAGCGCGCGCGCGAACGCCTCCGCGACGTCGCCGATGTAGACCGGCGTCAGCCGCGCCTGCGGGCGCGCCAGCGGCAGCGCCGGCGTCAGCCGCAGCAGATCGACGAAGCGGAAGAACAGGCCGTCGCCGGGGCCGAAGATCACCGAGGGGCGGAAGATCGTCGCGTCGATCGCGCTTTCGCGCACGCGCCGCTCGGCCTCGCCGCGCGTGCGCAGGTAGTGGCTGTCGCCTTCGCCTGCGCGCAACGCGCTCATCTGCAGCAGGCGCCGCACGCCGGCCGTCCGGCAGGCCTCCAGCAGGCCTTCGGTCAGCGTGACGTGCACCTGCTGGAAGCCGCCGCCGTCGTTGCCGCGCTCGTTGAGGATGCCGACCAGGTTGATGGCGGCATCGGTGCCGCGCAGCCAGCGTGCGAGCACCGCGCGGTCGTGGACGTCGGCGTTCTCGATCCGCACGCGCGGCAGCACGCCGAGGTCGCGGTGGCGCTCGCGGTTGCGCGACAGGATCGTGATGCAGTGCCCGTCGGCATGCAGGCGCGGGACCAGGCGGGACCCCACGAAGCCGGTGCCGCCGAGGATGAGGATCGTCAGTGGTTTCATTGCAAAACGCCTGACATGGACGCTCGATTATCGTTGATCCGGGCCTCGCGCGCTCGGCCGGCGTCTTGCGGCGGGCCGCCGGACGCCCGTGCCTGCGCCGGCGGCGGCAGCGTGCCGGGGTATGCTGGCGCCGACGCGGCTTCCCTCCCGTTTTTCCGAAGGAATCCCGATGCCGCCCACCGCTCGCCTGCTGCTGTGCCCGCCGACGTATTTCGAGGTCGGCTACGTCATCAATCCGTGGATGGCCGGCAACCTGGGCCAGGCACGCCCGTCACGTGCCCGCGCGCAGTGGGATGCGCTGTGCGAGTTGCTGGCGCCGCATGCTTCGCTGGAAACGATCGAGCCGGTGGCGGGCCTGCCGGACATGCCGTTCACCGCCAACGCCGGCCTGGTCCATCGCGACCGTTTCGTGCCGAGCCGCTTCAGGCATGCGGAGCGGCGCGGCGAGGAAGCCCGCTTCATCGCCTGGTTCGCCGCCCAGGGGTTCGACGTGCGGCCGCTGCCGGACGGCCTCGCGTTCGAGGGCGCCGGCGATGCCCTGTTCGATCGCGCCTGCGATCGGCTCTGGTTCGGTCATGGCCACCGCACCGACCCGGCGGCCGCCGAGGCGGTGCAGGCGCTGATCGGCGTCGAGACCGTTCCGCTGCGCCTGGTCGACCCGCGCTACTACCACCTCGACACCTGCCTGTGCCCGCTGGCCGGCGGCTGGCTGCTCTACTACCCGGCAGCCTTCGATGCCGGCTCGCGGGCGGCGATCGAGGCGCGCGTCCCGGCCGATCGCCGCCTTGCCGTCGAGGAGGCCGATGCGCAGGCATTCGCCTGCAACGCGATCACTCTCGGCCGCCGCGTGATCGTCAATCGGGCCGGCGACCGGCTGTGCGAGGCACTGGCCGCGGCGGGTTTTGCTACGATCCAGACGCCGCTGGACGAGTTCATCAAGGCGGGCGGGTCGGCCAAGTGCCTGACCCTGCGCCTGGACGAACCTCCCGTCGATTGAGCCTGCGTGGACGCCCGGTCGCTGCCGGTGTCCCGGTGGCGGCCGCGTCCGCAGCGATCGAGGGGAAGCACGATGCATCGTCTGGCAGCCTGGCTGGTGGTTCTTTCGTTTCCGATGTCGGCCGCGGCGCAGGACTGGCATCTCGCGCGGCGGGACGGCGGCGTCGACATCGCGAAGCTGCAGCCGGCCGCGCGCCGGGCGCAGCGGATCGCACTGCCGGAATCGGCCGCCGGGACGATGCCGGCCGATGCGGTGCGGATCGACCTGTTCGGGCGCTCGCTGCGTGCCGAGCGGACGCGGTTCGAGACCCGCGCCAGCGGCTGGCTGTGGGTGGGGCGCGTCGACGATTCGCCCGGCCATTTCGTCCAGCTGACCTTCCACGCGGGCGCGCTGGCGGGCCTGCTGAGCACGGCCGAGGGCAACTACGAGCTGATCGCGCAGCCCGATGGCGACAGCGTGCTGGCCGAGCTGGACGGCACCGCGTTCGCGCCGTGCGGCGGCGCGATCGAGGTGCTCCCGGTCGCGTCCCCGTCGGAGCCGGCGATGGCCGGACGCGGCCTGCCGGACGAGCCGGTCGACGTGATGATCGCCTACACGCCGCCGGTGCTCGCGGCGCTCGGCAGCGTGGCGGCCGTCGAGGCGCATGCGCAGGCGGCGGTGGACGCGTCCAACACCGCCTTCGTCAACAGCGCGATGACGGTGCGCTTCCGCCTGGTCGCGGTGATGCCGGTCGCCCGTAGCGACAGCGGCTCGATCGGTGCCGACCTCACCTGGCTGAGTGGCGACCCGGACGTGAGCGCGCGGCGTGACGCGGTCGGCGCCGACCTGGTCTCGCTGCTGGTGGAGAACGGCGCCGGGGCCTGCGGCGTGGGCTACGTCATGCGCTCGCCGGGGCCGGGCTTCGCGGATTCGGCCTTCCAGGTCACCGCGCGCACCTGTGCCGTCGGCAACCTCAGCTACGCGCACGAGCACGGCCACAACATGGGCATGGAGCACGATCCGGCCAACGGCACCTCGCCGGCCTCGGCCTCGTTCCCGTGGTCGTTCGGCCATGTCGTGGACGGCAGCTACCGCACGGTGATGTCCTATTCGTCGGTCTGCACCGCCGGCTGCCCGCGCCGCGCCTACTTCTCCAACCCCGACGTGAGCTACCTCGGCGTGCCGACCGGCGTAGCCGAGGAGCGCGACAACCACCGCACCGGCGACCTGGTCCATCCGATCGTGGCCGCGTTCCGCATGCCGCCACCGGACGCGATCTTCGCCAGCGGCTTCGAGCCGTAGCGCCGGGGCGTCAGGCGCCGAACCAGCCGTTGCGGCGCGCCTCGTCGAGCCGGCCTTCCAGGTAGTCCCACAGCGCCGGGCAGCCGGCGCGAATCGGTCCGGCGAGCCGGCCGACCACCTGCGCGTGGCTGACGCCGTTGTCGCGCCAGCTCTGGCCCGCGTTGGCGAGGTTGAGCAGGACCGGCATCGCCCGGTCGGCGGCATGGGCGAAGCGGGCCTCGGCGCTGGCACCGGTCTCGAACTCGTCCCACAGCGCCAGCAGCGAGGCGGCCTGCGGGGCCGGCAGCAGGCCGAAGATCCGCGCCGCCGCCGCGCGTTCGGCGGCCGTGCGCGCCTGCGCGTCGCCCTCGGCGAAGAAGAACGCATCGCCGGCGTCGATCTCGCCGACGTCGTGGACCAGCAGCATGCGCACGACGCGGTCGGCATCGACCGGCTCGGCCGCACAGGGCGCCAGCGACAGGGCCAGCATCGCGATCTGCCAGCTGTGCTCGGCCGGGTTCTCGTAGCGCTCGGTGCCGCGCACGCGGATCTTGCGCGTGACCTGCTTGAGCCGGTCGAGCTCGAGGATGAAATCGACGACGGCCTGCACGGCTGCGCCCCGGTACTTCAGTTCGCCGCCACCGGCGCGGCCGGCGTCGCGGCGGTCGCCGGGCACATCACCTGCTTGCGTGCGCTGTCCTCGCCCGGCGGCTGATACGGACTGCCGATCCGCGGCAGCCGCGCGCTGAGCGGAATCACCGCGCCGTTGAGCCGCCAGTCGTAGATCACGCTGAAGGCCATCACGCGGGCGACGTACTCGCGCGTCTCCTTGTACGGGATCGTCTCGATGAAGAAATCCGGTTCGAGGGTGCCGCGCGCGTCGATCCAGCGTCCCACCGGCGCGCCGCCGGCGTTGTAGGCGGCGCTGGCCAGCCACGGGCTGCCCGCGTACTGGCGCGCCATCTGGGCCAGGAAACGGGTACCGAGCTGGATGTTGAGGCCGGGATCGAACAGGTCGCCGGCGCCGCCGTACGGCAGCTTGTTGGCCTGCGCGACCTGTTTGGCGACGGCCGGCAGCAGCTGCATCAGCCCGTAGGCGTCGGCGTGCGATCGCGCATCGGCCACCCAGGCGCTTTCGGCGCGGATGATCGCGTAGGCCCAGGCCGGTTCCAGCGCCGCGCCACGCGCTTCGCGCAGCACGCGTTGCTGCTGTGCCAGCGGGAAGCGCTGCTCGTACAGGCGCACGGTCTGCGGATCGGCGGAGAGCGCGAAGACCGCGCGGTCGTACCACCCTTCGCGATAGGCGCGGTCGGCCGCCAGCGGGCGCTGGGCGGCATCGAGCCGGGCCAGTGCGAAATCCCATTCGCGGCGGGCCTCGCTCAGCTTGCCGAGCGCGTGGAACTCGAACGCGCGCGCCAGGTCCGGCTGTTCGGCGACTGCCTGCTCCTCGGCCAGCGTCGCCTGCAGGGAGAGCGGGCAGATCGCATACGGAGCGCCGATCCAGTCGGCCGCCAGGAAACCGTGGAAGTTCGCCTCGGCGGCGAGGTCGGTGAACAGCGGCTGCGCTTCGGTCTTGCGGTCGAGCTTGACCAGGGTCCGCGCCCGCAGGTAGCGCCAGCGTGCATCGGTCTTCTGCGCGTCGGACAGGCGCTCCAGCGCGGCCAGGGTTTCGTTCCAGTCGCCGCCGGCCAGTGCGACGCGGACGTGCCATTCGCGCGAGGCGTCGTCACCGGCGTCCGCCGGCAGCGCCTTCAGGCGGGCCAGCGCATCGGGCGAGTAGCTGGTCGAGCGGAACACGGCCAGTGCGTTGAGAATGCGGTTCTTCTGCGCGGCGTCCCAGGTGAACCGCTTGGCGAGGCCGGCCCACAGCGTCTCGGCGGCGGCGCTGTTGCGCCGTGCATAGCGCGCCAGGCCATAGGCCACCGCATCGCGGTTGCGCGGCTGGTCCGGCCAGGTGCTGGCCTTGGCCAGTACCGCGGCCGGATCGCGCACGGCGGCGGTGATCCTCTGCCCCTCGCTGCGCTGTGCCGGCGACAGGTAGGCGGCGATGGCGGCGGCGGTTTCGGGATTGCCGGCCTCGGCGGCGGCGAGCAGACGCTCCCACACCGCGGCATCGTCGATCACGCCGTTGCCGCGCGCCCATTCGAACAGCGGATCGCACACGGCGGGCGTCGCGCGCGGCTGCAGCCAGAGCGGCGCGATCTGGTCGGCATAGACCGGCTTCTCGCCGGCGGCCACACGCGCGCGTTGCCAGGCGCAGCGCAGGTCGCGGTCGGGCGTGTCCTGCCAATGGCCACGGAAGCCGGCCCAGTCACCGGCCGAGGCGAGCTGGCGCAGGTAGGCGTTGCGCAGGTCGCGGGCCGGCAGGGTGTCCGGGAAGCGCTGCAGGAAGGCATCGACGTCGCCGGCCTGCAGCTTGCCCTGGCCTCGCCGCAGGGCGGCGTACTCCAGGTACGGGAACAGGGGATAGTCTTCCAGCCCGGCCGCCAGGCGCTTCCAGCTGTCGCCGGGGCCCCGCTCGGCCAGTGTCAGCACGGCCGGGAACTGCGCCCGCTGAACCGAGCGATCGACCGGGGCCGCGCCGGTGCCGGTGACGCCGAGCATCAGCAGGAGGCCGGCCAGGCCGCGGTGAAGAACAGAGTGGTTTCGCATCATCGTCGCAGGTGGCGTGGCGGCCAGTGTAACGCGGCGTGGCGTGGGTTTCCGCGCTGCGGGAGGCCGCGGCGTCGGCCGCGTGCGTTCAGGAAGCGGCGAGCCGGGTGTCGTCGACCGGCGGTGCCGCCAGGTCGCTCAGCGGCTCGGGCAGGCGGATCGTCGCGGCGATCGGCAGGTGGTCGGACACCGGGTGCGGTACCGCCCAGAGGTCGTCCACGACCAGGCCGTGCGAGACCAGGATGTGGTCGATCGCGCGGTTCGGCCGCCAGCTCGGGAACGTCAGCGGCGGGTCGCCCGGCACCGCGAGCGTCGTGCGTTCGCAGAAGCGGCGCAGCTCCGGGCTCTGCGCGGTGGTGTTGAGGTCGCCCATCAGCACGGTGTGCGGATGGCTGCTGATCAGCTCGGCCAGGAAATCGAGCTGGCGCATCCGTGCCTGCTGTCCCAGCGACAGGTGGGCGATCACGACGACCAGCTCGCGGTCGCCGCGGCCGAACCGGACCCACAGCGCGCCGCGGCCCGGAATGCGCCCGGGCAGCGGGTAGGCGAGCACCTCGTCGGGCTGGCGGCGCGCCAGCAGGCCGTTGCTCGAGGAGGCGATGCGCGAGACACGGCGGTTCGGCTGGTGGCTCCAGAACGGGAAGCCGGCCGCCTCGGCGAGGTACTGCGTCTGGTTGAGGAAGCCCGACCGCAGGCTGCCGGCATCGGCTTCCTGCAGGGCGACCACGTCGAAATCGGCGCAGACGCGCGCCAGGCCGTCGAGGTTGGCGCGCTTGCCGGCGGCCGGCAGCACATGATGCAGGCCGCGCGTCACGTAGTCGCGGTAGCGGCGCATGCTGCCGCCGGCGAGGATGTTGCAGCTCAGCAGCCGCAGCTGGGCCGGAGGTGGCGGGGCGGCCGGGGCCGGAGGGCTGTTCACGGAACCAACGTAGGGGTCGGCGCCGGCGGGCGCAAGCGGTACCGGTCAGGTTTCCCCGGGCCGGCCGGCACCGCGCACCACCGTCAGCGCTTGGCCTTGGCGGCGTGTTCGCGCTCGACCAGCCAACGGGTCAGCTCGACCACCTGGGCGAAGCCGCCCGCCGACTGGCCGGTGATCCGGTACTTGCCGTTGACGATCACCGACGGCGTGCCGTCGATGCCGTACTGCGGCACCACCTGCCGCGAACGGGCCAGCTTCGACTCGACCTCGAACGAGGTCGCCGCCGACAGGAACTTGTTCGCGTCCACGCCGTGGCGGGCATAGAACTGCGCCAGGTCGTTGATGTCGCGGATCGGCTCACGGTCGCGGTGCAGGGCGTCGAACAGCGCCTGGTGCGTCTTGTCGAGCGCGCCCAGCGACTGGACCGTGTAGAACGCCCGCGCGAACGGCTCCCAGGACGGGTTGAAGATCGCCGGCATCGCCGAGAACGCCGCGTACGAGGGCAGTTCCTTCTTGAGCTGCTGGGCGTACGGCTCGAAGTGCGCGCAATGCACGCAGGCGTAGCTGAAGACCTCGACGACCTCGATCTTGTCGCCGCTGCTGGTCGGTTGCGGCGGGTCGATCGGGAAGTAGTTCTTGCCTTCGACCCAGGTCGCGGTCGGCGCGGCGGCCTTGTCGTCGGCGTGGCAGGCGGTCACGGCGAGCAGGCCGGCCAGCAGCAGGGTGATCGAACGCAGCATGCTTGGAATCCTCGTGGGGGCGGGCAGGTGGCGTCAACCGCAGTGCGGTGTCAGCCGCCGGTGGTCTCTTTCTGCACCAGGAACTGCACCAGCGGAATGACGTTTTCCCAACTGCCGGCGGACAGGCCGGTGATGCGGTACTTGCCGTTGACGACGATGGTCGGCGTCGAATCGACGCCGGTCGCCTTGATCCAGGCGTCGGCGCGTTTCATGTTGGTGTTGATCGCGAACGAGTTCGCGGTGGCGACGAAGTCTTCGGGGCTGACGCCGTACTGCGCGTAGAACTTGGCGGCGTCCTCGATCGTCGGCTTGATCATGCGGCCGCTGGCGGCGTCGCGGATCGACAGCGGCCCGTTGCTCCAGACGGCGGTGAAGGTGGCGTTGTGCGACTTGTCGATGATGCCGAGCGCCTGCGCGGTGAAGAACGCGCGCTGGAACAGCGGCCAGGACTCGGCGGTGTTGAACGAGGCCGGCACGTAGCGCATCGCGGCATTGGCGGGCAGGGCCGCCTTGAGCTTGTCGGCCAGCGGCGCGAAGGAGTTGCAGGCCGGGCAGCCGTAGGAGAACACCTCGACGACGTCGATCTTGTCGCCGGCGGCGGCCTGCGGCGGCTCGATCAGGAAATAGTGCTTGCCGGCCTGCCACTGCTGGCCGGGGGCGGCGGTCTGGGCCGAGGCGGAGGCCGCGACGAGGCCGGTCAGCAGGAAAACGAGATGCTTGAGCATGGAGACTCCGTGTGGGGCACGTTGAGCGATGGCGGCCGGGACCGGTGGATCGGCTCGACCCTGGGAGCCTGTTTCGCGCCGAAGGTTCCGCGCGGCGGCCTACTTGGCGGCCGTCTGGGTCTTGGCGCCCGCGGTATGCAGGCCCTCGACGTACGACGATACCGCGGCGATGTCCTCCTCGGACAGGCGCTCGGCGATCGCCTGCATCACGGCGGCGTGCGGGTCGTCGATCGCACCGCTGCCGTCCTTCCAGCCCTTCAGGCGCGTGGTGACGTAGTCGGCCCACTGGCCGCCGAGCTGCGGGTAGCCGGTGCCGGCCATGCCGCGACCGCCCGGCCCGTGGCAGGCCATGCAGGCCGGCACGCCGGCCTTGGCGTCGCCGCCGCGGTAGAGCTGGCTGCCGCGTGCCAGCAGCTTGTCGTCGGCCACGCCGGGCAGCGAGGCCTTGGTCGCGAAGAACGCGCCGAGGTCGTGCATGTCCTGGGTCGACAGCGTGGCGGCGAACGGCATCATGATCGGGTTGTTGCGCTTGCCGCTCTTGAAGAGCTCGAGCTGGTGCGCGACGTAGGCTTCGTTCTGGCCGGCCAGCTTCGGATACATCTTGTCGGCGGCGTTGCCGTCCATGCCGTGGCAGGCGCCGCAGACCGCGGCCTTGGCCTCACCGGCCTTGGCGTCGCCGAGGACCGGCTTGGGGGCGTCGCCCGCGGCGTGCACGGCGCCGGTACCGACCAGCAGCGCAAGGGACAGGATTCGCCGAAAACTCATACGGGCACTCCGGAAACGGGTTGGATATCCACGACGGCTGCCGACAGGTGGCGTCTGGTGACCTTGTCTCTCGGCGAAACCGCACGATTATCCCAGTGCGCTCCGGGACGGTCAAACCGCCGCAGTGTCGCAGCGGCGCCGGTCAGGCCGGCTCGAAGCCGCTGCGGAAGATCGCGTCCTGGCCGCCGGAATAGTCCGGCGGCAGGTCGGTGCCCTGGAAGACGCCGATCGGGGAGTAGCCGCCGTAGCCCGGAAAGATGCGGCCCAGGCGCGGATTGCCGAGGCGGCGGATCAGCGCCTCGGACAGCACCCGGCGGAAGTCGGTGGTCACCATGACGTCCTCGCCCTCGAACAGCGCTTGGTCGGCCAGGCCGGCGAAGACGTCCAGGCCGTAGACGCGGCCGCCGTTCACCGAGCCGCCGAGCGCCATCATCATGTTGCCGTAGCCGTGGTCGGTGCCGTCGCTGCCGTTCTGCCGCATGCGGCGGCCGAACTCGCTCATCACCACGATGCTGGTGCGGCTGGTGTAGCCGGCCGCGCCCGCACCGTCGAGGTCGGTGTAGAACGCGGCCAGGCCGCGTGCCAGCGACTCGACGGTGTTGCCGAACGGGTCGTAGCCGGAGGTCGGCACGCCCTGGCCGTTGTGGGTGTCCCAGCCGCCGACGTCGATCGCCGCCACGCGCAGGCCGAGGTCGGCCTTGAGTATCTGCGCGATCATCTTCAGCTGGTTGCCGAAGCCGTCGTTGGGGTAGCTGGCGCCGTTGCCGGGCGCGTAGTTGCCGAAGTTCATCGGCCGGATGATCGACAGCGCGTCGAGGGTCTGGCGTCCGGCCGCCTCCAGCGCCGAGTTGCCGGCCCACAGGTCCGGCAGGCATTCCACCAGGCCGCGGAAGCTGGCCGGCGCGGTGATGTTGCCGTTGTCGTCACGGTAGTGGTCGCGCGCGTTCCAGCTCCAGGCCGAGCTGTCGACGCGGAAGTCGTTGCCGTTGCCCATCGTGATCGCCTCGGTGGAGGCCAGCAGGCTCGATGCGGTGATGCTGCCCGCCGACAGCGCGGGGATCGTGATGTTGGCCGGCAGGCCGGCGCTGGTCAGGTGGCGGGTCAGCCAGCCGGTGCCCGAGCCGGTGCTGCCCGGGGTGCCGTACTCCATCGTCTGCTGCGCATCGAAATGGCTGCGCGTGACCGGCGCGGGCATGCCGGCGCCGAGCACCACGGCCAGCTTGTTGGCCTGGTACAGCGCGTGCAGGGCGGCGGCGCGCGGGTGCAGGCCCCAGCCGCTGCCGGAATTGGCCAGCGGCAGGGCGGCACCGGTGCCGCTGGCCGGGATGGCCAGGTCCGGGCGCGCGATCTCGTAGTGGGCGCGGTCGTTGCCACCGGTCGGCGGCACCAGGCTGAGCCCGTCGCAGCCGCCGCGCAGGAACACGATCACCAGCGTGTCGTAGGCGTTCGCTTCCGGTGCCGCGAAGGCCAGGCGCGCACCGGGCACCACGCCGGCCGTCAGCGCGCCGGCACCGCAGAGCTTGAGGAAGTCGCGACGGTCGAGCGAGGTCATGGCGGTCACCGGCGAAAGTAGTCGGGGCTCATCAGCAGCATGCCGACGGCGGTCCGCAGGCGTTGCTGCGTGTAGTGGCGCGCGAGATTGCCGGTGTTCCAGACGTCCTCGTCGATGTTGACCGGATCGCCCGCGCCGGCGTTCTGCCGCAGGAAGGCGGTCGCCACCGAGAGCGTCGGTTCGGGCTGGTAGCCCAGCAGCCGCGTCGACCAGTAGGTCATGATCGCGGTGGCGGTGCGCGCGCCGGCATTCGGGATCGCGACCCGGGTCTGCGCGACGATGTCGGCGAGGAACGCGGAGCTGCCGTCGTTGTTGACGCGCATTTCCGGCACCCAGGCCAGCAGCTTGAGCGTCATCGCCAGTGAGCCGGTGCTGGCCCAGGCGCTCTGCCGGTCCGGATAGCCGTTGGGCGGGCCCCAGTAGAACGACCGGTGACCGGTCTGCTGCAGGTGCGAGACCAGCCGTTCGGTCATCGTCCACGCGCTGGTGTTGTCGGGCCGCGGCGCGAAATTGGCGCCCAGGCCGCGCAGCGCGCTCATCGTCATCTCGAACGGCCGGCGCATGCCGGTGCCCCAGGTGGTCTTGAACTCGGCGCTGAGCAGGATCGTGCGCAGCATCCGTGCGATCTGGTCGGGTGCGTTGATGTGGGTGTTGAACTGCACGGCGACGGCGTCGATCAGCGCCTGCGACGGCGTGTCGCCGACGAAGCGGCGGCACAGCTTGCCGGCGATGAAGCGGGCGGTGCCCGGATGCGCGACCAGCCGGTCGAACACCATGCGGCCGTCCTGCATCGCCGGCTGGTTGGCCGGCAGGTATTCGCCGAGGAAGATCTTGTTGCGGCGGTCGTGCCAATCGGAGCGGTAGACGAAGGTGCCGTCGTTGTCGGCCGGGTACTGCCAGTGGCCGTTCCTGATCGTCCAGCCGGTCAGCGCGCCGGCGGCCTCGTAGACGTCGTTGTCGACGTAGCCGGCCGGCATCGACGCGGGGCAGTGGATCAGCGAATCGAGGCATTCGACCGCGAACGGGTCGCCGGGGCCGAAGTAGTTGGCCACGCCCAGCGTGTGCAGCTCGATCAGCTCGCGAGCGTAGTTCTCGTTGAAGTCGGCGCCGCGACTGGCGTAGTTGTCCAGGTAGAACTGCATCGCCGTGGACGTGGCGACCTGCTCGAGCAAGGCGCGGAAGTTGCCGAACACGTTGGGCCGGATCACTTCACGGTCGTAGTGGGCGAAGATCGGGCCGATGTCGTACTCCCAGCCGAACACGCTGAAGTGGTCGTGCCAGAAGTTGACCATGCGCTCGAACAGCTGCCGCTTGCTGTAGACCGCGCGGATCATCGTCGCGCATTCGGTCTCGGCGGCCGGCAGCATCCGGTTGTAGTAGTTGGTGGTGTCGCCGTAGTGCTGCGCCCACAGCTGCTGCAGCGTCTTGCTGAGCGTGGTGAAGCCGGCGCCGACGAGGCGGCCGTCGCAGTCCGCATCGGCGATCGACGCCGGGGCCAGCTGGCGCTCGACCCAGTGGGTCCATTTCTCGTCGGCGGTCGCGCCCGGCAGCTGCAGCAGGTCGTAGTCCTCCGGCGTGCTGAAGCCGTAGGTCGCCTTCTGCAGCCAGCCCACGCGGTCCGGCGCCGTCGCGAACGTGGCCGGCGTCTCGCCGGGTGCCGGGTCGGCGACGGCCAGCGGCGCCTTGCCGGGACGGCGCATCGCCGGGACGGGCTCGGTGCCGACGGCGGCCGCCAGGCCGGTCAGCAGCCGGCGGCGGAAGGCGGAGGCGGGCAGGCCAACGCTGGCGGGTTCCATCGGAGGTTTCCTCGCGGCGGCGGGGTATGGCGACGCTCGGCAGCATACCCGAGTGCTGCAGCGCAACCGTGACCGTTCCCGCGCTTTGCCGGATGGCCCGGCGCATGGCCGCGCGGGCGGCAGGGCGGCTCGCGCCGCCGCATTGTGTACGATGGGCACCTCGGCAGGGGAAACACCGTGCAAGGTCCATTCGGCGAGAGCGACATCGAGACCGTCGGGCTGCCCGGCGCGCATCCGGACGGTGATGCCTCGGGCTTTCTCGACGCCGGCACGCGCGTGGGGCACTACCGCATCGAGGCGCCGTTGGGGCGTGGCGGAATGGGCACGGTCTACCGGGCGCTGCAGGTCGAGCCGGTGCGCCGGTCGGTGGCGCTCAAGCTGCTGCGCGGCACCCAGCTGGACACGCTGCAGCGCGCCTATTTCGAGGTCGAGCGGCAGATGCTCGCGCAGATGCAGCATCCGGCGATCGCGCAGATCTTCGACGCCGGCACCACCGATGCCGGTGCGCCGTACTTCGCGATGGAGTACATCGAGGGATTGCCGATCGCGCGCTACTGCGAGACGCGCGGCCTTTCGCTGGACGCGCGCATCGCCCTGTTCGCGCAGGTCTGCGACGGCGTGCAGCACGCCCATTCCAAGGGCATCGTCCACCGCGACCTGAAACCCGACAACATCCTGGTGGCCGAGGTCGACGGCGGCGCCCTGCCGAAGATCATCGATTTCGGCATCGCCACCGCCGCGACGCGGCTGTTCGCCGACGGCAGCACCGGCGGCGAGATCGCCGGCACGCCGACCTACATGAGCCCGGAGCAGTCCGGCTTCACGCAGTTCCTGGTCGATGCGCGCAGCGACGTCTACTCGCTCGGCATCATCCTGTTCGAGCTCCTGACCGGCGGCCGTCCGTCCGCCGACAGCCGCGACCGCGTGGTGGCCCCCGACGGGTCGGAGCGGACGACGTTGCGCGCGCCTTCGCAGGTGCTCGAGCAGTCCGGCACCGAGCGCCTGGCCGAGGTGGCGCGCGCGCGCGGGCTGCGTCCGGCCCGCCTGCGCAGCGTCCTGCGCAACGAGCTGGACTTCGTCGTGGTCAAGGCGGTGCGGCACGATCCGGCCGAACGCTACGCCTCGGCCGGCGAGCTGGCGCAGGAGCTGCGCCGCTATCTGGCGCAGCGCCCGCTGGTCGCGGTCGGCGACCGGCGCGGCTACGTGGCCGGCAAGTTCCTGCGTCGCCACCGGGTGGCGTTCGCCGCCACGGCCGCGGCCTCCGTCGCGATCGTGCTCGGCCTGGTGTTCTCGGTCTACGGGCTGATGCAGGCCCGGGCGCAACGTGCGGTGGCCGAGGCCAGGCGCCTGGAACTGGAGCAGGTCGCCGCGTTCCAGCAGTCGATGCTGGCCGGCATCGACGTCGAGGCGATGGGCAAGGACATGCTCGAACGCCAGCGCGTGCAGATCGACCAGGCCGGCGATCCGGCGCTGGTGCCGGCGTTCGAGCGCGTCGCTGCGGCGCTCAACGGCGCCGATGTCGCCCGTGCCGTGCTCGACCGCCAGCTGCTGGCGCGGGCGCGCACGGCGATCGCCCGCGACTTCGCCGGCCAGCCGGCGCTGGCGGCCGATCTCGACAGCGCGGTCGCCGAGGTCTACGAAGCGATCGGCCTGTTTCCGCAGTCCGAGGCGGCTGCGCGCAGCGCCTGGGAGCTGCGCCGTGTGCAGTTCGGCGAGGACGACCGCCGGACCTGGGCCTCGGCGGCCGAGCTGGGCCGGGCGCTGAACCGCCAGGGGCGCCAGGACGAGGCCCTGGCGCTGCTGCAGGCCACCTGGGAGCGCACGCGCGGCACGCCGGCGGCGAGCCTCGAGCGCCGGCAGGTCGGCGTGGAGCTGGCCCAGGTCCATTCCGATCGCGGCGAGCTGGCCGCGGCGCGCGCCTTGCAGCAGGCGCTGCTGGACGAGGCGCGGCTCTCGGTAGCGGACGACGACGACATGGTGCTGACGCTGCGCAACAACCTCGGCATCACGCTGGCGCGGCTGGGCGACGTGGCCGCGGCCAAGGTCGCGTTCGAGCAGGTCTACGCCGAACGCCGGCGCGCCAACCCGGAGGGCGAGGGGACGCTCGGCGTCATGACCAACCTGTCGGCCGCACGCGCGATCAGCGGCGATTTCGAGGGCGCGCTGGCGCTGCAGCGCGAATCCCATGCGATCCGCCGGCGCACGGCCGGTGCGGAGCATCCGGCCACGCTCAACGATTTGAGCAACATCGCCTCGTCGCTGATCGACATGGGCCGGCTCGAGGAGGCCCAGCCATTGCTCGAGCAGGTCATCGACGCGCGCCGGCGCGTCCTGGGCCCCGAGCACTTCCAGACCCTGCGCTCGATGCAGAACCTGGCGGCGCTGTTCGACCGCAGCGGCCGGCAGGCCGAGGCGCTGCCGCTGCAGCGGCAGGTGCTCGATGCGCGCCGGCGCACGCTCGGGGCCGAGCATCCGGACACGCTCAAGTCCGAGGACGTGCTCTGCGCGATCTACAAGAACCAGGGCCGGCTCGACCAGGCGCGCCCCTGCGCCGAAAGCGTCTATGCCGCACGGCGCCGGCTGATCGGCCCCGGCCATCCGGATACCGTGCGCAGCGCGGTGCTGCTGGCCGAAATCGACCACCGGCGCGGCGACGACGCCGCGGCGCGCGACCTGCTCGGCACGCTACTGGCCGAGAACCGCGTGGCGCGCGGGGATGCCGATCCGGACGTGCTGTTCCTGGCGGCCCGGCTCTATCCGCTGCAGCGCGACGGCGGCGATGCGGCCGTGGCCCAGGACCTGCGCAGGACCTTGCTCGATCCGCTGCTGGCGCGCGATGCCGCCAGCCTGCCGACACCGCTGCGGCGGCCGCGCAAGGCGGCCGAGGAGGCGGTTCAGGACGCGCCGACGATGCGCGGCTCGGGTTCGAGCACGACGCCGAAGCGCTGAGCGACGGTGTCGACGATCCGCCGCGCCAGCGCGAGCAGCTCGGCGCCGCTGGCGTGGCCATGGTTGACCAGCACCAGGGCGTGCTCGTCCGAGACGCCGGCGTCACCTTCGCGCAGGCCCTTGAAGCCGCATTGTTCGATCAGCCAGGCGGCGGCCAGCTTGGTCCGGCCGTCGCCGGCCGGCCAGGCCGGCAGCGCCGGATGCGCGCGCTTGAGCGCTTCGGCTTCGTCGGCATCGATCACCGGATTCTTGAAGAAGCTGCCGGCGTTGCCGATGAGGGCCGGGTTGGGCAGCTTGCGCGTGCGGATGCGCGCGATCGCCTCGGCGACCAGGGCCGGCGTCGGCACGGCGGCGCCGAGCGCGGCCAGCTCCTCGCCGATGCCGGCGTAGCCGGTCCGCAGCGGGCGGCTGCGCGGCAGCGCCAGCTCGATCGCCGTGATGACGTAGCGATCGGGCGCGCGCTTGAAGCGCGAGTCGCGGTAGCCGAACGCGCATTCGGCGTTGCCGAGGCGCACCAGCCGGCCCGCCTCGCGGTCGAACGCTTCGACCGTCTCGATGAACTCGCCCACTTCCGTGCCGTAGGCACCGATGTTCTGGATCGGCGACGCGCCGGCCAGGCCGGGAATCAGCACCAGGTTCTCGAGGCCCGCAAACCCCTTGGCCAGCGACCAGGCCACCACGTCGTTCCAGGCCTCGCCGGCCTCGACGCGGACCAGCGCGCCGTCGCCGCGGTCCTCGACCACGCCGATGCCGCGCGCCGCGATCGACAGCACGATGCCCGGCCAGTCCCCGGCGAACAGGATGTTGCTGCCGGCGCCGAGCACCAGCAGCGGCTGCGTGCGCAGCGCCGGATAGGCGAACACCTCGGCCAGCGCCTGCGGCTTCCTGACGTCGATCAGCAGCGCCGCCTGCGCCGCGACCTGCAGCGTGTTGCGCCCGCGCAGCGAGGCGTTCTCGACGATCGTGTAGCCGGGATGCTCGGCGATCGCCGCACCGGTCCGGTAGCCGTTCACGAGGTGCGCTCGGCCACGGACGAGGTCCAGGACGCGCCGCCCGGCCGGCCGCGCACGGCGCGCAGCGCTTCCACGCATTCGCCGATCAGGCGCGGGCCGCGATAGATCAGACCGGTATAGCACTGCACCAGGGCCGCGCCGGCGGCGATCTTGGCCACCGCATCGGCACCTTCGGTGATGCCGCCGACGCCGATCAGGGGCACGCGGTTGCCGAGCCGGCGCGCCATGCCTTCCAGCACCGCCGTGGCACGCGCGCGCAGCGGCCGGCCCGACAGGCCGCCGGCCTCACCGGCCAGCGCATGGCCGGCGACGGCAGCGCGGTCGATGGTGGTGTTGGTGCAGATCACGCCGTCGATCGCCGTCGCGGTCAGCACCTCGGCGATCGCGTCGAGCTCGGGCTCGGACAGGTCCGGCGCGATCTTCAGCAGCATCGGCTTGCGCGTACCGTGGCGCGCGCCGAGCCGTTCCTGCGCGTCGCGCAGCGTGCTGATGAAGCGCTTGAGCGTTTCCTCTTCCTGCAGGTCGCGCAGGCCTTGCGTGTTCGGCGAGGAGATGTTCACGGTCACGTAGCTGGCCCGCGCGTAGACGCGTTCCAGGCAATACAGGTAGTCCTCGACCGCGCGCTCGTTGGGCGTGTCCTTGTTCTTGCCGATGTTGATGCCGAGCACGCCGTCGAACTTCGCGCGCTCGGCATTGGCGACCAGTGCATCCACGCCGGCGTTGTTGAAGCCGAGGCGGTTGATGATCGCGGCATGCTCGGGGAGGCGGAACATGCGCGGCTGGGGATTGCCCGGCTGCGCGCGCGGCGTTGTGGTGCCGACCTCGACGAAGCCGAAGCCGAGCGCGGCCAGCGCGTCGACATGGGCGGCGTTCTTGTCCAGTCCCGCCGCCAGGCCCACCGGATTGGGGAAGGTGAGGCCGGACACGCGTACCGGCAGCGGCGGCGGACGCGTCGCCACCAGCGGTTCGAACCCCGCGCGGTAGGCGACTTCGATCGCCTTGAGCGCAAGATCATGGGCACGCTCGGCGTCGAGCCGGAACAACCAGGGGCGGACGAGCGCGTACACGGTCAACGCGGCCCGGGAGGGCGCCAGGTGCGGGCGCCGGCGGCAAGGTGCGCCGCAGGCGCAGCGGAAACGGACGAGGCTGGGGTCATGGCATTCTCCGAGGGCGCGCAGTGTACCCGCAGACCCGCGCCGGTGCCTGTCCCGCCGGGGCCGTCCGTTCCCGGGGACGGACGGCACGCGCTAGCGCGGCGCGGCGGGCGGCAGCTCCAGGCGGAACACCGGCAGCGGCGGCTCCGTGCCGGGCGGCAGGGCCGACGGCGCGGCCTCGCCGGCCGGCCCCAGCGAGCGCGTGAAGTGCCAGAGCGCCTCGAGGTCGGCATCGGTCATCGCATTGATGGCCCAGTACGGCATCGGCGGACGCAGCACGGCCGAGCGCGCGTAGGCCTTCCAGGCGGCCAGGTCCAGCCCGCCGATCGTGCGCCGCAGGTTGCTCGGGTAGGTCGTGCCCCACGGCCCGGAGAAGCCGAGCCGGTCGCCGGTGAACCACTGCGCTTCGGGCGTCTTGCCGCCGCTGCCGGTGAAACCGGGGGTATGGCAGTCGTGGCAGCCGGCGATCCGCGCCAGGTAGCGGCCGCGTTCGATGGCGTCCCTGGTGTCGGTGGCCCCGGCGAGCGTGGGCAGGAAAACGGCCAGTACGAGGGCCGGCAGGTATCGGAGCATGGCAGGAGGCGATCATGGTCCGCACCGTGCGGGCCTTCAGCGGACCAGGACGTGAGGCGGTGCCGATTGCTATCACCGCGTCCCTATCACGCCGGCGGCGGCAGCGTGCCCACGAAGATGCGCGTTTCGTAGTCGAAGCCGACGACGCCGTCCGCCGCGGTGGCGTCGAACAGCTCGCGCAGCGCCGCCAGCATCGACACGTGCCCGGGCTGGCCTTCGCGCGGCACGTACGAAGAGGACAGCAGCCGGCCGCTCAGCGCCTCGAAATCGAGCCGCTGGCGGTGCGGGAAGCGCGCCATGCCGCGATAGCCGGCCCCGAACCAGCGTTGCATCGCCGCATCGTCCGCGTAGCGCTCGGCGATGCTGACGTAGTCGGTTCCGTGGTCGAGCAGCAGGCGCTCGTAGCCTTCGAGGAACGGCGTGCCGGTCAGCAGCCGGGAGTTCCAGAACACGGCGGCCAGGCCGCCGGGCTTGAGGATGCGGGCCCACTCCTGCCGGACCGCAGCCGGGTCGAACCAGTGGAAGGCCTGCGCCGCGGTCACCAGGTCGACGCTGGCCGCCGGCAGCGTGGTCGCCTCGGCGGTGCCGGCGACGGCGCGGAAGCGCGGCTCGCCACCCAGCCAGCGCTCGGCGGCGGCGCGCATCGGGGTGTTCGGCTCGACCGCGATCACCTGGGCGCCGGCATCCAGGAAGAGCTTGGACGAGATGCCGGTGCCGGCGCCGATATCGGCCACGGCCCAGCCCGGGACGAGACCGTGCTGCTTGCGCAGCCAGTCGATCAGTGCCGGTGGGTAGTCGGGCCGGTAGCGGACGTAGTCGTCGACGCGGTTGCTGAAACGCTGCGTGGAATCGATGGACATCGGCGGTCCGCTCCGGGAAGGAGTGGGCAGGATAGCGGTAACGCGCGGCGCTGCGCGTCCGCGTCACCACGGCGTTCCCGGGGCGCAGGCCGGCCGGGACGCGTTCGATCCCGCACCCGCTGCCGGATCGTTGGATGGTGGCCGGATCGTTCGGACCGGTCGCTCGTGGCCGAGCCCTGCGGCCCCGGTGCTCGACCCGGCCCGCCCGGCACGCGAGCACGCGTGCCGGGCGGGCCGGCGTTCATCGCGCGCCTGTCGCCGGACCGGCAGGCGCGATGGGCGTGCGGATGGCGGGCCGTGTCCGGGCCCGCCGCCGGCCGCTTACAGGTCGAACTTGATGCCCTGGGCCAGCGGCAGCGCGTCGGAGTAGTTGATCGTGTTGGTCTGGCGGCGCATGTAGGCCTTCCACGCATCGGAGCCCGATTCGCGGCCGCCGCCGGTTTCCTTCTCGCCGCCGAAGGCGCCGCCGATCTCGGCGCCGGAGGTGCCGATGTTGACGTTGGCGATGCCGCAGTCGGAGCCGGCCGCGGACAGGAACTGCTCGGCGACCTTGAGGTTCTGCGTGAAGATCGACGAGGACAGGCCCTGCGGCACGCCGTTCTGCATCTCGATCGCTTCGTCGATCGTCGTGTACTTCATCACGTAGAGGATCGGCGCGAAGGTCTCGTGCTGGACGACCGCATCGCTGTTCTCGAGCCCCGTCACGATCGCCGGCAGCACGAAGTTGCCCGGGCGGTCGATCGCGGTGCCGCCGGTGACGACGGTGCCGCCGGCCGCCTTGGCCTTCTCGATCGCGGCGAGGAACGCATCGACCGCGGCCTTGCTGTTGAGCGGCCCCATCAGGTTGGCCGGATCGGTCGGGTCGCCGATCTTGCCCTCGACCTGCCGGTAGGCCTTGGTCAGCGTGGCGAGCACGGTGTCGTAGATCGACGCGTGCACGATCAGCCGGCGCGTCGTCGTGCAGCGCTGGCCGGCGGTGCCGACCGCGCCGAACACGATGCCCGGGATCGCCAGCTTCAGGTCCGCGCTCTCGTCGAGGATGATCGCGTTGTTGCCGCCGAGTTCGAGCAGGCTGCGGCCCATGCGGCGAGCGACGCGTTCGCCGACCGTGCGGCCGACCTGCGTGGAGCCGGTGAAGCTGATGAGGGGGATGCGCGCGTCGTCGACGAAGCGCTGCGCCAGCTCGGTGCCGGCATCGTTGATCAGGAAGAAGATGTCCGGGAAGCCGCCGGCGGCGAGCGCCTCGTTGCAGATGCGCATCGACGCGACCGCGGTCAGCGGCGTCTTGTTCGACGGCTTCCAGATGCAGATGTCGCCGCAGATCGCGGCGAGGAACGAGTTCCACGCCCACACGGCGACCGGGAAGTTGAACGCGCTGATGATGCCGACCAGGCCGATCGGGTGCCACTGCTCGTACATGCGGTGGCCCGGGCGTTCGGAGTGCATCGTGTAGCCGTACAGCATGCGGCTCTGGCCGACCGCGAAGTCGGCGATGTCGATCATCTCCTGCACCTCGCCGTCGCCCTCGGGCTTGGACTTGCCCATCTCGAGCGCGACCAGCGAGCCGAGTGCGTCCTTGTGCGTGCGCAGCGCCTCGCCGCACAGGCGCACGGCTTCGCCGCGGCGCGGCGCCGGCATCGTGCGCCACACCTTGAACGCGGCCTGCGCACGCGCGACGACGGTCTCGTAGTCGGCCGGGCTGCTGGCGTGGACGTCGGCGATCGGCGCGTTGGTGGCCGGGTTGACCGACCGCAGCACGCCGGCATCGGTGGTCGCAGACCACTCGCCGTGGCCCAGATACGTGCCGGAATTGGATGCGCCAAGGCCGAGGGCCTTGAGGATGTCAGCGGACATGGAAGCTCCTGAAGCGAAGGCGGGCGGCCGCCGGACGGCGGCGCGGGAAGACCGGCGATTCTAACAAATGGGCCGGCCCGGGCCGATGCCGTGCCCCGCTGCCGCGTTCAGGCCGCCGCTTCGCCCGGCAGCGGCCGGCCCGGCCGCCAGCCCTCGGCGGCGAGACGGTCGAGCAGGGCGATCACCGCCGTGCGCGCCGCGGCGTCGTGGATCGGCAGCACCAGGGCGTCGCCCGGCCGGGCCCAGCGCAGCACGACGCGCGCCGCCTCGACCTCGTCCAGGCAGGTATGGATCGCACCGTCGGCCAGGCCGTCCTGCAGCAGCTCGTCGCGGAGGATCGCGGCGATCTGGCCGCTGGCGCGGCCGCGCAGGTAGCTCTCGATGTCCTTGAGCACGACCAGGTCCGGCGCGAAGCGCGCGGCGGTGGAGGCGAGCGCGCGGATGTCGGCGTCCTCGCGGTTGCCGGCCTGGCCCAGGACCAGGGCGAGGCGCCCGTCCGGGCCGCGCGCGGCCTGCGCGACCGCGATCAGGCCTTCCAGCCCGGCCGGGTTGTGCGCGTAGTCGAGCCAGGCCTGGGTCGGGCCGAACGACCAGCGCATCAGCCGCCCGGCATTGTCGGTGTTGGTGCCGCCGAACCGGGCCAGCACGGCGGCGATCGTCGCCGGCGGCACGCCGAGCAGGGCCGCCAGCAGGGCCGCGCCGGTGATGTTGGCGACGTTGTAGCGAGCATGGCCCTGCACCGACAGCGGCATCGCGTCGACCGCGCCGAGGTCGTGGTCGACGCCGGCCAGGCTCAGCAGCAGCCGGCCCGCCCGCACGCCGCAGGCCGGCAGGTGCCGTGCGCGCTGTGCGGCGAGCAGCGGATGGTCGGCGTCGAGCGCGAACCAGGCCAGCCGGCGCGTGCCGGCCGGCGCGCGCGCGCGCAGCAGTGGGTCCTCGGCGTTGAGCACGAGCACGCCGCCGACCGCCAGCGCCCCGGCGACGACCAGCTTGGTGTCGGCCAGGTCGTCCAGGTCGTGGATGCCGTATTCGCCGAAATGATCGGCACTGATGTTGGTGACGATCGCCGCCTGCACGCCGGCGACCGCCAGGCCGCGCCGCAGCAGGCCGCCGCGGGCCGTTTCCAGGACGGCGGCCTGCACGCGCCGGTCGCGCAGCACCGCGCGCGCGCCGCCGGGGCCGGAGTAGTCGCCGCTCTCGATCGTCTCGCCGGCGACGACGACGCCGTCGGTGGAGCTCGCCCCGGTGATCCAGCCGTGCGCGGCCGTCATGGCGGCGACCAGGCGCGTGGTCGTGGTCTTGCCGTTGGAGCCGGTCACCAGCGCGACCGGTATCGCCGCCAGCGCGTCCCAGTCCACCTCGTCGACGGCCGGCAGGGCCGGTCGCGGCCAGGTGCGGCCGCCGGTGCCTTCGCCCAGCGTCAGCGCGTCGTCGTCGAGCAGGGCCGGCAGGCTGCGCGCGGCGGCTTGCCGCAGCAGCGCGGCCAGGCGCGGGCAGGCTTCGGCGGCGGCGGCCGCGCGCAGCGTCGGCAGCGCCTGGTCCGGGTCCCAGGCGGCGGCATGGCCGGGGGCGTACCGGCGCGCTGCCGGCGGCAGGCGCTCGCCGAGTGCGGCCTCCAGCGCCCATTCGTTGACCTCGGTCGCCGCGTAGAGCTGGTCGGGCGGCGCCGCCATCGCCAGCGACGCGCCGGCGGCGTGCAGCCGCGCCACCACCGCCTCCGCCGGCCAGCCGAGCGCCTGTCGCGCCGCCGCCAGGTTGGCCTGCCAGCGCAGGACCAGCGAGGCATCGACGGCGATGCCGACCGTCTCCAGCGCCGCGCCGGTGGCCGGGAAGTACAGGTTGATGCCGGTCAGCCGACGCGAATCGTCGAACACCTCGCTCATGCGTCAGTCGTCGCTCTCGCGCGCGAAGCGGATGCCGCGCTCGTCGCGCACCAGGCCGTCCATGTCGACCAGCGCCACGTCCTCGGGCACCGCGGCGAGCAGGGCGGGTTCGCTGCGCTCGGCCGGCGGCGGAGCGCCTTCCGGGCGGAACTTGGTGATCTGCTTCCAGGTGCGGGTCAGCGCGTCGGCGAACACCAGCAGCAGGTCGCCGGGACGGCCGCCGCGCAGGGCGTGGTCCACCGCCTGCTGCTCGTCGGGGATCTGGGTGATCGCCTCGGCCGGCACCCCGGCGTTGCGCAGCGCCGCGGCGATGATTCGCGGCACCTCGTCGCCGTCGCGGCCGCGCAGCGCGTCGTCGCGCCGGACGATGTAGTGGTCGAAGCGGCCCGCGACCGCCTCGGCGATCGCGCGCAGGTCGTCGTCGCGGCGGTCGCCGGGACCGGCCAGCACGACGACGCGGCGGCCGCTGACGTCCAGGCGCTGGGCCAGGTCGGCCATGACGCCGACCGCATGTGCGTTGTGGCCGTAGTCCATCAGCACCTTGAAGGGATGCTCGTTGTAGACGTTCATGCGGCCCGGTGCCTGGAAGAACGTCGTGTCGAACGTGCGCAGGCCCTGCCGGATCGCGTCCAGCTTGATGCCGAGCGAGAACGCCATCGCGGCGGCGACCATCGCGTTCTGCACGTTGTGCAGCGCGCGGCCCTCCAGCGTCGCCGGGATCAGGTGCGTCCACATCAGCGGGATGTGGCTGCCCTTGTCGTAGAGCGTGATCATGTGGCCGTTGACGCCGGCCTCCAGCGCGCAGGCGCGGCCGCCGGCCCGCACGTGCTCGCGCACCAGGGCGTGCGAGGGATTCATCGTGACGTAGCAGATGACCTTGGCGTCGGTGTAGCCGGACATCTTCAGGACGTTCGGGTCGTCGGCGTTCAGCACCGCGCAGTCGCGTGCCACCTCCACGACGATGCGCTTGACCTCGGCCAGCTGCTCGAGCGTGTCGATGCCCTTGAGGCCCAGATGATCCGATTGCACGTTGAGCACCGCGGCGACGTCGACCTCGGGCACGCCCATGCCGGCGCGCAGCAGGCCGCCGCGGGCGGTCTCCAGCACGGCCAGGTCGATCTGTGGATCGGCCAGCACCATGCGCGCGGAGACCGGTCCGGTCATGTCGCCCTCGACCGTGCGCTGGCCGTCGATGTAGACGCCGTCGGTCGTGGTCAGGCCGGGCGTGTAGCCGGCCATCTTGGCGATGTGCGCCAGCATGCGCGCCGTCGTCGTCTTGCCGTTGGTGCCGGTGACCGCCGCGATCGGCACGCGCGAGGGCGTACCGGGCGGGAACAGCAGGTCGACCACCGGGCCGGCGACGTCGCGCGGCGTGCCCTCGCTGGGGCTGACGTGCATGCGGAAGCCGGGTGCGGCGTTGACCTCGCAGATCGCGCCGCCGACCGACTTGTAGCTCTCGGCGATGTTCGGCGAGATGAAATCCACGCCGCCGACGTCCAGGCCGATCGCCCGTACCGCGCGCTCGGCCATCGCCCGGTTGTCCGGATGGATGATGTCGGTCACGTCGGTGGCGGTGCCGCCGGTGGAGAGGTTGGCGGTCGAGCGCAGGTAGACGACCTCGCCGTCCCTGGGCACGCTGCCGGCGTCGTAGCCGAGGCGCTCGAGCATCAGGGCGGCCTGCGCGTCGAGGCTGAGCTTGGTCAGCACCTTCTCGTGGCCGACGCCGCGGCGCGGATCCTGGTTGACGATCTCGATCAGCTCGGCCACCGTGCTCCGGCCGTCGCCGACGACGTGGCCCGGCGTGCGCCGCGTCGCCGCGACCAGCTCGCCGTTGACGACCAGCAGGCGGTGGTCGTCGCCCGGCACGTAGGTTTCCACGATCACCGAGCGCGAGTGCTCGCGCGCCGCGTTGAAGCCGGCGGCGATCTCCTCCTCGGTGCCGATGTTGATCGTGATGCCGCGGCCGTGGTTGCCGTTGTAGGGCTTGGTCACCACGGTGCCGCCGAGCTTGCGCGCCGCACGCAGGGCGGCGCTCTCGGTCTGCACCAGCTCCTGGCGCGGCACCGGCAGGCCCAGCGAGGCGAGGATCTTGTTGGTCTCCTCCTTGTCGCTGGCCAGTTCCACCGCGATGTGCGGCGTGCGGCCGGTGACGGTGGCCTGGATGCGCTGCTGGTAGCGGCCGTGGCCGAGCTGGATCAGCGACTGGTCGTTCATGCGCAGCCAGGGAATCGAGCGCTCTTCCGCGGCGCGCACGATCGAGGCCGTCGAGGGGCCGAGCGCCCGGCGCTGCGCGTAGCGGATGAACTCGTCGCGTGCCTCGTCGAAGGTCCAGCCTTCCGGCACGCTGCCGGCGGGGCGCAGTTCGACCGGCAGCAGCGAGGCGATCAGCCGCATCGCCAGCTCGCCGGCGGCGATGCCTTCCTCGCGCTGCGCGTACTCGTAGACGACCGTGTAGACGCCCGGACGGTCGTCGCCGACGCTGCGCGTCTTGCCGAACGTGACCTGCTCGCCGGCCACGTTCTGCAGCTCGATCGCCACGTGTTCGAGCACGTGGCCGAGCCAGGTGCCTTCGCCCTCGCGCATGCGGCGCAGGAAGCCGCCCGGCTCGCGGTACGAGCAGCCGTGTTCGGCCAGCGTCGGCAGCGCGGCGACCAGTCCGTCGACGAAGTCCGCCCCGAGTCGTCCGGTCGGCCAGCTCTCGAGCGGCCCCAGGTCCAGTTCCAGCCGGATCACCGGGAAGTGGGCGTACAGCGAAGGACCGACGTACACGGAACGATCGAGAATGCGCATGAGGACCTCTGGACGGTGGAGTCGATGCCTTTATCGGTGGATGCAGCGGTGTTCTAGCGGCCAGCGCGGCACGGCACCGGGGGTGCGCGTCCGTGTCGGTGGCGGGCGCCGGTCGCCATCGCTCAGCCGTCGGCCAGCGTGCCGGCCGAGGCCTTGCGCGTGTGCAGGTTGAAGGTGGCGCCGGCGGTGAGGATGTGCACGGTCAACCCGAGCAGGCAGACCGGCTGCCCTTCCTCGACCTGCGCCATCGACGAGAACTCCACGCCGTCGGCGTCGACCACGGTGACCGCGCCGGTACCCTCGACCTCGAGCGTGTTGTCGGGCGCGATGAACGCCGCGGTGTCCTCGTCCAGGCCGATGCCGACCGCGAACGGGTTGAAGGCCAGCGCAGTGACCAGGCGGCCGAGGCGGTCGCGCTGGCGGAAATGCTGGTCGATGACGAAGCGGTTGGTCAGTCCCAGGCCCGGTGCCAGCCGCACCGAGCCGGCCTTCGGCGAGGAACCCTCGTCGCCGAAGGCGATCATGTGCTCACTCAGGATGCTGGCGCCGGCACTGGTGCCGCCGACGGTGATGCCGTGCGCGTTGCGGCTGCGGATCAGCTTGGCGGCGGCGGTGCCGCCGAGGATCGTCGAGATGCGCAGCTGGTTGCCGCCGGTGAAGAAGATGCCGGTCGCCTGCTCGATGCGCCGCAGCCGGTCCTCGCGCTTGCCGTCGTCGCGATGGGCGAAATCCAGCGCGTCGACGCGCTCGGCGCCGAGTTCACGGAAGATCTTCTCGTAGCGCGCGCCGGTATCGGACTGGCGGCTGGCGGTCGGGATGACGACGATGTCGGCGTCGCGGCCGCCGCTGACGTTGACGAAGCGCTTGAGGATGCGCGGCGCGCTTTCCTTCTCCTCGGCGCCGCCGATCGGCACGATCCAGCCCCGTTGCTCGCCCGCTTCCACCTTGCTTGGACTCATCGATACTCCCGGATTGGAGGCGGCCTGCGCCGCGCGACCCCGCGCGGACCGGAGGCACCGGCCCGTCGCCGGCCCGGATGCACGCGTCCTCGAAACCCCCACCGAGCCCCCGGAGGCCTCGCCCGCCAGGGCGGAACGCGCCTCGCTGCCGCCCCACCCCTGCACCGCGGACGGACGGCTGGCGACCCCGACAGGAGTTGAACCTGTGACCTCGCCCTTAGGAGGGGCGCGCTCTATCCAACTGAGCTACGGGGCCGACCGGTCGATCATACGGCAATCGCGCGCGCGGATGCCCGGCCCGGCACCCTCGGCGGCCGCCGGTGTCCGCCATCGGACGGCGACGCGGCGGCCGTCCCGGGGCAGGGCGCCTGCCGGACCGGGCGCGCGGCAGGGGCGGGCCGCACGGCGATCTTCCGGCTGGTCGAACGGCGTCGATCGTACAGCGGCAGGGTGCAGGTGCTGCACGCATGCGAGGCCGCCGGCACCGCGCAAACCGCCTCGATCGGCGGAAAAACCGCGAAAAAAACCGGTCCGGGCCAAATCCAGAGTGAGCAACGGCGCGGTCCCCTACCTTCGGTGACTTGACAAGCGTTCATTACGATGAGATTCGTATATCGTTCGAGAACGGTTAACCGCCGGCATCGGACGCGTCCGATGCCGGCATGCGATACGTGCCGACAGCGCCCCCTTGAGGGGTCGATGCGCGGACTAACTACGAAGGTTTTCGTTTTTCGATCGCGAGGAGCGTTTGCCGGAAAGCGGGCGTGGTCCATCGGACCGTGTTCAGCGACCGCAGGAATGGACGCCACCGGCCGGCAGGTGAAGGCGTGCAACGGCGGCTTCACCTGCTGACCGACTCCCCGCGGCGGGATAGAGAGACCCGACCGGTCCGCACGGCGATACGCGTGCGGGCATCTACGTCACGAGAGGAAAGAACATGCAACGCAAAATGCTGGTCGCAGCCATAACCGCCACGCTGGCCCTGCCGTTCCTGGCCTCGCAGGCCTGGGCGCAGGATCAGGGGCAGGAGAGCGCCGAGAAGACCGAACAGCTCGAAGCCGTCACGGTCACCGGATCGCTGATCCGCCGCTCGCAGGTCGAAACGGCCTCGCCGGTGATCACGATCACCAACGAGGAGATCACCAAGAAGGGCTTCGGCAGCGTGTCCGACGTGCTGCGTGCGCTGCCCCAGGCCAACGGCGTCGTGCAGGGCGCGCAGACCTCGGCCAGCTTCACGCAGGGCGCCGAGACGCTGAGCCTGTTCGGTCTGGATCCGGGCTTCACGCTGTACCTGATCGACGGCCGCCCGATGGCCGACTACCCGCTGCTCTACAACGGCTCGGGCAACTTCGTCGACATCTCCTCGATCCCGATGGCGATGGTCGAGCGCATCGACATCCTGCCGGGCAACCAGTCGGCCATCTACGGCTCCGACGCCATCGCCGGCGTCGTCAACATCGTCCTCAAGCAGAAGATGGACGGCTACGCGCTGAACCTGCGCGTCGGTGGCTACTCCGAGGGCGGCGGCGACAGCCAGCGCCTGCAGTTCACCGGCGGCAACAGCTGGGAGCGCTTCAACCTGATCTACAGCCTGGAGCTGCGCAACCAGGAGCCGATCTACCGCTTCCAGCGCAGTTGGATGGACTCCACGCTGGACAACCCCAACGGCCGCGGCCAGCCGTCGTTCAACTACCTGGTCCGCGACCTGCTCGGCGAGGTCGCCGACGACTTCGTCGATCCGGGCGCGTGGTGCGACCGCGTGTCGAGCGCCTACGGCGGCACGGTGCGCCGCTTCGAGGACAACCTGGGCCGCGGCTACGCCTGCGGTTCGCCGCTGACCAACGGCTATTCGTCGATCATGAACGATCGCCGTTCGGCCAACGGCTACGTCAAGGGTGTCTTCGACATCAACGACAACACCCAGGCCTACGGCAGCCTGATGTACAACGTCAACACGGTCGAGTACTTCGCCGGCTCCAGCTACAGCTGGTGGGGCAGCGGCGCCGGCGCCGGCCCGTTCTACGATCCGACCGTCGGCTCGATCATCTCGCTGCAGCACGTGTTCGACTCGTCGCAGACCGGCATCTTCGGTCTCAACAACAGCTTCGACCGCAACAAGACCTACGTCGGCCAGCTCGGCGTGCGCGGCACGATCGGCGACTCGAACTGGGACTACGACATCTACTACCACCGGTCGGACAACGTCGTGCGCTCCAAGCAGCTGCGTCCGCTCGGCGCGCTGGTGGACCGCTTCTTCCTCGGCGACCCGGTGGCCGGCGCGACCGATCCGTTCTTCGGCGCGTACCCGGTCTACAACGTCAACTGGGACCGCTTCTACTCGGTCATCACGCCGGACCAGTACCGCTCGTTCAGCGACTACATCAGCGGCGAGTCGCACACCTACACGCAGAAGGTCAACGCGACCGTCACCAACCTCAGCCTGTTCGAGCTGCCGGCCGGTCCGGTCGGCTTCGCCGCCCTGGTCGAGGCCGGCAACCAGCTGTGGGACGACTCCCCGGATCCGCGCCTGATCGCCGGCGAAGTCTGGGGCGCCTCGGGTACCCAGGGCTACGGCAAGCGTGACCGCTATGCGATCGCAGCCGAGATGAACGCGCCGCTGACCAGCATGCTGACCGCCACGGCGTCGGCCCGCTACGACCAGTACAAGGCGTCCGGCCGCAGCGACGAGAAGTTCACCTACAAGCTGGGCCTGGAGTTCCGCCCGGCCGATTCGCTGCTGCTGCGCGGCACCTACGCCACCGCGTTCCGTGCACCGGACATGGCCGGCCTGTACCAGGGCGAGAGCGGCTTCTTCGCGCCCGGCATGACCGACTACTACCGCTGCCGCGAGGAGTTCGGTGACAACGTCGACATGAACGCCTGCCGCTACAACAACGAGCAGGTCTCGGGCATCCAGTCGGGCAACCTGGACCTGAAGAACGTCAACGCCAAGTCGGCGACGATCGGCGTGGTCTGGGCGCCCACCGCGAACCTCGCGTTCAAGGCGGACGTCTACGAGATCAAGATCGACGACCAGGTGCAGTCGCGCTCGCTCGACGAGATGCTGCAGCTGGAAGCCGATTGCCGTCGTGGCGCGACGGTCGGCGGCTCGCCGGTCGACATCAACTCGCCCAACTGCGTGGCGGTGCTCGGCCTGATCGACCGTAACCTCAACCCGACCGGTCCCAACGAGAGCGGCATCAACTCGATCCGGACCTACCCGATCAACGTGTCCAAGGAGAAGGTGCGCGGCATCACCGCCAACGCCCAGTACCGCCTGCAGACCGACTCGGCCGGCGACTTCGTGTTCGGCTTCGACTACAACACGCTGCTCAAGCACGAGTACGTCACCTACCCGGGCGATCCGACGATCAACGAGCTGACCTTCCTGGACTTCCCGCGTGATCCGAAGTGGATGGCCAGCGCCAGCGTGTCCTGGAACTACGGCGGCTTCAGCACCACGCTGTACGGCCAGCGCCGCGGCAAGACGCTGGCGTTCAACGAGGTCAACACGATCGGTCCGTGGACCACGTACAACGCCAGCGTCAGCTACACGGTGGACGACGTGACCTTGTCGCTGATCTCCAACAACGTCACCAACAAGCGTCCGCCGAGGGATCGGTCGAACACGACCTACCCGTACTACGATTCGTTCAACTACGACGCGTACGGCCGGTCGATCTTCGCCGAGATCAACTACCGCTTCGGCGGCACCGGCAACTGAGGTTCGCCTCTGCAGTGTCAGGAAAGGGCCGGCGCAAGCCGGCCCTTTTCGTTGGGGAAGGCGCCGGCGGGCCGCCCGCGCCTAGGCGGCGGCGCCGGCTGACGGTAGGCTTCGGTGTCGCCATCGCCGGGGAAACGCCTCATGTCGCTGCATCTACGCCTGCTGCTGGGCTTTCTCATCGGTCTGGCAACCGGCCTGGTCGTGCACGTGGGCGCCGGCGCCGACAGCGGCTGGCTGCAGGTCCTGACGACCTACGTCACCCAGCCGGTCGGCCAGATCTTCCTGCGCCTGCTGTTCATGCTGGTGATTCCGCTGATCTTCTCGGCACTGGTGCTCGGCGTCGCGGAAATGGGCGACATCCGGTCGCTCGGCCGGATCGGCGGCCGGACGCTGGTCTACACCGTGGTGGTGTCGACGATCGCGGTGGTCATCGGCCTGGTGCTGGTCAACCTGTTCCGGCCGGGCGACGGCATCGACCCGCAGGTGGCCCAGTCGCTGATCAGCGATGCCGCCGAGCGTGCCGGCACCATCGTCGCCAGCAGCCAGCAGGCCGGCGGCATCGGCATGATCGTGCAGATCGTCCCGGACAACGTGATCCGCGCCGCCGCCGCCAACGACATCATCGCGGTGATGTTCTTCGCGCTGATCTTCGGTATCGGCCTGGTGGCGACCGACACGCCGGGGACGGCGCGCGTGAAGGAGTTCTTCCAGGGCGTGTTCGACATTTCGATGACGCTGATCCACGGCGTGATCCGGCTGGCGCCGTACGCGGTCGCCTGCCTGGTCTTCAACCTGGCCGCGCAGTTCGGCTGGGATCTCCTGGTCAAGCTGGCCGGCTATGTCGGCGTCGCGCTGCTGGCGATGGCGATCCACTTCTTCGTGGTCTATTCGATCGCGGTGCGCTGGTTCGGCGGCATGTCGCCGCTCGCGTTCTTCCGCGGGTCGCAGGAGGCGATCGTCATGGCCTTCACCTCATCCTCCAGCAATGCGACGCTGCCGACCGCGCTCAAGGTCGCCGAGGAGGAGCTGAAGCTGCCGCCGAGGGTGTCGCGTTTCGTGCTGACCATCGGCGCCACCGCCAACCAGAACGGCACCGCGCTGTTCGAGGGCGTCACCGTGCTGTTCCTGGCGCAGTTCTTCGGCGTCGAGCTCAGCCTGCTGCAGCAGCTGACGGTGATGTTCGTCTGCATCCTCGGCGGAATCGGGACCGCCGGCATACCCTCCGGCTCGCTGCCGGTGATCGCGATGATCTGCGGCATGGTCGGCGTGCCGCCGGAGGGCATCGGCCTGATCCTCGGTGTCGATCGCCTGCTCGACATGAGCCGCACGGTGTTGAACGTCACCGGCGACCTGGCGGCCGCCGTGGTCGTCTCGCGCGGGTCCGGAGAGGCCCCCTCGGACACCGCCTGAGGGCGCCGCCCGGGCCGGCAGCGGCGCTTATACTTGTACACCACGGCCCCCGTTGCGGAGGCCTCCGGATCGACGACGGAATCCGCCCATGGCCGGCCCGCCCGATGACGATGCGCTCGCGGACCTGTGTCCGCACCCGCACGGTCCGCCGTTCGCCCGGCTGCAGGCCGCGTCCGCTGCCGGGGCCGGGGCCGATTCCGGCCTGCCCGCCGATCCGCTGGCCGACGCGCCGACCCTGTCCATGACCGGTGCCGCGGCCGCTACCGGCACGGCCCTGGAGCCGCGGCCGGGCGATCGGGTCGGGGCCTGGCGGCTGCAGCGCCGGCTCGGCCGGGGCGGCATGGGCGCGGTGTACCTGGCCGAACGCGCCGACGGCCATTTCCGCCAGCAGGCAGCGCTGAAGGTCGTGCTCGGCGCGCAAGGCCCCGACGGCATCGCCCGCTTCGCCCGCGAGCGGCAGATCCTGGCCACGCTGCAGCATCCGGACATCGCCCGCCTGCTCGACGGCGGCGCCACCGCCGCCGGCCAGCCGTACCTGGTCATGGAGTACGTCGAGGGCGTGCCGGTCGACCGCTGGTGCCGCGAGCAGGACCTGGACCTGGCGGCGCGGCTGGCGCTGTTCGTGCGCATCTGCCGCAGCGTCGCGTTCGCGCATCAGCGGTTGATCGTCCACTGCGACCTCAAGCCGTCCAACGTGCTGGTGCGCGCCGACGGTGCGCCGGTGCTGCTCGACTTCGGCATCGCCCGCGCGATCGAGCACGAGGCGACCGCCGCCGCGCCGGGGGATTGGTTCTCCCCGCGCTACGCCAGTCCGGAGCAGCTGCGTGGCGAGGCGGTCACGACCGCCAGCGACGTCTACGCCCTCGGGCTGATCCTGTTCGAGCTGCTGGCCGGGCGGCGCGCCCGCCTGGATGCCGGCGACCACACGATCACCCGCCTCGGCGCGGCCGAGGTCTGCCCGAGCAGCCTGGCTGCCGGCGTGCCCTGGGGGGCGCGCCTGCGCGGCGACCTCGACGCGATCGTGCTGCGGGCGACCGCAAGCGATCCGGCACGCCGCTACGGATCGGTCGATCTGCTGGCCACGGACATCCGGCGCCACCTGGAGCATCGCCCGGTCAGCGCGCGTGCGCGGACGCTGCCCTACGCGCTGGGCTGCCTGGTGCGGCGGCGCTGGCCGCTGTTCGCCGCCGCCGGCCTGGCGCTGGCCGTGATCGCGGGCTTCACCGTGCAGCTGGCCGCCCAGCGCGATCGCGCCGTGCGTGCCGAGCGCGAGGCGCGCCTGCAGGCCGCCACGGCCGAGCGCGTCAGCGACTACCTGGTGTCGGTGTTCGAGGTCTCCAATCCGCGCGCCGGGCAGGCGCGCGACATCAGCGCGCGCGACGTGCTCGACCAGGGCGCCGCCCGCATCCGGAGCGAGCTGGACGCGGCGCCGGCGGTCAAGGCACGCCTGCTCGACGTGCTGGGCACCGCCTACCGCCACATCGGTGAGAGCCGGCGCGCGGCCGAGCTGCTCGCCGATGCGGCGGCGCACTACCAGCGCCCGGACGTGGACCAGCCGCTGGCGGCCGCCGCGGCGCTCAGCCAGCTCGCGGTCGTCTATTCCAACAACGCGCGACCGGTCGAGGACGCCGAGCGCGCGGCGCGTCAGGCGCTGGCCCTGCGCGAGCAGCATGCGCCGCCCGGATCGCTGGCGATCGCCGATTCGCTCAATACGCTGGGTGTCGTGCTGGAGGCCGACGACCGCTTCGACGAGGCGGAGCGGCTGCTGCAGCAGGCCCTGTCGATCCGGCGCGAGCTGGCCGGCACCCAGTCGATGCCGGTAGCGACCACGCTGCACAACCTCGGCCTGGTCGCGCGGGGCCGCGGCGACTACGCTGCCTCCATCGCGCGGTTCGAGGAGGCCATCGCGATCAAGCGCGAGCGCGACGGCGAGCGCAGCCCGCAGGTGCAGATCTCGCTGCAGGCGCTGGCCGCGACCTACGCACGCGCCGGCCAGGCCGGCCGCGCCGCCGAGCTGCATGCCGCCAACCTCGCGCTCTCCCGCGAGCTGTACGGCGAGATCAGCGACCACGTCGCGCTGGCCGAGAACGAGGTCGGCTCGGCGCTGCACGACCTGGGGCGCTTCGGCGACGCCGCGGCACACTACCGCCGCGCGATCGATCTCTACGCCCAGCTCGGCTCCAGCGGGCAGGCGCCGCTGAACAACCTGGCCTCGGTCTACGAGGACATGGGCGACTACGCGGCGGCCGAGCCGTTGTTCCGGCAGTCGCTGGTCCAGCGCCGGCAGTCGCTGGCGCCGGACAGCGCACCGGTCCTGCGCGCCGAGTACAACCTGGCGCGGCTGCTGCTCCGCCGCGGCGATCTGGCCGAGTCGCGGGGCCTGATCGACCACGTGCAGGCCGGCTACCTGGCGCGCTACGGCGCCGACGACACCAACACCGCCAAGGCGCGCCTGCTCGATGTCGAGTGGCAGGTCCGCCGCGGCGACTTCGCCGCCGCGCACGAGCGGCAGCCGGCGATCGCCGCGGCGGCAACGGCCGCCGATCCGTACCTGCGCGCGCGCGCCGCTTCGGTAGTCGCCGAGATCGCCCGCCACGGCGGCGACGCCGCGACCGAGATCGCCCAGCGCCGGGCGGCGCTGGACGCCCTGGCGGCCCGCCTGGGCGCAGCCCATCCGCTGGTCGCGGAACTGGCCATCCGCCTGGCGGCCGCCCAGGCCGACGCCGGCCAGGCCGCGGCTGCGCAGGCCCTGGTGCACGACCACGCGGCGATCGTCGAGCAGGCGTTCGCCGCCGGTGCCCCGGTGCGCGCCCTGCTGGCGCGCTGGCCCAGTCGCTGAGCCGGCTGCGGGCCGCGGCAGGCCGCCTGAATGCGGCAGGCCGGGCGGACGCGTAGAATACGCGCCCCGCCCGTGCGCCGATCGCCGGACCGTGGTCCGCAGCGCACCCCTCGACGGTACCCGATGAGCAGCAACCTCAACTTCCAGATCAACTACGGCAATGTCGGCATGGCGGCACCGGCCGCACCGGCACTGCGTCCCGATCCGAAGGCGCCGCTGTTCGCGTCCGAGGACGGCATGGTCGCCTCGCTGTCGAACAACGAGTGCATCTTCCAGGTGCGCTCGACCGGCGAAACGCACGTGATGACCTACCAGGTGCTCCAGGCGCTGGACCAGTGCCGCGAGTTCCGCAGCATGGACGAGCACGTCACGCGGATCCTCTCGACCGTCTCCGGCCTCAACGTGCCGCGCGAAGGCGTGGCCCAGGTGCTGCAGAGCCTGGTCGGCCGCGGCCTGGTGGTCGAGGACCGCACGTTCCTGGAGCGGCTGGGCGAGACCGCCGCGGTGGAACCGGCGCCGCTGCGCGCGGTGTTCGTGCGTGCCTGCGACCGGCCGGCGCAGCTCGAGCGCCTGCTGCTGTCGCTGACCGACTACGAGCGCCGCTTCCGGGCCGGCCGGCACTATGTCGTGATCGACGACTCGGTGCGCTCCGAGTCGATCGACCGGCACCGCGACCTGCTGCGCGAGTTCGCGCGCGCCACCGGCGCCAAGGTGACCTACCTGGGGCATGCCGAGCAGGCGCGTCTGGTCGAGCGCCTGGCCAAGGCGGTGCCCGCCGCCCGCGCGGCGCTGCCGTACCTGCTGCAGCGTGACCCGGCCCAGCCGCGCTTCGGTGGCGGACGCGGCTGGAACCTCGCCTTGCTGCTGTCCGCCGGCGCCCGGCTGGCGATGTTCGACGACGACCAGCGCCTGCCGCTGCGGCGCAGCGAGGACGCACGCGCCGGACTCGACCCGAATCCGACCACGGCGGCCCATGTCCGCTTCTTCCGCAACGTCGAGGAATCGCTCGGCGCCGGCGAGGAGATCGTCGAGGACCCGTTCGAACTCCACCTGGAGGCCTCGGGCCAGACGCTGGGAGCGATCAGCGGCAGCGCCCGCTACGCGATCGAGCGCACCGCGCTGCGCAGCCTGAGCCTGGGCCGGCTCGAGCACCTGCGCGCCGGCGCTCAGGTGCTGGCGACGATGCACGGCACCACCGGCAGTTCACGGACCGAGCTGGGCACCTGGCTCTACCAGATCGCCGCCGACGGCCGCGCGGACTTCTGCCGCGACCGCGACAGCTACCTGCGCAACATCGAGGCCGGCAGCCTCTGGTACGGCTTCCAGCAGGCGCGCCTGGCGACGATCGGCTACTTCACGCCGTTCACGCTCGACAACAGCGTGTTGCTGCCGTGCACGAACCCGGTCGGTCGCGGCGAGGATGCGCTGTTCTCGACCGTCACGCGGCTGATCCATCCGCGTGCGCTGGTGATGGAGCTGCCGGTGGTGATCGGCCACGTGCAGGAAGCCGCGCGCAAGCGCTCGGACCGCACGCAGGCCGCGCACACGCCGCGCTTCAACCACTTCGTCAGCGACTACATCCAGCGCCAGCTGCCCGATTTCCTGGCCAGCGACCCGGCGCAGCGCCTGACGCTGCTGGCCGGGCACCTGCGCGACATCGCCGGTGCCGACGAAGGCGCGCGCGAGCGCCACCTGCAGGAATACCTCAGCTTCGCCCGGTCGGACCTGATCGAGCGCCTGCAGCAGCAGTTCGAGTCGGCCTCGGATGCGCCGGTCTACTGGCAGGCCGACGTGCGCACGATCATCGAGGCCAACGGCCGGGCGCTGCTCGCCAACGGCACGCCGCGTCTGGGCGACTGGCCGGACACGCACAGTGCCGGCGACGCCGCGACCGCCTTGCGCGCGGAACTGTCCCAGCTGGCCGCCGGCTTCGAGGCCTGGCCGGCCTTGTGGGCGCATGCGCGCGAGCAGGGCGAGAAGCTGCTCTCCGGACTCTGACGCGCGCGCCGCACAGGCCATGGGCGCCGGCACCGCAGGTCTGACCACCGTCGTCGTCGTCAGTGCCGACAGCGGGCCGCTGCTCGGCGCCTGCATCGATCGCGTGCTGGCCTCGACCGCGCCGGTCGAGGTCGTACTGGTCGACAACGCCTCCGCCGACGGCCAGCCCGAAGCCGTCGAGGCTCGTCACGCCGGCGACGCCCGCCTGCGCGTGCTGCGCAACGGCGCCAATCTCGGCTTCGGACCGGCCTGCAACCGCGGCGCCGCCGTCGCCCGCGGCGACGCGCTGCTGTTCCTCAATCCCGATTGCCAGGTCGAGCACGACACCCTCGCGCGGCTGCGTGCGCTGCTGGCCGCCGATCCCGGGCTGGGCCTGCTCGGCGTGCACGTCCGCGACGCCGACGGCCGCACGGCGCGGGCGGTCCGCCGCCGCGACCCGACGCTGCGGCGCGCGCTGATGACGGTCACCGGACTGGCGCGCTGGGAGTCGCGCTGGCCGGCGCTGGCCGGTGTCGAGCAGCCGCCGCCCCCGGTCGCGACCGAGGTCGAGACCGTCGAGGCGGTTTCCGGCGCCTGCATGCTGCTGCCGCGCGCGGTGTTCGAGCGGCTCGGCGGCTTCGACGAAGGCTACTTCCTGCATTGCGAGGACCTGGACCTGTGCCGGCGGGTGCGCGGCGCCGGCCGCGCGGTCGGTCTGGCCTACGCGGTGGAGGTGCAGCACGCGCAGGGCAGTTCCAGCCGCCACCGGCCGCTGTTCGTCGCCCGCCACAAGCACCGCGGCATGTGGCGCTACTTCGCCAGATTCGATCCGGCGGCGCGCAATCCACTGCTGCGCGCGCTGGTCTGGCTCGGCATCTGGGGGCATTTCGCGCTGCGGGCGCTACCGCTGTGGTGGCGGGAGCGGGCGGCGCTGCCGGCGTGACCGGGATTCCCCGGCGGGATCAGCGCGTCGTGCCGCGGCAGCGATTGATCGTCTCGCGCAGGCTGGCTGCCGCATTGCGCGCGGCCTCGGCGAAATCCTCGCCCGAGGCGGCATAGAGGATCGCCCGTGACGAGCTGATCAGGAGGCCGGTGCCGGCCGCGGTGGCGCCGTTGCGGATCACAGCCTCGACGTCGCCGCCCTGGGCGCCGATGCCGGGCACCAGCAGCGGCAGGTCGCCGACGATCGCGCGCACCGCGGCGATTTCTTCCGGCCAGGTCGCGCCGGTCACCAGCAGGCAGTTGCCGTTGGCGTTCCAGCGCGTCGCGATCGTCTCGGCAACGCGCTGGTAGAGCGGGCGGCCGCCGACGTCGAGGTCCTGGAAGTCGGCGGCGCCGGGATTGGAGGTGCGGCAGAGCAGGACCACGCCCTTGTCGGCCCGGTCCAGGAACGGCTGCGCCGAGTCGCGGCCGAGGTACGGGTTCAGCGTGACCGCATCGGCGCCGTAGCGGTCGAACGCCTCGGTGGCGTAGTGGACGGCGGTCGAGCCGATGTCGCCGCGCTTGGCGTCGAGTATCACCGGGACGCCCGGATGCCGCGCGTGGATGTAGGCGATCAGGTCTTCGAGCACCACTTCGGCGCGCTGTGCGGCGAAGTGCGCGATCTGCGGCTTGTAGCAGCACACCTGGTCCGCGGTGGCATCGACGATCGCGCGGCAGAACGCGCCGATCGCCGCCGGGCCCTGGCCCAGGTGCGGCGGCAGCCGGCCCGGTTCGGGGTCCAGGCCGACGCAGACCAGCGAGTCGTTGCGCTGCCAGGCAGCGGCCAGCGAGGCCATGAAGTTCATCGGGAGTCTCCGGTGCCAGGGGGCCGGCGGCGCGCAGGGCGCGCCCCGCCGGCGGTCGCTCAGGCCAGCTTCTTGAAGCGCACGCGATGCGGCCGCGCGGCTTCCTCGCCCATGCGGCGCTTCTTGTCCTCTTCGTACTCGCGGTAGTTGCCCTGGAAGAACTCCACGTGGGAGTCGCCCTCGAACGCCAGGATGTGCGTGGCGATGCGGTCGAGGAACCAGCGGTCGTGCGAGATCACGAAGGTATTGCCGGGGAACTCCAGCAGGGCGTCTTCCAGCGCGCGCAGGGTCTCGATGTCCAGGTCGTTGGACGGCTCGTCGAGCAGCAGCACGTTGCCGCCCTGCAGCAGCGTCTTGGCCAGGTGCAGGCGGCCGCGCTCACCGCCGGACAGCGTGCCGACCAGCTTCTGCTGGTCCGGGCCCTTGAAGTTGAAGCGGCCGATGTAGGCGCGCGACTGGATCTCGATGCCGTTGATGTTGAGGATGTCCGAGCCGCCGGAGACTTCCTGGAACACGTTGTGGTTGCCTTCGAGCTTCTCGCGGCTCTGGTCGACGTAGGCGATCTGCACGGTCGGACCCTTGTTGATCTCGCCCTTGTCCGGCGTTTCCTGCCCGGTGATCATCTTGAACAGCGTGGACTTGCCGGCGCCGTTGGGGCCGATGATGCCGACGATCGCGCCGGCCGGCACGACGAAGGACAGGTCGTCGATCAGCATGCGGTCGCCGAAGGACTTGGACACGCCCTTGAACTCGATCACCGAGCTGCCCAGGCGCTCGCCCGGCGGAATGAAGATCTCGTTGGTCTCGTTGCGCTTCTGGTAGTCGACCGACTGCAGCTCCTCGATGCGGGCCAGGCGCGCCTTGCCCTTGCTGCGGCCGCCCTTGGCGTTGCTGCGTGCCCATTCCAGCTCGCGGGCGATCGCCTTCTGGCGCGCCTTTTCCTGGTTCTCTTCCTGCTTGAGGCGCTCTTCCTTCTGCTCGAGCCAGGACGAGTAGTTGCCCTTCCACGGGATGCCGCGGCCGCGATCGAGTTCCAGGATCCACTCGGCGGCGTTGTCGAGGAAGTAGCGATCGTGGGTGACCGCCACGACGGTGCCGGGGAAGCGCGCCAGGAACTGCTCGAGCCATTCGACCGACTCGGCGTCCAGGTGGTTGGTCGGCTCGTCCAGCAGCAGCATGTCCGGCTTCTGCAGCAGCAGGCGGCACAGCGCCACGCGGCGCTTCTCGCCGCCGGACAGCGTGCCGATCCTGGCGTCCCAGGGCGGCAGCCGCAGCGCGTCGGCGGCCACTTCCAGCTGGCGCTCCAGCGCGTGCGCGTCGCTGGCGGCCAGGATGTTCTCCAGGCGCTGCTGCTCGGCGGCGAGCTTGTCGAAGTCGGCGCCTTCCTCGCCGTAGGCGGCGTAGACCTCCTCCAGACGCTTCTGGGCGTCCAGCACCTCGGAGACGCCTTCCTCGACCGCCTCGCGGACGGTCTTTTCCGGATCGAGCTGCGGCTCCTGCGCGAGGTAGCCGATCTTGATGTCCGGCTGCGGCCGCGCCTCGCCCTGGTAGTCGGTATCGACGCCGGCCATGATGCGCAGCACGGTCGACTTGCCGGCGCCGTTCAGGCCGAGCAGGCCGATCTTGGCGCCCGGGAAGAACGAGAGCGAAATGTCCTTGATGATCTGGCGCTTGGGCGGGACGACCTTGCTGACGCCGATCATCGTGTAGATGTACTGCATGCGGACTCCGGAAGAGGGCAGGCCGCGCCACGGCCGGCCGGGAGGCCGGCGCCGGGTCTGCCCGGAAGAAAGAAGGGCCGCGATTATCGCCGATCGGTGCCCGGCGCGTCATGCGTGGACGCGAAGGAGGCCCGCCCGCCACGCGTTCCGGACCCGCGGCGGCCAGGGCATCCGTGCCGGCCGGCCCGGCGCGCTGGCGCGGCGGCGCGGCGCCGGACGGCGGCGGGCAATCCGGGCTAAAATCCCCCGTTTCTCCGCTGCCAGCAGGTTGTCCATGTTTGCCAAGGATCTCGCGATCGCCGGTTTCGACCCGGAACTTGCCGGCGCCATCCGCGCCGAAGCCTCCCGCCAGGAGACCCATGTCGAGCTGATCGCTTCGGAGAACTATGCCAGCCCGCGCGTGCTGGAGGCGCAGGGCAGCGTGCTGACCAACAAGTACGCCGAAGGCTACCCGGGCAAGCGCTACTACGGCGGCTGCGAATTCGTCGACATCGCCGAGAAGCTGGCGATCGGCCGCGTCAAGGAGCTGTTCGGCGCCGACTACGCCAATGTCCAGCCGCACTCGGGCTCGCAGGCCAACCAGGCCGTGTACCTGGCGCTGCTACAGCCGGGCGACACGATCCTCGGCATGAGCCTCGCGCACGGCGGCCACCTGACGCACGGCGCCAAGGTCAACATCTCCGGCAAGCTGTTCAACGCGATCCAGTACGGCGTCGATGCCGAGGGCCGGATCGACTACGACGCCGTCGAGCGCCTGGCGGTCGAGCACCAGCCGAAGATGATCGTCGGCGGCTTCAGCGCGTATTCGCAGGTCGTGGACTGGGCGCGGCTGCGCGCGATCGCCGATCGCGTCGGCGCGATCCTGTTCGTCGACATGGCGCACGTGGCCGGCCTGATCGCCGCCGGCGTCTACCCCAATCCGGTGCCGCACGCGCACGTGGTGACCTCGACCACCCACAAGACGCTGCGCGGCCCGCGCGGCGGCATCATCGTCGCCAAGGGCCTGGGCGAGGACCTGGAGAAGAAGCTGCAGTCGATCGTGTTCCCGGGCATCCAGGGCGGTCCGCTGATGCACGTCATCGCCGCCAAGGCGGTGGCCTTCCTCGAAGCGCTGCAGCCGGAGTTCAAGACCTACCAGCAGCAGGTGGTCGTCAACGCCAAGGCGATGGCCAGGACCCTGATCGCGCGCGGCTACAAGATCGTCTCGGGCGGCACCGAGAACCACCTGATGCTGATCGACCTGATCGGCCGCGACGTGACCGGCAAGGACGCCGAGGCCGCGCTCGGCCGCGCGCACATCACCGTCAACAAGAACGCCGTTCCCAACGACCCGCGCTCGCCGTTCGTGACCTCCGGGCTGCGCATCGGCACGCCGGCGATCACCACCCGCGGCTACGGCGAGGCCGAGAGCGTCGCCCTGGCCGGCTGGATCGCCGACGTGCTGGACGCCCCGGGCGACGAGGCGGTGATCGCCGCCGTGCGCGAGCGGGTCACCGCCCAGTGCAAGGCGTTCCCCGTCTACGGCTGAGCCCCCGTGCACTGCCCCTTCTGCCAGCACGAAGACACCCGCGTGATCGATTCGCGGGTTTCCGAGGACGGATCGACGATCCGGCGCCGGCGCGAGTGCGAGCAGTGCGGCGAACGCTTCAACACCTTCGAGACCGCCGAGCTGAAGCTGCCGGCAGTCGCCAAGAGCGACGGGCGTCGCGAGGCCTTCGACGAGCGCAAGCTGCGCACCAGCTTCGAGCGCGCATTGCAGAAGCGCCCGGTCGCGAGCGAGGCGGTCGACGTCGCCGTCCGCGCGGTGCTCGACGACCTGCGCCGCAGCGGCGAGCGCGAGGTGCCGTCGCTGCGCGTGGGCGAACTGGTCATGCGCGAGCTCAAGAAGCTCGACCAGGTGGCCTACGTGCGGTTCGCCTCGGTCTACCGCAGCTTCGCCGACGTGCAGGCGTTCCGCGAGGAGATCGAGATGCTCGAGCGCGACCTGCCGGTGCTCGAAGGCCTGCAATTGCCGTTGCTCGGCGATGCCGGCGCGCGCAAGCGCAAGCTCTGACGCGGCTTCCGGCCGCCCTCGCGATGACCGATCCTTCCTCGCCGCCTGCCGCGACCGCGCTGGACCACGCCCACATGGCGCACGCGCTGCGGCTGGCCGAGCGCGGCCTGGTGACGACGCGCCCGAATCCGCGTGTGGGCTGCGTGCTGGCGCACGGCAGCGAGGTCGTCGGCGAAGGCTGGCACCGCCTGGCCGGCGGGCCGCACGCCGAGGTCGAGGCGCTCGCCGCCGCCGGGAGCCGCGCGCGCGGCGCCACCGCCTACGTCACGCTGGAACCGTGCGGCCTGCACGGCCGGACCCCGCCGTGCGCCGACGCGCTGATCGCCGCCGGCGTCGCCCGCGTGGTGATCGCCAGCGAGGATGCCGCGCAGGAGGCCGGTGGCGCGCTCGAGCGCCTGCGCGCGGCCGGCATTGCGGTCGAGTGCGGCCTGCTGCGCGAGGCGGCCCGCGAGCTCAACCGCGGCTTCTTCAGCCGCATCGAGCGCGGCCGGCCGTGGCTGCGGCTGAAGCTGGCGATGAGCCTGGACGGGCGCGTCGCACTGGCCGACGGCGCCTCCCAATGGATCACTGGTGCGGCGGCCCGCGAGGACGTCCAGCGCTGGCGCGCGCGCAGCTCTGCGGTGCTGACCGGCAGCGGCACCGTGCAGGCCGACGATCCGCGGCTGACGCTGCGCCTGGCCGAGGCCGGCGACACGCCGATTCCCCCGCTGCTGCGCGTCGTGCTCGATCGCGCGCTGCGGACACCGGCCGGAGCCGCCGTGCTCGACGGCAGCGCGCCGACCCTCGTCGTGCATGCCGTCGATGCTGTCCCCGTCGATGCGCGGTTCGCACGCGTCGAGTGCGTGCCGGTCGCCACGACGGTTGAAACCGGCCTGCCGCGTCTCGATCTCCCCGCCGTGCTGTCGCTGCTGGCGGCGCGCGGCGTCAACGAGCTGCAGGTCGAATCCGGCCCGGTGCTCGGCGGCGCGCTGTTCGCCGCCGGCCTGGTCGACGAACTGCTGCTCTACGTGGCGCCGGTGCTGCTCGGCGACCGGGCGCAGCCGCTGCTGGCGTTGCCGACGCTGGCCGACATGGCCTCGCGCTGGCGGCTGCGGACGATCGACCGGCGCGCGATCGGCGCCGACCTGCGGCTGCTGCTGCGGCCGGACTGACCGGCCCGCGCGCCCGCGGCGTCCGGCGCCGGCCCTTCTTCAAGTCACCAACGGATAGCTTGCGCATGTTCACAGGAATCATCCAGGCGGTCGGCCGGATCGCCGCCATCGAGCCACGCGGCGGCGACGTGCGCCTGCGCGTCGATGCGGGCGCGCTGCCGCTCGACGACGTCGCCGAGGGCGACAGCATCGCGGTGGGCGGCGTCTGCCTGACCGCGCTGGAGGTCGGGTCCGGCCACTTCGCCGCCGACGTCTCGGTCGAGACGCTCGCCGTGACGACGCTCGGCGGGCTGCAGCCCGGCGACACCGTCAACCTCGAGAAGGCGCTGCGGCTTTCGGACCGTCTCGGCGGCCACCTGGTCTCCGGCCACGTCGACGGCATCGGCCGGGTGGTGGAGGTCGCCGACGAGGCGCGCTCGCAACGCTGGACCTTCGAGGCGCCACCGGCGCTGGCACGCTACATCGCCGCCAAGGGCTCGATCTGCATCGACGGCGTCAGCCTGACGGTCAACGCGGTCGAGGACAGCCGCTTCGGCGTCAACCTGATTCCGCACACGCAGGCCGTCACCACGTTCGGTGCGCGCCGCGCCGGCGACCCGGTCAATCTCGAGGTGGACCTGCTGGCGCGCTACATCGAGCGCCTGCGGCTGGCACCGGCCGGAGACACGCCATGAGCTTCAACACGATTCCCGAGATCCTCGAGGACATCCGCGCCGGGCGCATGGTCGTCATCCTCGACGACGAGGACCGCGAGAACGAGGGCGACCTCATCATGGCCGCCGCCAAGGTGCGGCCCGAGGACATCAACTTCATGGTGCGCGAGGGCCGTGGCCTGGTCTGCCTGCCGCTGACGCAGGAACGCTGCCGGCAGCTGGGCCTCAAGCCGATGGTCAGCGACAACACCTCGCCGTACCACACCAACTTCACGGTCTCGATCGAGGCCGCCGAGGGCGTCACCACCGGCATCTCCGCGCAGGACCGTGCCTGCACGATCCAGGCGGCGGTCAGGCCGGACGCGGGCCCGGCCGACATCGTCCAGCCCGGCCACATCTTCCCGCTCGCCGCCCAGCCCGGCGGCGTGCTCGCGCGCGCCGGCCATACCGAGGCCGCCTGCGACCTCGCCGCGCTGGCCGGTCTGGAGCCGGCCGGCGTGCTGGTGGAAATCCTGGCCGAGGACGGCTCGATGGCGCGGCGGCCGGAGCTGGAGCGCTTCGCCGCCCGGCACGGTCTCAAGATCGGCACGATCGCCGACCTGATCCGCTACCGCCTGGCGACCGAGAAGACCGTCGAGCGGCTGTGCGACGTGGCGGTCGAGACCGAATTCGGCACGTTCCGCCTGGTGGTCTACCGCGATCGCCTGCAGGGCGCGCTGCACTACGCCCTGGTGCGCGGCTGCGTCGACGACGGCGCGCCGGTGCTCACGCGCGTGCACGTGCGCAATACGCTGTCGGACGTGCTGCACCTCAAGCGCGAGGACCTCGGCCTCACGGTCACCGCCGCGCTGCGCCGGATCGCCGACGAGGACCGCGGCGTGGTCGTCGTGCTGAGCGAGGTCGACGCCGAGGCCGCGCTGCTCGACAAGCTCGTCCAGGCGCCGGCCCGTCCCGCGGCGGCTGCCGCCGAATGGCGCCAGCACGGCCTGGGGGCGCAGATCCTGTGCGACCTGGGCGTGCGCCACCTGCGCGTGCTCGGTACCCCGCGCAAGCTGGTCGGCCTCGGCGGTTTCGGCCTCGACGTGGCCAGCTGGGACGAAACCTGAGCGCACCGCGCACGCACGCGGCCGCGGCATCCGTGGATAATGCTCCCCCCCGGGCCGCCGCCCGCCCCGTGCCGTCGCGCAACCCAAGCCCATGCCCAACCTCGCCGGCGAGCTTCGCCCCGTCCCTGACGCGCGCTACGCGATCGTCGCCAGCCGCTGGAACCCCGGCATCGTCGATGCCCTGGTCGCCGGCGCCCAGGCCGCGTTCGCGCAGAACGGCGTCGACGCGGCTGCGGTGGACGTCGTGCGCGTGCCCGGCGCCTGGGAGATCCCGGCCGTCGCGGCCCGCCTGGCGGCAGCCGGCGGCCATGCCGCGATCGTCGCGCTCGGCTGTGTCGTGCGCGGCGACACGCGTCACTACGAGCAGGTCGCCGACGGTTGCGCCGACGGCCTGATGCGCGTCGCGCTCGACTACCGCATCCCGGTGCTGAACGGCGTGCTGGCGGTGGAGCGTCATGCCGACGCCCAGGCCCGTGCCGGCGGTGCACACGGCAACAAGGGCGAGGAGGCCGCGCTGGCGGCGATCGAAATGGCTGACCTGTGGAGGCTCCTGTGAACCCCTCGCATCGCGTAACCGGCGTCGACCCGGCCGCCCGCGCCCGCGCCCGCCGTCGTGCGCTGCAGGCGCTCTACGCCTGGCAGATGTCCGGCAGCAAGATGACCCTCGTGATCGAGCAGTTCCGCCACGAGCAGGACATGGAGATCGCCGACCTGGAGTACTTCGAGGAGCTGCTGCGCGGCGTCGAGGCCCACTGCAGCGAACTCGACGAAGGCCTCAAGCCGCACCTGGACCGCGAAATCGCGCAGGTCGACCCGATCGAGCGCGCCGTGCTGCGCCTGTCGGCCTGGGAGCTGCGGCATCGGCCGGACGTGCCGTACCGCGTCGTCATCAACGAGGCGATCGAGGTCGTCAAGCGCTTCGGTTCCGAGTACGGGCACACCTACGTCAACGGCGTGCTCGACAAGCTGGCCGCCGAATGGCGCGCCCCCGAGTACCGCGGCCGCTAGCACGCCGGCGCGGGGCAGGAGTCCGCCGATGAGCGAGTTCGACCTGATCGACCTGATCCGCCGCCGTGCCGGTATCGAGCGCAACGACGTGCGCCTGGGGATCGGCGACGACGCCGCGCTGGTGCTGCCGCCGCCCGGCCACGAGCTGGCCATCTGCACCGACACGCTGGTCGCCGGCGTGCATTTCCCGGCCGACACCGCGGCGGCGGACATCGGCTGGAAGGCGCTGGCCGTCAACCTGAGCGACCTGGCCGCGATGGGCGCCACGCCCGCCTGGGCGCTGCTGGCGCTGACGCTGCCGACCGCCGATGCCGCCTTCGTCGAGGCCTTCTGCACCGGCTTCGGCGCCCTGGCCGCCCAGCATCGCGTCGCGCTGATCGGCGGCGATACCACCTCCGGGCCGCTGACCATCACGGTGACCGTGCACGGCTTCGTGCCGCCGGAACAGGCACTGCGCCGCGACGGCGCGCGCGTCGGCGACGCGGTTTTCGTCACCGGCACGCTCGGTGACGCCGCCGCCGCGCTGTGGCTGCGGCGCCGGTCCGGCGATCCGGCCCTGCGCGCCCAGCTCGATCCGCGCCTGGACCGGCCCGAGCCGCGCATCGCCGCCGGCGCGGCCCTGCGCGGCGCCGCCACCGCCTGTATCGACGTATCCGACGGGTTGCTGGCCGATCTGGGCCACATTGCCGACCGGAGCGGCGTCGGCATCGACATCGAGACCGACGCCCTGCCGTCCAGCCCGGCCCTGCTCGGCGCCTTTGCGGCGGCCGACCGCGCGCGCCTGCAACTGGCCGGCGGGGACGACTACGAGCTGGCCTTCACCGCACCCGCGCACCGCGCCGGCGACCTGCAGCGCGACCTGGCGCGGATCGGCTGCGGCGCCACGCGGATCGGCCGCGTGGTGGAAGGGGCCGGCGTGCGCGCGCTCGATGCCGACGGTGCGCCGATCACACTGCCGGCGCGCGGCTGGGAGCATTTCGCATGAGGCTCGACGCGGCGCAGCGCCGCGCCGTGCTCGGCCATCCGGCCGGCTGGATCGCATCGGGCTTCGGTTCGGGCTTCAGCCCGTTCGCGTCGGGAACCGCCGGCTCCGCCGTCGCCGTCCTGCTGTGGCTGCCGCTGAGCGGCTGCCCGCTGCCGGTCTACCTGGCTGGTCTCGTGGCCGCATTCGCGCTCGGCGTCTGGGCCTCGCATGTGGTCGTGAAGCGGCTCGGCCTGGAGGATCCCGGCGTCATCGTCTGGGACGAGTTCGTCGGCCAGTGGATCACGCTGCTGCCGCTGCTGGCGCTGCCGCTTCACTGGGGATGGATCGCCGCGGCGTTCTTCCTGTTCCGGCTGTTCGACGTGTGGAAGCCCTGGCCGGTGTCCTGGGCCGATCGTAGCGTCGAAGGCGGCCTCGGCGTCATGCTCGACGACGTGCTGGCCGGGGTCTATGCGGCGCTGGTGCTGGGGCTCGCGCTGTACGCGCTGTCCTAGTCGACGAGGGACCGGTCCATGAATCGGCGTGCTTTCCTGGCCCTGGTCGGAACGCTCACGATCGGAACCAGCGGTTGCGCGGACGGACCGCTCGATCCGTCCACCTTCACGGTCGCCGGCGACGTCTTGCCATCCTGGTACGAAGCACGCTACGGCGTTCCGGAAGATGTGGTGGTCGAGCTGACGGTGCATGCCTCCTACGACGTCGTCGTCATCGTGAAGGCCCGATCCGACGGCACGGTGCTGGACACGAGAACCGGTCTCTACCACGGCACGTTGTGGGTGGACGGCCACGCGCCGGCCGGGTTCCCGCAATACATGAAGATCGAGGTCGACGGCCAGGTAGACGTCTACGAACGCCGTGGCCCCCGGCGCGACTTGCATGTTTCCTCCGCGGTCAGCCCGGATCTCGAAGGCTGGCTCTAGCGCGCCCCGCTCCTGTCCAGGCCGGCCGCTTTTTCCGCGGGACAGGCGTCGTCGCACAGGCCCCGGAGCGGTGCATGACTCGGGCGCGAACGAAGCGACGCCCGTACCAGGTCACGCCGGGAGCGCCGTGGTCTCGGCGCGGACCGGGCTTTCGCTGGCAGCTACGGTGATTTCGACGCGCCCAACTGGGCGCCGAGCTTCGTCGCGCGCGCGTCGGCCTCACGCCTGAGTTCCTCGAGCGGTGCGATACCAGCGGCGGCGCGCTCGTCGTCGCTGACCGCGGTCTCGGCGACGTCCAGCCGGCAGGTCGGCGGGGTCGCGCGCGCATCGCAGACCGGCTGCGTGCCGTACCACTGCGGTTGCTTGCGCGAGAGCAGCCAGCGATCAGTCGTGGCCGCTGCCAGCCAGCGCAGTTCGCGATCGTCCGGCGCGAGCGTGCTGCCGATCGTCGCCAGCGCATGCGCGATCAGGTAGTCGGCAGGGGTCTGGCCGTGCTGCATGATCGTGGCCGCCTTGCGGTAGTCGGCCGCGGTGCGCAGGCGCTGCTCGCGCAACGCGGCCTGCACGGCCACGCGCCGTTCGGCGTCGTGCAGGGCCAGTTGCCGGGCGAAGCTGCGCAGCGCGTCCTGGGAGGTCTGCCGGGGCAGCTCGGCGCGTTCGCGCTGGTCGGCGTCGAAGGCCTGTGCGATCTGCGGGTCGTCACCGGGCTGGGCGACATCGGCCCGGGCCGGTGGCAGAGCGAGAGCCGACACCGCCAGGCACAGCGAAAGCGAGAGGGTACGCAGCATCGTGGAATCCGGTTTCGGGGAGGGAAAGGACCCTGGGGGCCGCACGCAGCGCGATGCCGGGCGCGGCAGGCGCCAGGACCGGATGCCCGGGAACGCGGAACGGTCGCGCGGTGGCAGGGCCGGCGTACTCAGTCCGGTAGCAGCTTGCCCGGATTGAGGATGCCGTCCGGGTCGAACTGGGTCTTGATCCGGCGCATCAGCTCGATGGCGACCGGATCGAGCGCGCGCCGCATGAATGGGCGCTTGGCCAGGCCGATGCCGTGCTCGCCCGACAGCGTGCCGTCCAGCGACAGCACCAGGTCGAACACGGCCGAGAGGCAGGCCGGCGCCTGGGCCGCCTGCGCCGGGTCGTCCGGGTGATAGAGCAGGTTGACGTGGACATTGCCGTTGCCGGCATGGCCGAAGTTGACGATCGGGATGCCGTGCCGTGCCGAGATCGCCTTGAGGCCGGCGACCAGGGCCGGCAGCCGGCTGACCGGCACGACCACGTCCTCGTTGATCTTCTTCGGCGCGATCGAGCGCAGGCTGGGGCTCAGCGCCTTGCGTGCGGCCCAGATCGCCTCGACGTCGCGCGGGTCGCTGGCGATCGCCAGGTCGATCAGGCCCGCGCCGCGGGCGGCGTGGGCGAGTGCCTCGGCCGCGGCCGGCAACGCGTCGGCCTCGCCGTCGACCTCGATCAGCAGCAGCGCGCCGGCGACCGGGATCGCCTCGCCGCCGTGCAGGCGTGCCAGGCGCAACGCCTCGTCATCCATGAACTCCAGCGCACACGGCGTCACCGGCTGGGCCATGATGCGCGCCACCGCGGCCGCGGCCGTCTCGATGTCGACGTAGGTCGCGCGCAGCGTGGCGCGTGCCGAGGCCAGCGGCACCAGCTTCAGCGTCGCCTCGGTGACCAGCGCCAGCGTGCCCTCGGAGCCGACCATCAGCCGGGCCAGGTCGTAGCCGGTGGCGGCCTTGCTGGTCGCCTTGCCGAAGCGGAAATCCTCGCCGCTGCCGGCCACCGCGCGCACGGCCAGCACGTTGTCGCGGGTGGCGCCGTGCTTGACCGCGCGCGGCCCGCCGGCGTTGCAGGCGATGTTGCCGCCCACCGTGCAGGTGGCGGCCGATGCCGGGTCCGGCGGCCAGAAGAAGCCGTGCGCGGCGACGGCGGCCTGCAGGTCGCCGTTGAGCACGCCTGGCTCCACCACGGCGACGCGGTTGTCGGCGTCGATGGCGAGGATCTTGTTCATCCGCTCGAAGCCGACGACCAGGCCGCCGCCGAGGGGGACCGCCGCACCCGTGGTGCCGGTGCCGCGGCCCCGCGCGAACAGCGGCAGCCGGTGCTCGCGGCACAGCCGCACCAGGTCGAGCACCTGGGCGTGCGTGGTCGGCAGCACCACCGCATCCGGCAGCGCCTCGCGCTTGGAGTCGTCGCGGCCGTACGGCGCGCAGTCGGCAGGCGCGGTCAGCAGCGCATCGCCGGGGAACAGCGTGCGCAGGCGGTCGAGGACGGGCGGGGAAAGCGGCATGGCGGCGGCCGGGGCGGTCGGTGGACGGGAAGGAGGAGTCAGTCGCGGTACTCGAAGACCTTGACCACCCGCTCCACGCCGTTGACGTTGCGGGCGATGCTGGAGACGGCTTCGTCTTCCTCGTCGTCGACCAGGCCCATCAGGTAGACCGTGCGGTGCGCGGTGGTCACGTTGATGCGCGTGGGGTCGAAGCCTTGCAGGCTGGTGAGGTCGAGCAGGGCGGTCTTGACGTGGGCGGTGATCGTGTTGTCGCGGCGGCGCGACCAGAAGCCCTCCGGCTCGCGCACCTCGATCTCGTTCACCAGGCGGCGTACGCCGGCGAAACCGGCCACGATGCCCTCGGCGCGCTGCTTGAGCTCGGCGCTGCGCACCTCGCCCACCAGCAGCATGACGCCGTTGTAGACGACGATCGAGACGTTGTTCTTCAGCGCCAGCTCCTTGTCCTTGTTGAGGTCGTCGTAGGCGGACAGCTGGATGTTGCGATCGGAGAACACCGTGCGCGTCGAGCGCCGGTCGTGCGCTGCGCCGGCACCGGCGGCGGCGCCGCCGACGACCAGGGCCGCGCAGCCGCCGAGCAGCAGCGAGGCGGCGGCGAGCACGGCGAGGAGCGGACGGGAAGCATTCATGGGGCGGACCTCTTCAGAAGCTGTCGAAGGCGTTGCGCTGCCAGTCGATGGCGCCGGCGTCGGCACCGAACGCGACGACGTCGAACCGGCAGGGCCTTCGCGCCAGCGCCGGATGCGCCGCGAGGAAAAGCCCGGCGGCGCGGACCAGTTTCGCACGCTTGGCGGCGCCGACCGATTCCAGGCCGCTGCCGGACGCCGCGTGCCGGCGGTAGCGGACCTCGACGAAGACGACGGTCTCGCCCTCGCTCATGACCAGGTCCAGCTCGCCCTGCCGGTAGGTGGCGTTGCGGGCGATCAGCCGCAGACCGGCCTGCTGCAGGTGCGCCAGCGCCAGCGCCTCGTAGCGGGCGCCGGCCAGGCGCATGTTCATTGCAGCGCGGGAGCCGCCGGTACCGGGCTGAGGACGCCCTGGGCGGGTCGGGCGATGCCGTTCTCGAAGCGCATCCAGCCGAGCCGGCGGTGGATGCGGCCGAAGCTGTCCGCGGTGAGCTGGCCGGTGGCGCCGTCGATGTACTGGTCCGAATGCTGCAGCATCCAGCCCAGGTACGGCAGCAGCGCGTAGGCGTCCATGCCGAACGCGAACAGGCGCGCGCCGACGCCGTTGGCGCTGGCGATCTGGTTGGAGATGTTGCCGCGGTCCGGGCGCCCCGGCACCGGGGTGGACAGCCACGGCGCATCGCAGAACTCGACCTGGTTGAGGTCGCGGTCGAAGCCGGAGTTCGGGTCGCCGGCGTAGATGTGCGAGGTGCCGAACACCGGCGCGGAGATGCTGGCGATCGCCAGCTGCGGCACCAGCAGGCGGGCCTGCTGCGGCCGCATGCTGATGAAGATGCCGCCGTCCGCCCCGAGGCTCGCGGTCGCCTGGGTGATCGCGTTGCGGTAGTTGACCTCGTTGTCGAGCAGGCGTGCCTCGCCGGCGATGCGGCCGCCGCCGGCCTCGAACTGGGTGCGGAACGCCAGCGCCGCGCGCTCGGCCCAGTCGGTCTTGGCGGCGATCACGGCCGCACTCGCGATGCCGCGATCGAGCATGCGCTGCGCCGCCTGGGCGCCTTCGGCGTCGGGCAGCAGGCCGAACTCGGCATTGCCCGGCGGCGGCACTTCGCCGCTGTCGGGATGGTTGAGCGCCAGCACGCGCGCCGGCAGCGGCTGGCGGAACAGCTCGCCGACCGACTCGCGCTGCAGCGGTCCGACCACGTGGTCGGCACCGTCGGCCACCGCCTTCTGGTAGGCCGCCACCGCCGCCGCCGGCGTATCGCCCGCGTCGTAGACGCGGACCGTCGGCCGCTGCTCGGAGGCGTCGGCGAAGTACGCCGTGAAGAAGCCGTCGCGGATCGACTGCGCGACGCCCGCCAGCGGGCCGGACAGCGGCAGCAGCAGCGCGACCTGGCGCAGCGGGCGATACCCTTCCGCTTGCAGCTGGCCGCTGTCGTCCGGAGTCAGCGTTCCGACCGGACGGTTGGCCTGCGGCAGTTGCCGCGGCAGCATCGACCCCTTGCGGCGCAGGGCCTGCTCGATCCACGGCAGCAGCGGGTCATCCGCCTGCAGCGTCTCGGCACGGGCGATCAGCGCCGCCGGCTCCAGCGCCAGCAGGGTCTCGACGATCTCGCTGCGGTTGTGGTCGCGATCGGCCCCGGCCAGTTGCGGATCGATCGCCGCCCGCGTGCGCGCCGCGGCGAAGCGGTCGCCCGCCGTCGCCTGCGCGCGTGCGCGAAGCTCGAGCTGCCGCAGGCGCAGGGCCGGCGCGAGCGCTTCTCCCTCGGCCCGGTCGAGCAGGTCCAGCGCATGGGTCGCGTCGCCGCGGCCGAGCGCGATCTCGGCATCGAGCAGGTCCAGCCGCTGCGGCTCGTCGCCCTGCAGGCGGCGGCGCCGGATGTCGGCGATCGCCTGCGCGGCCGCATCCAGGCGGCCGGCGTCGCGCAGCACCTCGGCCGCGCGCAGGCGATAGTGCGCGGCGGCATCGGCGCGGCTCTGGCTGGCCAGGTTGAGGAACAGGTTGGCCGATTCGTCCAGCTGGCCGTCCCGGTAGAGCTGTTCGGCACGGTCGGCCAGGCCTGCATCGGCCGGGCGGCCGACCGGCAGGGTCGAACAGGCGCCGGCCAGCAGGGCCAGGACCACGGTCAGGACCACGGCAGGGCGGAAACGGCGTTCGGAAGACATGGGCACCGCAGGCGGCCGGCTGGGAACGCGATGATAACAGGCGCCCCGGAGCGCGGCCGGAACGGCGCTCCGGGGCGGCAGCCTACAATGCCGGTTCCCAATGGATTCGCATGAGGCGCGCATGTCCGGTTCTCCCGGCCAGCTCTGGGTCGTGGCCACCCCGATCGGCAATCTCGACGACCTGACGCTGCGCGCCGCCGAGGTGCTGCGCCGCGTCACGGTCATCGCCGCCGAGGACACGCGGCACAGCGCACCGCTGCTGGCGCGCGTCGGCAGTGCCGCCGCGACCGTCGCGCTGCACGAGTACAACGAGCGCGAGCAGTGCGAGCGGCTGGTCGAGCGCATGCGCCAGGGCGAGGACGTGGCGCTGATCAGCGATGCCGGCACGCCGCTGGTCAGCGATCCGGGCTTCCGGCTGGTGCGCGCCGCGCGTGCGGCGGGCCTGGTGGTCTCGCCGGTCCCGGGCGCCTGCGCGGCGATCGCGGCGCTGTCGGTGGCCGGACTGCCGAGCGACCGCTTCGTCTTCGAGGGTTTCCTGCCGGCCAAGCCGGCGGGCCGCCGCGAGCGCCTGCAGCTGCTCGCGGCCGAAACGCGCACCTTGATCTTCTACGAATCGAGCCACCGCATCGCCGAATCGCTGGCCGACATGGCCGCCGTGTTCGGGCCCGCGCGCGAAGGCGTGCTCGCGCGCGAGCTGACCAAGCGCTTCGAGACGATCCTGGCCGAGCCGCTCGGCGCGCTCGCCGAGCGCGTCGCCACGGACGCCGACCAGCGTCGCGGCGAGTTCGTGGTGCTGGTCGGCGGCGCCCACGGTGAGGACGCCGATCGCGTGCTGGCCGAAGGGCGGCGTGTATTCGCCACGCTGACCTCCGAGCTGCCGCCCGCGCGTGCGGCCAAGCTCGCCGCGGCGATCACCGGTGCGCCGCGAAAAGCCCTGTACGACCACGCGAAAAACGTTCAGCCGGTCCCTCACGAATGACGGTTTCGTTGCAGCCCGGATGGGTACGTCAGGCGCTCTGCTTCAAATAGCCGTCCATAACTTCCCGGCATAACGCGGGTGGAATCGTCGACAAATCATCGATTTGGACGGCCAAAAAATTTCTGCGACGAAAATTTTCGTATCTTCGCGACCGCGTGTCCGGTTTTCGTGCGGGCCTGCGTTTATAGTCGTAGGTATCGGCACTCCCCCGTACGTGTCGATGCCTGAAAGCAATGGTGTATCCGGTCCCCCTAGTCCCGTATGCGCCTGCACCGCAAACGCCGCCCTGGATGGGCGGCGTTTGTTTTTTTGTGGTCGCCGCGCGGTCCGGCATCGCACGATGGGGCGGCAGGTGACCGCCCGGCGAGTGCGCGGATGCGCGCCTACCTTGCCCAGTCGCCGTGGTCCCGTGCGTCCGTCAGTGCCTCGCGCCAGTCGCGCCGGTAGAGACGCAATCGCAGCCGCCGGTCCGCATCCGCCACGATGATCGCGTTCTGTTCGTGGCGCACGGCCAGCGCGTCGACGAGTCCCAGCGGCACACCGGCCGCCAGCAGCGACGGTTCGCGCCAGCCGTCGCCATGGCCTGCCGCCGGCAGCACGCGCGCCCCGGCTTCGCGCAGCTCGGCCAGCAGGCCGCGCTGGCGCCTGCGGTTCTCGGCCGCGGGCAAGGGCTGCGAGTACGGATTGCAGGCGGTCAGCACGGCGCAGTCCGCACCGCACAGCCAGGCTTCCAGTGTGGGATGCGGCTTGGCGTCGAGCACCAGCGCGATCCGGCGGCCACCCGGCAGGCGTACGGCGTAGTGCGCGGCGCGGTACAGCGCCAGCAGCCGGCGTGCCGACGCGGCGACCGCGGCCGGCGCGTGCGCGTTCACACCGGCAGCGGCGGCAACCGCGTGCGGACCGCGGCGTCGACGGCGGCCAGGTCGATCTCGTCCAGCCGCTGCTTGCCGGCGGTGAAGCCGCGCAGCAGTTCGCTCTGCAGGCGGCCCCGCTCGAACGCGACCGCGTACGGCATCCGCGTGAACGTGACCATCGCGTAGCGCGGCATCCACAACGACGGATGGCGCTCGGCCAGCTGGCGGTCCAGCGCGCGCATCAGCAGGAAGTCCGCATCGTCCACGCGATCGCGCATCTCGACGTAGTTCTCCAGCGCCATCGCCGCGATCGCGTCGGCATTGGGCTTGCGCCGGCGCGCGAACTCCGCGAACACCGCCTCGCACGCGGTGGGCCGCTCGGCGAGCAGGTCGGCCAGCTCCACCGCATCCTCGAAGCCGCAGTTCATGCCCTGGCCGTGGAACGGCACGATCGCATGCGCCGCATCGCCGACCAGCAGCGCCTGGCCACCGTGATGCCAGCGATCGAGGTAGAGCGTGGACAGCACGCCGATCGGGTTGGCGGCGAAATCCGCCTCCAGGTCCGGGATCAGGGCCAGTGCGTCGTGGAACTCGCGCGCGAAGAACGCGCGCGCCGCTGCCGGAGCGGGAATCGTCGCGAAGCTCGGGTCGCCCTCGTTGGCCAGGAACAGCGTCACCGTGAAGCTGCCTTCGGCATTGGGCAGCGCGATGCACATGTAACTGCCGCGCGGCCAGATGTGCAGCGCATTGGGTTCGATCGCGAAGCGCTCGCCGCGTGCCTGCGCCGCGGCCTGTTCCGATGACAACGCGCTGGCGGGAAGCGCCGGAAGCGGCGGGATTTCCAGTTCCTTGTAGCCGTGGCCGAGCGGCTCGATCCGCTCGCCGAGCGGCGCCACCGCATTCATCGCCGCGCGCAGGGCCGAGCCGGCGCCGTCCGCGCCGACCACCGAGGTGGCCACGTGCGTACGGGTGCTGCCGTCGGCCTCGTCGTGGAACGTCAGCGTCACCGCATCGCCGAAGTGCGCCGCCTCCAGCCGCTGGTCGAAGTGCATGCGCGCCCCCGCCGCTTCCGCCGCATCGATCAGCGCGATGTTGAGGCGGCCGCGGCTGATCGACCAGATCACTTCCGAATCGTCGCGGCCGTAGCGCAGCAGTTCAGTGCGCCCGTCCGGGTGGTGCACCATGCGCCCGCGCATCATGACCGCCAGTTCCATCACCCGCTCGGTCAGGCCAGCCAGGCGCAGCCCATGCAGGCCGCGCTCGGCCAGCGCCAGGTTGATCGATCGCCCGCCCGCGTAGCCGACCCGCCGCGGATCGGGCCGGCGCTCGAACACCTCCACCGCGAAGCCGCGCTGCGCGAGCAGGGTGGCCAGGAGCGCGCCGACCAGGCCGGCGCCGACGAGTGTGATGGCGGGACGATTCATGCGGGCCTGTGCGGCAGTGGCGGGGACGCCGATTCTGCCTGCTGGTGCCGCGTCGATCCATGCTTGACCGGTCGCGGTCGCCACAGCCTGTGCTGCCAGGGGCTGGGGCGTCAGGGCCGGCAGCGCGGCATGCAAGCCGCGGGTGCGAAGGCCCCGGCCGGGGTGTCGCGGGCGCTGTGTCCGGCAGCGGGGGGCGTGCCGGCGGCCGCGGCTAGGTCGGCCACGGCCCCGGGCGCACCAGCCACTCGATCGGCGCCGCCTTGCCGAGCAGGTTGCCTTGCACCCATTCCACGCCCAGCTCCTTCATGCAGCCGAACACCTCGGCGTTCTCGACATACTCGGCCACCGCCTCCGCACCGAATGCATGCGCGATCGTGACCGAGGCGCGCACCAGCTGGTAGTCGCTGTCGATGCGCAACGCGTTGCGCACGAACGAACCGTCGATCTTGAGCATGTCGAACGGGAGCTGCTTGAGGCGCTCGAAGCTCTGCATGCCGGTGCCGAAGTCGTCGATCGCCACGTGACAGCCGAGCATGCGCAGGTCGTTCAGGCAGCGACGGCTGACCTCCAGGTCCGAGATCGCCGCCGACTCGGTGATCTCGAAGCAGAACACGTCCGATGCCAGCGGGGGGTTGCGCATCAGCCCGAGCAGCTCGCGCACGAATCCCGGCGAGGTGATGCTCTGGGCCGTCAGGTTGATGCCGATGTGCTGCATGTGTCCCAGCTGCTGGCGGTTCGCGCGGATCCAGCGGAACAGCTCGCGGATCACCGCGCGGTCCAGCTCCACCAGCCGGCCGGCCGCCTCCAGCTCGTGCGTGAAGTGCGCCGGCGAGAGCAGCTCCCCTTCGGGCGTACGCAGCCGGCAGACCACCTCGCCAGCCGACACCGGGCCGCGCTGCGGATCGTCGATGCGACGCATCGGCTGGAAGTACAGCGCCACCTCGCCGGTGCGCAGCAGGGCCAGCGTGTTGGAGGCCTCGTCCAGTTTCTTGCGCTGCGCCGCCGCCACGTCCTGCATGCGCGCGGTATCGCCCTCCTTCAGCGGCATGACCTCGCGCAGGATGCGCGCCTGGAACGCCGCCTGCGACGCCGCGATGATCGCCGCGTCCAGTCCGGCCGCCTGGCTGTTGCGGATGCGCGCATGTCCCACGTACGGCACCACGCGGTAGTGGATGCCGTTCCACTCGAAATCGAAGCTCTCCAGCCGCTGCAGGACCTGCTGCCAGTCCGGATGGCGCTGGTCCTCGCTGCGGCGCATCAGCACGAACTGCGCACTGGTCACGTAGTACGGTGCCACGCGCTCGGCCAGCCGCGCCGCCACGGCCTGCATCAGCGCCGTGTGCGCATTCAGGCCAAGTCCGGCCAGCAGGCGGTCCGCGTTGTCGACCACCAGGTAGCCTAGTTCCTCGTCGGTGCCGTCGTCCGCGGCCACGCGCCGGCGCAGCGCCTTGAGGTTCGGCAGGCCGGTCAGGCTGTCGTAGCTCGCTTCCTCGATCAGGCGCTCGTGCATCAGCCGGCCGTCGCGGGTCGCCACGTGCAGGACCAGCAGCAGCACCTCCAGCACCAGCAGTTCCAGGCCCAGCAGCACCGGCTGCAGCAGGTTGGTCGCCTCGTCGGCACGCTCGGCCACCGCGTAGACCAGGATCAGCATCACGCCGGCCACGGCCGGCATCGACCAGCGTGCCGGCAGCCGCATCACGCACCAGGCCATCGCTGCCGCGGCCAGCAGCCGGTAGGAGAGCATCCACGCGCCGAGCGATTCGCCGAACGCCGTGCCCTGCCAGCGACCCAGGACGAAGCCGAGCCCGAGCAGCACCGCCGCCGGCAGCACCGCGTCCGCGCGCAGCCGCCGCTCGGCGCCGTCCTCGGTCAGCCAGAACGCCGCCGGCAGCGTCAGCACCAGGATGCCCAGGTGCGTGGCCACCGCCGCCTCGACGATGCGCTCGACCAGTGGCGGCGCCGGCTGGTCCAGGGCCAGCAGCGGTATCAGCACCGCCGCCGAGCCGGAGAGCACCGGCAGCAGCAGCAGGCAGACACCGACGAAGCGCAGGATGTCGCCGGTGCCCAGCGGCGCGGCGTTCGCGCGCGGCCAGCCCGCCAACCGGGCGCCACCCACCGCCAGCAGGAAATGCACGGCGTAGAGCGGTACGCCGATCAGCGCCCGCGCGCCGTAGACCGGCCAGACCTGCGCGATCCAGGTCAGCGCGGTCGCGCCCAGGCAGATCGCCAGCACGCGGCGGCCCGGGTCGAACATCGCGATCGTCAACAGCAGGCCCGCCTGCAGGTACAGCAGCGAGCTGGCCGGCACGCCGGCCATCGGCACCTGGAACAGCCGGAGCAGCACGCAGGCGGCCGCCAAGGCGGCGGCCAGGAGCAGGTTTCTGGACGTCACAGCTCTTAGGTCCCCCGCATGCGTTGCACCCGGACGGGACGGAGCGGTTCAGGCCCTCCTTCCCCTGGCGGCAACGATACCGCGAACGCGTGGCGTTTGCGCGTGCGGGCGGATAAGCGGTCCGGCCTCCGGTACGCGTCCGTCAGGCGCCAGAAGCCACTCCTGCGACAGGCTCTTCCAGTGCCGGACAACGAGCCGGCTCTCCGATTCGGCCGCTACTCACGGTTGCGCGGATTCTCTGGGGCATGCGCGTCTTGTCGCAGTCATTCAGGGCCATTCGGCTGTCCGTAAACAGGGAAACAGGGGTGTACATGTCGCGGTGGTCGAAGGCGTTGCAGTGGATTGTCATGGGTGTGCGATGGCGGCGATTCCCGCGCTCGCGCAGGAGCAGCCGCCGAGGCTGTTCACGCAAGTGCAGACACAGGAGCCGCCGGCCGAGCCGGGTCCCTGGTCGCAGACGTGGCATATCGAGATTGATCAGCAGGCGATCCAGCAGCCGGCTGAGGCAATTACGTTGAATCTTCCGGGACAGCGTGAAATCGTTGTCCACCGGGAGTTCTGGTCGCCGAGGCAGGGCTACATGATCCTGCTGGTCGGTGATGGCCCGGAGACGATCGAGCTGCCGGATCCGAACGTCGCTCCCGAAGATTTTTCGTGGCGCTGGTACGGGCGAACGGACGGCTACGTCGTTGCGTTGACCTTCGAGAAGGGCTATCTGGCCGGGCGCATCTGGGGGTCGGGCGGGAAGTACGCGTTGAATCCCCGCGAGGGCAAGCGGACAGAGCTGGGACTCGTCAATCCGGACTGGTGGCAGCTTCATCCGGAGCGGAACGAGCCGCCGCAGATGGCGGTGAATGACTCCCAAAGCGAACTGCCCCTGGAGCCGGCGACGAACGAGCACCCGGCCGGGCCTGGCAGCTGGGATCTCTCATGCCCGGGTCCTTTGCCTACGGCGGTCAGCAAGATTGATGTATTGGTGCTGTACACGTCGGCAGTTTTCATCGCGAACGGAAGCACGCTCGGCGGAGTCAGGGTGGTGGCGCAAAGGGAAATCGACGAGGCCAACCAGAGTCTCCGCAATAGCCTGGTTAACTCCGTCAGGTTCTACTTGAGTGGAATCCAAGCCGTTCCGGAGACCGCATCGCCGCCTTACGATCTTGCCTCCATTGCGGTTGGTCTGAATCGATTGGCCGGAACAATAGAGACGCCCGGTGTGTATCCCGGTTGGACCTATCCAGGCACCCCGGCGGTCAGGGCGCTGAGGGATACGTATGGTGCGGATATAGTCGCTCTTGCCCGAAAAGATGGGACTGAAGAACTTTCATGCGGAGTGGCTTTTGTTCAGCGGTACTACAACTACTCTCCGCCGATCGGGCCGGGGCCGGAGTTTGAAAGAAAGGCCTATATGGTATTCGACCCCGATTGTGCCGCCGATCGTCTGAATTTTGCTCATGAGCTGGGGCATTTGCTGGGCATGGAGCATGATCCCGCCAATATGGAGATGCCGAGCTCCGGATTTCCTTCCTGTCCGTGGTCATTCGGTCACCGCAACGCAAATCTGGCACAACCGCAATTTGCGTTCCGTACCGTCATGTCCTATTCGAGAAACACGGGCGCCGCTGGTCCGTTGTGTTCAAGTGATGCAGCGTGCCCTCTGATCGATGCTTATTCCAATCCTGGACTCTCGTGGGCTGGAAGCTTGTTCGAGACGGGGACCTTTCCGGGCGCAGTGCCGATAGGGCGCAATGTAGGAGAGCCGCCTTTTACCTATCCGCCATCGAAGGCCAATGATACTCTGGCGCGCATAGCGCCTATCGTCGAGGCTTTTCGCGCACGTCCTGACAGGATTTTTGCCAATGGATTTCAATAGAGCCCTATTGACTGGGGTGTTCCTGTTCGGGGCTGGCGAGGCCTCGGCAGCTCTCTTGCTTGGGGCTCCGGTTCTGGAAACGTACAGTCACTGGGGTGAGCCAGCGTTCGGCCCGTGCGGAGGTCCCGTTCTCTCTCGAACAGCCACCTATCTGACATTCTTGTGCGTGTCCGGAGACGTAGTGGCAGGAGATGAGAATGATCGTGCCGACAGCTTTCTGTTGAACAGGACGACTCGAGAAGTCGTGAGGGTCAGTGTCGATAGCGCTCAACAAGATTATCGATTCGATAGCGGATGGGGTATCCCCTCCGACGATGGCAGCATGGTGCTTTTCGGATCGAACGGACCGTTGGATCCGGTTCTGCCGTGGAAGTATTATGATTACGGGATAGGGAATGTTTTCCTGCGTGACATTCTCTCTGGCACTACTGTGCTGGTGGGCAAGGATTTTCTGGGTGCTTCAAGATTCAGTGGGACTGTGCTCAGTGCGGCTGGTTTCGAGTCGGACGAAGTGATGTTCGCCAGTACGGACAATCTCTTGGGGGAGACGGATGCAAATGGTCCTTTTGCCTACGATATCTATATAAGGAACTGGCGGACCGGACGTGTGGAGTTGATTTCCGGTGCGGATGGCAAGGTTCAAGGGGATTGCGGGTCCGGGACGGTAGGTGTGTTATCCAGGGACGGACGTTATGTGGTTTTTGATAGCTGCTCAAGTAATCTGACCGACGATAATCCACAGCAGGTCAGTAATCTGTTCATTCATGATCGTCTTACGGGAGAAAAGCGCCGCCTGACCCGGCCCTGGCATGGTGGCGAGTTCTCTTATCGTTGGGTCGCCTACGTGTTTGGAGTGGGGGCGCGTCGAATCATTGCCGATCGTTATGTGACGTTCTTTTCGAATGGAACAGAGTTCGTTGAGGGAATTGGATCAGATTCTTATAACTATAATTCTTATTTACTCGACATTCGCGATGGGAGTATCGAGCTGGTCAGCCGCGCCTGGGATGGATCGCCTGCGGCACGAGGCGGGACGAACATCGACATGAGTGCCGACGGTCGATACATCGCGTTTGCGTCGCTCTCGCCGGACATTCTGCCCAGTCCTGAAGCCACGCCCGCTATCTACGTGAAAGACCGCTGGACCGGAGAGGTCGTCAATGCGAGTGCCCCACTGGGCGCAATGCATCCGAGCATTGTTGCCAACCTGGATCTGTCCGACGACGGTTCAACACTGGCCTTTGCGTGGCGCTATCCGGAGACGGCACCGGCGCCTTATACCGGCCGCACGTTGGTCTATACCGTCTCGATCGGCAGCACGCCGACCGAGCCGCCTGCGCCCGAGCCGGTGCCATCGATGGGTGCCATCGCGCGTACCGGCGCCGCGATCGTCTTGCTGTTCGCCGGTTTGGGGTGGTTGAGATCGCGACGGTTCCGCGTGAGCTAGCAGGTTCGCCCGCCGATGCTGGCGAACACATCAATGGTGTCGCGCGGGCAGTGCACCGCGATCCACTGGGCTGTCACCGAAACAACAGCGGCGCCAGATGCGAGCGAGCGCGCCGACTGTGCCGGGAGCAAGAGTTTACGCTGTGCCGGCGCTGCCGCCGACATCCACCGGATGCGAATGTCAACCGCTGGTGTATCCGATCGCCGAACTGGCTGGTTGATGGACTTCATGCATGACGCCTCGAGTAACGGCTAGGCGTTTCGAATGTTCAATGTGATCGATGATTTTGCGCGCGAGGTGTTGGCCGTTTCAGTATCAGCGATGCACGTGTGGTACCCACGCATGGGCAACTGTGCGAATGGCGCGGCGAGCCCGGGCGATGATCCGAAACAAAAACCGCCCTGAGTTCCGAAGCGATACGATGCGGGCACGGGCAGCCGGTGTTGCGTGGCACTTTGCCGAGCCCGGCTGCCCGGCTCGGAACGCTTACGTCGGGCGATTCGACGGAACGTTTCGAGCCGGGGTGCTCGATGCGAACTGCTTTCAGGCACCGAATGATGCGCGGGCGCAAATGGCGCGATGGATGCTGAGCTATAACGAGCAGCGATCACACCAAGCCATCGGCAACCTGTCACTGATGGTCTTCAAGAGGCGATGGCAGGGACGTCAGTCTCTACTTCCCACTGGCAAGGCTTGGGGAGTATCGGCCGGATTGTCTTCTACATGCGGACAGTCCAAGGTGCATGACGGCTTGGCGCGGATAGCGCCGATCGTCGAGGCTTTCCGTGCGCGCCCTGATCTAATATTTGCCAATGGCTTTCAGTAGAGCTTGCTGCCTGTCCTTCGCTTTCCAGTTGGCGCTGGTGGGGCATGCGTGTGCTGCGCTGTCGATCGGCCCGCCCATGCTGGAAACGTATGGCTATGGGGGCGGTCCGGCTTTTGGTCCATGCGGATCACCAATGCTGTCGTCGCGGGCGGACTACATGACCTTCCTGTGTCTATCTGACGATGTCGTCACGGGAGACAGCAACGAGCGCTCCGATGTCTTCATTCTTGATCGTTCCACCAGGCAGGTTGCACGTATCAGCGTCGACAGCCTGAATCAGGAGCATCGGTTCAATAGTGGGCCTGGTTTCCCTTCAAGTGATGGGAGATACGTTCTCTTCAACTCCAATGGACGACTCGATCCAGTCCTGCCTTGGGATTACCACGACAACGGGATCGTCAATGTGTTTCTGCGTGACGTTGATGCGCAAACGACCATTCTAGTGGGCAGGGATGGCGCTGGAGAGCCGCATGTGCGCGGCACTTCTTTTGCCGCAACAATGTTTCAGCAGCGCAAGCTCCTATTCGCGAGCGCCGACAATCTTCTCGGCGGACCTGATATCAACGGCCCATTTGGATTCGATTTGTACCTGAGGGACTGGCAAAGCGGGGAGTTTGAGCTCGTATCGGGGACGCAGGATGGCATTCAAGGGAACTGCAGTTCCGGAATATTTGGCGTTGTCTCTGATGATGGCCGATATATAGTCTTCAGTAGTTGCGCAAGCAATCTGACGGAGGACAATCCAGGGCAGGTCAGCAACCTGTTCTTGCATGATCGGTCGACCGGAGCCAAGCGGCGGCTGACGCGACCTTGGCATGGTGGTGAGTTCACCTATCCCGGCCCCAGTTTTTCGGTCGATCTGGGTGCACGCAGTCTAGCTGCCGGGCGGTACGTGACGTTTTCGTCCTACGGTACCGAGTTTGTACAGGGCGTCGATCCTGATACTCCTTTCCCTAATGTGTATCTGCTCGATATCCATACAGGTACTATCGAACTGGTCAGCCGATCCTGGGATGATGCGCCTGCTCCGGAAGGCGGGCAGCGCATTGTCATGAGCGCAGATGGCCGCTATCTCGCGTTCACCTCTCGCTCGCCGACCATCTTGCCTGATCCCGGTGTGACGCCCGCCATATACGTCAAGGATCGTCGGACCGGCGAGATGGTCAATGTCAGTGCTTCTCTAGGCCCGATCCATCCAAGCCACGCCCCGGAGCTAGATCTCTCGGATGACGGCTCGACGCTGGCATTCAGTTGGCGACATGCCGATACCGCGGCGCCTCCCTATGCGGGGCGCGTCTTGATCTACACCGTCTCCATCAGCGGTACGCTGATCGAGCCGCCTGTTCCAGAGCCCGTGCCTTCACTGTCGTTCATGGTAAGGCTTGGGGCGGCGGTGTTATTGCTGCTGGCTGGCATTGGCTGGTTGAGCCAGCGCCGGAGGCGGATCCACTAGCGGAGCCCCGATTGGCTGACTGCGTGCCAGGTCCTCGCAGCCCGGGGGCGCGTCAGTTGCACACCGTCTATCGGGCGGTCGCACGCGCCAGAGGCGCCGCCACATCTTACGTACACGCATGGATGTAGATTCTCGGCCCATGGATGCCGCCGCCGTGCAGTGCCTCAGGCCGCAGACCGCCACGCCCTCACCGCCTCGACCAGCCGCAGGCAGTCGATGTGACGGTTGTACAGCGGCACCGGCGAGGCACGGATGACGTCCGGCTCGCGCCAGTCGACGACGATGCCGCGTGCCTCCAGGTACTCGAACAACGAGCGGCCGGCGTCGCGCGGGCCGCGCACGCGCAGCGAGAGCTGGCAGCCGCGGCGGGCGGGTTCGTCCGGGGTCAGGATGTCGAGCACGTCCGGTACCTCGCTGCGGATCAGCCAGACCAGGTAGCCGGTCAGCGCCTCGGACTTGGCGCGCAGCGCGGCCATGCCGGCCGTGCGGAACAAGGCCAGCGAGACGCGCAGCGGCGCCAGCGCCAGCACCGGCGGGTTGGACAGCTGCCAGCCGTCGGCGCCGGGGGTCGGCACGAAATCGGGCCCCATGCGGAAGCGGGTGGCGCGGTCGTGGCCCCACCAGCCGGCGAAGCGCGGGCGCGGCGTGTGCGCGTGGCGCTCGTGCACGAAGGCGCCGGCGACGGCGCCGGGGCCGGAGTTGAGGTACTTGTAGCTGCACCACACGGCGAAGTCGCAGTGCGTGTCGTGCAGCGCCAGCGGCAGGTTGCCGGCGGCGTGGGCGAGGTCGAAACCGACCACGCAGCCCTTGCGGTGCGCCGCCTCGGTGATCGCGCGCAGGTCCAGCACCTGCCCGGTCAGGTACTGCACGCCCGGCAGCAGCACCAGGGCGATGCGCGGGCCGTGGCGGTCGAGCGCGTCGAGGATCGCGTCCTGCGACAGCGTGCCGCCGCTCTCGTCGCCTTCCAGCTCGATGAGCGCGTCGGCGGGGTCGAAGCCGTGGAAGCGGACCTGCGACTCGACGGCGTAGCGGTCGGACGGAAAGGCGTTCTTCTCGATCAGGATCGCCGGCCGTTCGGCGGTGGGGCGATAGAAGCTGACCATCAGCAGGTGCAGGTTGGCCGTCAGCGAGTTCATCGCGACCACTTCCTGCGGCTGCGCGCCGACGACGGCGGCGAGGTCGTCACGGACGAAGCTGTGGTAGTCCATCCACGGCAGTGCGCCGCGGAAGTGGCCCTCCACGCCGTGCTCGGCCCAGGCGTCCAGCTCGGCCATCAGCGCGGGCCGCGTGGCGCGTGGCTGCAGGCCCAGCGAGTTGCCGCAGAAGTACGCCACTTCGTGCTCGCCGTGGCGCGGGATCAGGAACTCGTCGCGCAGGCGTGCCAGCGGGTCGGCCGCGTCCTGGCCGAGTGCCCAGTCTTCCTGCGAGGAGTGCTCGACGGCAGCGCTCATGCGCCGCCTCCGGTGGAGGCGACCACGCGCTGGCAGGCGGCGTCGAACTGCTGGTTCCAGGTGGCGGGCGTCGCCGCCAGCAGCGGGCGCTGGCAGCGGATGTGGACCCACACGCCGCGGTTCTCGCGGAAGCGGTCGTGCACGAGGTAGCGGGTGGGGCCGCGTTGCACGAAGTACTGGTGCACGTTCTCGCCGGCACCGGTCGGGTCGCGCTCGTAGCCGGTCTGCTGCTTGGACAGTTCGAACTCTTCCTGCACCAGGCCACCGAACGTGGCGGTGCCGCGCAGTGCCTGCGTCTTGACGGTGACGCTGGCCATGTCCTCGCTGCCTTCGGCCGTGGGGTCGGGCACGCGGAACACCACCAGTTGGGGGTTGCCCTCGGTCTTCTCCATGATCGCCGCCCAGTCCGGCGGCACCGTGAAGCGCACGCGGCCTTCGTTGAGATCGTAGCTGGTGCGGGCCTGGGCGCCGGCCAGGGCGGACGCACCCAGCAGGGCCAGCGCAACCGGAATGCGCAGAAGGTTCATTCGGAAGACTCCGGATCGTTCGCGAAGCGGTTCAGCGGCAGGTCCAGCCATTCCAGCGCGGTGCCGTGGAACAGCCGGGCCTGCCGGTCCAGCGGCAGGCCGAGCGCGGTGATGCCGCTGCCCGGCTCCTGCTCGCCGAGCGGGAAGGGATAGTCGGTGCCGAGCATGACGTGCTCGGCGCCGGCCACGTCGATCAGGTAGCGCAGGGCCGCGGGGTCGTGCACGCACGAGTCGAAGTACAGGCGCTCGAAGTAGTCGCGCGGGTTGCGCGCGTTGTCGGTGGCGACCAGGTCCGGACGCATGCGGAAGCCGTGCTCGATGCGGCCGATCGTGTACGGGAAGGCGCCGCCGCCGTGCGCCAGGCACACGCGCAGCTTCGGCAGGCGCTCGAGCACGCCGCCGAAGATCAGGCAGCAGGCCGCGCGCGATTGCTCGGCCGGCATGCCGACCAGCCACGGCAGCCAGTACTTGGGCATCGTCTCGCGGCCCATCATGTCCCAGGGGTGGACCAGCAGCGCCGCGCCGAGGTCCGCCGCGGCCTCGAAGAACGGGAACAGCTCCGGAGCGTCGAGGTTCCAGTTCTCGATGTGCGAGCCGAGCTGCACGCCGGACAGGCCCAGCTGCTCGATGCAGCGCTCCATTTCCTGGATCGCCAGCGTCGGCGACTGCAGCGGCACGGTGCCGATGCCGGCGTAGTTGCGCGGGTAGCGGCGGCAGATCTCGGCAGTGTGGTCGTTGAGGAAGCGATGCAGTTCCAGCGCCTGGCTGGGCTTGGCCCAGTAAGAAAACAGCACCGGCACGGTGGAGACCACCTGCACGTCCACGCCGAAGCGCGCGTAGTCGGCGATGCGCACCTCCGGGTCGAAGGCGCTGGCCCAGACCTCGCGGAAGAACTTGCCGTCCTTGTAGATGCGGTGGTGACCGTCGCTGCGCACCATGACCGGGAAGCGGTCGTCGCCGTACTTCTCGGCGAGGTTGGGCCAGGTGTCGGGCAGGATGTGCGCGTGGGTGTCGATTTTCAGCATGGGGCGGAGTTTACCTTTCCCGGCGGGGCGGTACTGCGGTCGTCGGCGCTTGTTCTGCGCCGGCAGGCCCATCTCCTTCGGAGGCGTCGCTACCTCCGCGGTTTTCGGGGAGGCATCTTCGGGGTCGCGTCCGCCTGTCGGCGGCCGAGTCACTTTCTCTTGCGTGTCCACTGCGCCGCAGGAGCGGCGCGAACGGCGAAGCCGGCCCGGAGGGCGGAGCGCAGGGATGCGCGCAGTCAGAGAAAGCAGTCAAAGAGAGAGGCACCCCGGAGGCGCGCCCTCCGGACTCCTGTCCTGCGGGTGCGCGAGCCGGCGCCGGGGTTCGTCGACAGCACCTCCTGTGCCGACGACGAACGTGCGGACCTCCCTGCCCGCGCCTTGGGGCTGATCCGGCACCGGCCCACCGCGCCTCAGGGGCCCCATCGGGCGCGCATCCTACGTGCGGAGGCGGAGGCAATGGCGCATCGGCGCAGCACCTGGAGCGGCTGGGGAGGTATCGCTTTGTGATGCGGCTGAGGTGCGATAACCGACGACCTGAAATGGCGAGTCAGCTGGCGGCCGGGCGCAGCAGATACGCCAGCGTATCGACGCTGTCGGCGATGCGGTCGCAGGTGTCGGCCACGGCGATCATCGCGGTTCGCGTCGCCTCGTCGCCGGCGGCGCCCGGGTCCAGCTCGACGGCCAGCAGGCGCTCCTCGCCGCGCAGGGACGGCAGCGTCAGCGGCGTATTGCGGCGCAGCGCGTCGGCGATCGCCGCCAGCGCCTGGTCGGCACGGCCGGCAAAGGCCAGCACGTGGTCGCGCTGGGGCAGGTCGGGCGCGTCCTGCAGCACGGCCTCCAGCGACATGCAGGCGCGCACCAGGCGGTTGGCATTGGCCAGCAGGGCTTCGGCCAGCACCAGCTCGCGCCGGTCGCGCTGCGGCTCGCCGCGCAGGCGGTCGATCGAGGCCTGGGCGTTGGTGCGCGCGGCGCGGGCGGCGGTGCGCGTCTCGATCATCGCCGCGTCGCGTTCGGTCAGCAGCGCGGTCGCGTAGGCGCGGTAGGCGTCGATCATCGCCGCCAGGGCGGTGCGCACGCGCAGTCGCTCCCAGGTGGGCCACAGGGCATAGGCGGCCAGCGCCAGCGCACAGCCGAGCACGGTGGCGATGCCGCGCGGCACGATCGTGTCGGCCGGCGACAGGCCGTCGAACGACAGCAGGATGACCAGCAGGCCGGTCAGCAGCGCGACGCCGAGCCCGTAGTGCATCGTCGTCAGCAGCCGGAAGCCGAAGCAGAACACCGCCAGCAGCACGAGCCGCGCGGCCATGTCGTCCATCGCCAGGTGCGCGATCGCGGTGGTCAGCAGCAGGCCCGCCAGCGTGCCGGCCACGCGCAGCACGCCGAAGCTGAAGGTGCTGGCGAAGTCGGGCTTGAGCACGATCGCCGCCGTCATCGGGATCCAGAAGCCGTGCGGGATCGCCAGCAGCCGCTCGAACGCGACCGCGATCGCCAGGCACACGCCGCAGCGCAGCGCGTGGCGGCAGGCCACCGAGGCGAGGTTGAGGTTGGCACGCAGCGTCGCCAGCGTGCCACGCGGCTGCAGGGCGGCCGGCAGGCGGGCCTCCATCTGCTCGGCGCGGATCTCGCCGCGGCTGCCGGCGAACTCGCTGTTGCGCACCACCGAGCGCAACTGGCCGGCCAGCCCCTGGCCGCGCGCGACCGCGATGCGCAGCAGGTAGCCGTCCACCGCGTTGGTGCGGGTGTCGGCCAGGGCGGCCACCAGCGGATCCAGCGTCGCCACCGCGGCCGCCGCGGCGGTCGGCGACTCGGCGTGCTCGAGCGCGTAGGCCAGGCCGTCCAGCACCCAGGCGGCATGTTCCAGCACGCCGCCCAGGCGCTCGCGTGCCTGCGGCTCGGCCAGGCGTTCGTGGATCTCGCACAGCGCCAGCAGCTCCAGGCGGATGCGCTCGCAGATCTCGGCGATCACGCGGAAGGCCTGCACAGCCACGCCGCGCGCGCGGTGCTGGCCGTGCAGCAGCAGGACGGCATCCTGCACCGCCTGCGTGGTCGGCGGCGCCTGGTCCGGTCCCGGATGCTGGCGTGCGGTGGCCGCCAGCTGGCGGAACACCGTCGCCAGCGCGAAGCGCTCGGGGCGGTAGCGTTGCAGCGGCCATGCCGCGATCGCCGTGGCGGTCTGCAGCAGGCCGCCTGCGAAGATCAGGGCCGCGGCGACGGCTGCCTCCTCCGGCGGCCGGTGCATGTCGGACGTGACGATCAGCAGGATCATGCTGGTCAGGCCGGTGCGCGCCTGTTCCGGCCCCAGCGCCACCAGCAGGCCGCCGCCGAAGCCCCACAGCAGCGCGGCCATCGCCAGCAGCGTGGTGTCGGCGCCCAGCGTGATGCCGGCGAACGCCGACAGGCCCGCCGCGAGTGCGGTCAGCAGCATGCGCTGCATGCGCAGCCGGTACGGCCCCGGCTGGTCCGAGAACATCGTGTTGAGCGCACCGGTGGCCATCGCCACGCCGGCGGCGGTATGGCCGGTGGCCGCCGCGATCGCCAGCGGCGCCACCACGGCCAGGGTGTTGCGCAGCGCCACCCGGTAGGGCACGTCGCGCGGCTTGAGTTGGAGCAGGGGCCGCAGCATCAGGCCGGCATCATCCCAGAGCGGCGCGCGCGCCGGTACCGCTGCGGGCCGCGTTCATGCGCCGGCCTTCGGTTTGCCCGCCGCAGGCCCCGAATCCGCCGCCCAGGAGCGTCGCCGGCCGCTGCCGCCAAGGGCCAGCGTTCGCGCAGTGGCCGGCGGGAGACGCGGCGGGCCGGGTGTGTCCGCTGGACGAGGAACGTGCGCGGTGCGAGTACGGGCCGTGCCGGAGTCACCCGTGCATCGCGTGCCGTCGGTTGCGGCTGTGCCTAGGTTTCCGCCACGTAGCGCGCCGGCGCCGGATTGAGGTGGCCGCAGGCGCCGCAGGTGCGATGCTCGTGCGAGCGGTAGAAGCGCTCGAACACCGCGCCGAAGTCGCGCTCGATGTCCACCAGGTGGAAGTACTCCTCGTAGATCTTGTGGTTGCAGCGCTCGCAGAACCACAGGAGCCCGTCGTCCTCGTGCGCCAGCCGCTTGCGCTCGATCACCAGGCCCACCGAGTCGGGCAGGCGCTGCGGCGAATGCGGGATGCGCGGCGGCAGGTGGAACACCTCGCCGGCGCGGATCGGGATGTCGCGCACCGCGCCGTCCTCCTGGATCTTCAGCACCATCTCGCCCTCGAGCTGGAAGAAGAACTCCGGGCCTTCCTCCCAGTGGTAGTCGGTGCGCGCGTTGGGCCCGCCGACGATCATCACGATGAAGTCGCCGTCGTAGATGCACTTGTTGCCGACCGGCGGCTTGAGCAGGTGCCGGTGCTCGTCGATCCAGCGCTGGAGATTGATGGGCGGGGCAAGCATCGGTGGTCGCCTGTCGGTGTGCGAGGCGCGTAGGGTACGCCAGCGCGGTCACGCGCGCCGCAGCGCGGCGACGCACTTGAGCTCGATCGCGATCGGCGTCGGCAGGGCGGTGATGCCGAGCGTGGTGCGGCACGGGGCGGTGTCCACGTCCGGGAAGTGCTCGGCCCAGATGCGGTTGTAGACGGAAAAATCGCGTGCCATGTCGGTCAGGAACACGGTCACGTCCACCAGGTCTTCCCAGCGTGCGCCGCTCGCTTCCAGCACTGCCCGCACGTTGGCGAACACCTGGCGCGTCTGCGCGTCGATGTCGTAGGCGGCCAGTGTTCCGTCCGGGCCGGTGAGGTTGCCGGGAATCTGGCCGCTGCCCGGCAGGCGCGGACCCACGCCGGACAGGAACAGCAGGTCGCCCACGCGGCGGGCATGCGGGTAGGCGCCTACCGGCGCGGGTGCGCGCTCGGTGCGGATGGTGTCGAGGCTCATGCGGTCAGGATCCTTTGGCGGCGGTTGCCGTGCGCACCTCCGCGGTACGCCGGCCGAGGACGCGATTGTCGGCCGAACGCGCGCTGATGCGGTAGCGGTCCGGCCGCAGGTACAGCTCCGCGGTCGGCTCCGCGTCGGCCGAGGTGCGCACGCGGTCGCGATTGTTGCGGGCGTCGTTGGCGGGATCGAACACGACGCGGTCCGCCGGGATCGCCTCGTCCGGCTCGTTCGCGTAGCGCGCCTCCACCAGGCAGGGATACTGGTTGTCGCACAGCGCGCTGGTGACCGGGTACGGCAGGCGCTCGCCGTCCAGCGCCAGCCAGGTCGGCCGGCCGCGCCGCCAGACTTCCTGCGGGAAGAACACGCTGACGTCGTAGGCCTCTGCCCGCAGCGACCAGGCCGCGCCGGCCGCGTTGCGGAACACCACCGGCCGGTCCGTGTGCGTCGGTCCGATCACCGCCGCGTAGACCGGGTGGTCGTCCCGGGCCACGGCATGCGGCGTCATGAAGGTCTGCTCGATCGTCAGCGGATCGATGCCGGACAACTGCGCGAAATGCTGCGCCATCGCCTTGCCGTCGAAGTAGCGCCCGGCCTCCTGGATGTGGGCGTAGCCGGCGTTGACCACCAGGCGCGCATGCGGGTTCTTGTCCAGTACGCGGCGGATCAGGTTGCGCGCCTGCTCGCGCTCGCGCGCATCGGCGATCGCGTCGGACTCGGCCTCGTAGGCCACCACCGTATAGCCCAGCTTCAGCGCCGTGCGCACCATTTCCGCATAGACCGGCTCCTCGGTGTAGAAGCCGCTGGCGGACGTCGGGTAGCCGCGCTCGCCGAGCTTCTTGTCGGTGGAGTAGAGCGTTTCGGCGGCGAAATGATCGAAGCCGAGTGCGCGCAGCCGTGCCAGCATCTGCACCGTCAGCGTGCGCGTCAGCGCGTTGGAGTGGTTCTCGTTGAAGAACACCGCCTGGCGGTCCCGGGCCAGTTCCGTGATCGCCTCAACCGCCGGCGTCGCCGCGTAGCCGCCGTCCAGTGGCGAGGGGCTGTCGCCCTTCTGCGCCGTCTGCGCGATCGTGAAGGTGGTGCGCGCATCGGCGTAGTCGCCCACCCAGGTCTGGAACCAGCTCAGGTACTGGTTGAAGATCAGGCGGAACGGCACCGCCGTGCTGCCGGTGTACGCGTCGCGCATGTAGAGGTACTGCGCCAGCAGGCCCGGCCGGCGCTGTGCCTCGGCCATGATGCGTTCGGAGCGTTCCACCGCCGCGCGCTGCTGCGGGATGGCCGCTCCAGTGGGCTGCGGCGGTGCCTGGGCGGCTTGCGTGGCGATGAGGGCAGCGGCGAGCGTGGCGAGAGCGGACATGACGGGCTCCTGGCGATCGGCTGGGCGGCACGGCCCGGTGTCGATTATCGGCCTGTTCCGTCCCGGCAGGGAGCGAACCGTGTGCGGCGATCGAGCACCGTGCGGACGGCGGCGAAAACCTGCGCCGCGCGCACCGGTCCGGCGAGCCCGCAAGGACCGGGGCTGCCGGCAACGGCGGCCCCGGCTGTTCTCCACCGCCCGGCCTAGGGATCGACCAGATTGCGTGCCCGTACGGACGTCACCGTCACTTCGCTGGTGGCGAGGTTGGTGACCGTCACGGTGACGTTGATCATCGAGCCGCTGACGGTGCTGCTGGCGATCGGCAGCACGCATTGGACCTCGTCGTCGATGCAGCCGGCGTGGTCCCAGTCCAGCGTGTAGGCCACGCCCGCGGCCAGGTTGAACACCTCGAACACGGCCGTGGTCGTGCCCACGCTGTAGTGGCTGTCCGAACAGACCGGCCGCGTGAACTGATCCAGCGCGGGCGTTTCCACATAGCACGCGACTTCGGGCGGCAGCGCCTGTGCCGACCCGGTCCAGCCCAGGAAGGCCGCTGCTGCCGCGAGCGGGAAGCTGACTCTCTTCATCGGTGTCTCCTTACGTGATGGCGCCCCCTGCGGGTCAGAGCGTAGGGCCGTGCCGGCCATGCGGGCGTGACCGGCTTCACGCGGGCGAGCGGCGGTGGGCCGGCTGCAACATCGTGTGCCGCCCCCGCGACACCATCGGCCCGACGTGCGGACGTCGCCGGCGAAGATCGAAGATCGATGGGGCGATGACCGGGGTGGCGGCGTGCCGCCGCCACCGTCCGCACCGGCGCGTGGCGCTCTCGGGGACCAACCGCACCGCGGCATGGATCGGCCGCTCGGGCGAGCATTGAGCCGCGTCTGGATGCCGTCGATGATGGCGCGGCCGCAAGCGGGCCGTTTCACCGGCGGTGGCGGCTTCGTTGGGCCGGACACGCGCCCCTTTCCTGGGTGGATGGGGGCACGTCGATGGCGGGCGTCCCTGCAAGAGCGCCCGTTCCACCGCCGGGCAGCCGTCCCGACCCTCAGCGGGGCGGCTGCTTTTTCCGCCGAGGATCGAACGGTCCGATGCGCCGTTGCGAGGCCGTGCGCCGACCGGTCGTGGGCCTCAGGCGGCCAGCGTGGCGTTGTCGATCACGAAGCGGTACTTGACATCGCTCCGGACCATGCGGTCATAGGCCTCGTCGATCTTCTGCACCGCAATCAGCTCGATGTCGGCGACGATGCCGTGCTCGGCGCAGAAATCGAGCATCTCCTGCGTTTCGGCGATGCCGCCGATCAGCGAGCCGGCGATCGCGCGGCGCTTGAAGATCAGTGGCGCCACGGCCGGCGACGGGTGCGGATGCTCCGGCACGCCCACCAGCACCAGGGTGCCGTCGCGCTTGAGCAGGGTCGAGAACGCATCCAGCGAGTGGCTGGCCGCCACCGTGTCCAGGATCAGGTCGAAGCGGCCGGCCTGCGCACGCATGGCGTCGGTATCGCGCGAGATCACCACCTCGTGTGCACCCAGCGCGAGCGCATCCTGCCGCTTGGCCTCGGACGTGGTGAACGCCACCACCTGTGCGCCCATCGCCCGCGCGATCTTGACGCCCATGTGGCCCAGGCCGCCGATGCCGACGATGCCCACCGTCTTGCCCGGGCCCACCTGCCAGTGACGCAGCGGCGAATAGGTGGTGATGCCCGCGCACAGCAGCGGCGCCACCGCGGCCAGCTGGTCGTGCGGGTGGCGGATCGTCAGCACGAAGCCTTCGTCCACCACGATGCGCTGTGCGTAGCCGCCCAGCGTGTGGCCCGGTGCGTCGGCCGTCGGGCCGTTGTAGGTACCGACGAAGCCGTTCTCGCAGTACTGCTCCAGCCCCTCCGCGCAGGACGCACACTGCTGGCAGCTGCCGACCAGGCAGCCCACGCCCACCGTGTCGCCCACGGCGAAGCGCGACACTTCGGCGCCCACCGCGGTCACGCGGCCGACGATCTCGTGGCCGGGCACGCACGGGTACAGCGTGCCGCCCCACTCCGAGCGCACGGTGTGCAGGTCCGAATGGCACACGCCGCAGTAGGCGATGTCGACCTGTACGTCACGCGGACCGGGGGCACGGCGTTCGATGCTGAGGGGTTCGAGCGGTTTGTCGGCGGCATGCGCGCCGTAGGCCTTGACGTTCATGGCGGAGCGGTTTCCGTAGGGTGGGGGAGTGTGTGCATTGTCGCGGCGACCTGCGCGGTCAGTCCGGTATGGCGCGCGGCAGGGCGCCGCAGGCGCGTGGACGGAGCCGCAGGGCAGGGCGCGAAACGCGCGAGGCAGTATCGCCGTCGCGGGGCCGGGAGCGCCAGCCATATCCTGCTCCAGGCTTGCCCGATCCTGCCAGGCAGCTCTCCGGCGGGCGCGCCGTGCGCGCGATCGGCGCTGCCGCCGGTGCAGGGATCGGCCGGAAGGCTCGCCCGCCGTGTCCCGGCCGTTCCCATCCGGCTGCTCCGGGGGGCGGTACAGTACGCCGCAGGCGCCACGATCGCCGGTGCGCACGTCGCTCCGGGCGAGCCGGGCGTGAGCATCCCCCGACGGAGTGCCGCATGCGCAATCTCGATTTCAGTTCCTGGCAGGCGTTGCTGACCACGGTGCTGGGGCTGGCCGTCATCACGCTGATCGGTGTCGGCATCCGCCTGGTGGTCATGCAGACCATCCAGCAGCGCCGCGAGCGCGAGAACCGCCAGATCAACGAGCGGTTGCGTACATTGATCGCCGCCTACAAGACGCTGGGCGGGTCGTTCACCGGCGACCTGCGCGTGGACCCCACGCACCTGCGAGACCTGCGCCTGCGCAGCGAGCGCATTGCCGACGCGGCCGACCCGGAAGCACCGGACAGCGCCTGGCCTGCCAGCGACCGCACGCGCCGCGTGCGCGATGCGGTCGAGGCTGCCCTTTCCGACATCCTGCTGCTGGGCACCGAGGAGCAGGTGCGCCTGGCGGCCCAGGCCGCCGCCGAGTTGGCCGCTGGCCGCCCGGTGCACACCGCGGAGCTGGTGGTGTCCCTGCGCACGTTCATCCGCCAGGTGCTGGACCTGGAGCCGGTGCCCGCGCAGCTGGCGATTCCGCGGCAGGGACCCACGCGACCGGCCGGCGGTTCCGGCAAGGGAGGTGGGGCCAAGGCCGAGGGCGCGCGCGAGGGAGGCGGCAAGGGCGGCGGCGGTGGTGGCGCCGGTGGCATGGGTATGGGCATGGGCGCTGGTGGGGCTGTGGCTCTCGGCGACGCGCACGATCCGCAGCGCGAGGCTTGAGGATCGCAACCGGTACTCCAGGCCCGGTGTGCGCCGCTGCCGGGAGACGGTCAGCCCGGCGTGTTGATGACGGCCTCGATGCGATAGCCGTCCGGGTCGACGACGAACGCCGCATAGTAGTGCGCGCCATAGTCCGGCCGCGGCCCCGGCGGCCCGTTGTCCCGGCCGCCGTGGCGCAGTGCGGCTTCATGGAATGCATGCACGGCCGCCCGGCTCGGGGCTGCAAACGCCAGGTGAAACCCGGGGCCCGGCGCCACCTGCGCGCCGGCGCGCTGCTTCAGCGCCAGCTTGTCGCCGCCACCGGGCGGACCGTAGCCCACCGCCGCGTCCGCCGGCCCGTCGTCAAGGTCCGACCATACGCGTTCGAAGCCCAGCTTCGACAGTACGGCGTCGTAGAACGCGACCGAGCGGGCGATGTCGGTGACGCCGAGCGAGAGGTGATGCAGCATGGTCCGGCCGTGGTGATGGGCAGTGCGGTCATCAATATCACACCGCCGGCGCACGCCGCGGCGGGGCTGGCTGGGCATCGCGACGGGCGCCCTGCCGGACGACGCGGCCGTGCAGCGCATCTCACCCCGACGACGGTGGCACGGTTCCAGGGCCGTACGTTCCGGCGCGCGGCGCGCGTCGTGGCCGATACGCTCGGTCGGCCGTCACTTGTGGGGCACCATCCGCTGGCCTAGAGTGACCGCGCAGTCGATCCAGGGGGCAGGCGCACCGGCGCTGTGCCTGCAGGCGGGCAGCCACCGCTCAAGGCGTGTGGATGCTCGTGCCGCTCATGTCCTAGAGGCGTGGGAGACAAAGGCATGTGCAAGGCGCACGGGGAAATGCGGTTCCGCTGCCGCGCAGGCCGGCGCGGCAGCCGGCGCGCGCGACGCAGCGGAGCGGTCCCGTGTTCCATCGTGTTCATGAGGTGCATGCCGATGCAGCGCATCGCCAATCGCCTCCGGGCATCACGGAGGGCACACGAGACGTGCGCTGCACGAGCGTGTCACCCCGACGTGCCACGCCCGGTTCACCCTGGTCCCCGCTCGCATGCCGCAGGTCCTATCATCCGCACCGGTCCCGCCTCGCGGATACGGCGCCGCCGGCCGTCATTCCCGCCTTCGGTGGCGCGCCTGTCTTTGCGCGGACGCGATCGCCGCGTCTCGTCGACGCGCCGCATCGTCATCGCTGCTTCATCCCCACCCCGAGCACCCGGAGGAACACATGAACGCTCCACCCCGTTGGTTCACCGTCGTTGCCATCGTTGCGCTGCTGTGGAACCTGCTCGGTTGCGCGGCCTTCATTTCCGATCTTCGCCTCACGCCCGCCGACATCGCGCAACTGCCCGAAGCGCACCAGGCGCTCTATGCCGCCCGCCCGACCTGGGCCGTCATCGCCACCGCCATCGCCGTCTTCGGTGGCGTACTGGGCTGCATCGCACTGCTGCTGCGCAAGAAATGGGCGCTGCCCGTGTTCGTCCTGTCGCTCATCGGCATCGTGGTTCAGGACTACGGCCTGTTCGTCCTGGCGGACGCCGCCACGCTGGCCGGACCGGTGGCGGTGGTGCTGCAGGGGCTGGTGCTGGTGATCGCGATCGGCTTGATCGTGTTGAGCCGGAAGGCGATTGCGAGAGGTTGGTTGAAGTAGCTGCAACGGAATGCCGTGATCGGATCGGCCCGGGTCGCCCGGGCGCGCTTCCGGCACGGCCTTCGGCCCCTGCGGAACAGCAAACAGCCTGATTCGGGATCCGGATCCAGGCGGCAATCACGCGCCTCTCGACCGGATCATCTCAGCGGGTGATACGCCGGGTCGGCAGACTGCTCCCCTTGGCTCGGAACCCACGGTTCCGCGCCGCCCGGCATCCCGGCGCCACCGGGACACGAAGACATCCGCCGGATCGCGCAGTGCCGCGTGCCGGGCGGATGTTTCATGCAACCAAGGAGAGAGGTGATTGCCATGAAACAGGCGCGTGTTGCCCCCGCCATCGGCGGGATCGTGCGGTTCTCCGACAAGGTCGTCGCCAACCAGAAGCCGATGTGGCTGGGCAACTGGCCGCGCTGGATCTTTCGCGAAGCGCCGCCGCGCAAGGACCTGAAGTCCGGCATCGAGAGCGGCGAGGTGCTGCCGCTGAAGGGCTACTCGCCGTTCTTCTGCCACGCGCCGGCGATGACCGTGGCGGAGCTGGAAACCTGGGAAAAGGATCTGGTCGACGCGCGCAGCGAGCAGTCCAGGCGCCGCCGCTGGGCGATGGCCGCCCTGGTGGAGCCGGAAGACGACCTGCTGGCCGCGGTGCAGTACCCGGACGGCAAGCGGATGCTGGAAGACTGGATGGACGTGGCCGAGGAACATCACCTGGCCTGCATCGAGATGGCCGGCTACGCCTACCGGGCGCATCAGCGGCTCAAGGCGTTGTACGACGAGCTGTTCCTGGCGCCGGCTTTCAAGCGCAAGTACAAGCCCAAGCCGAAGCTCGACGCGCGCGGCCTGCCGGTGCCGGAGCCGGATGTGGAGAACGCCAAGCCGAAGCGGCAACGCAAGGCGAGGCCCGCATCCGGCGCCAAGGCGTGAAGCGCGCACGAGTCGGGGCGAACCTGCGTGCCGAGGCATGCCGTCCGGCGGTATCGGCATGTGGCCGCTCGCATACGGAAGGATCAGGTTCGCGCCCGCGGCTTACGCGACATCGATCGATACGCTGATGCGCGGGGTTCACGCACCGCTCCCGGCAACGCGGTGGTGGATACGCGAGAATGCTCGACATTCCGGCGGTCGATGGTGGCTCATGCAAGACGGCCTCGTTCACGCCGTGTTCCTGTCTCGGCGCGGGTTGCTGTCGTCGGTGCGGGCCGGCCGCTTCCAGGCGCTGGCCGAGGACGGGCCGATGCCGTGCCTGCCGGGACCGGATGCATGAGCCCGGCGCTGCCGGATCGGATCGCCTGGGCGCTGGCGCGCCTGGAAGCGCGCGCCGACGATACCGTGCTGGAGATCGGTTGCGGTAATGGCAGGGCGATCGAACGGTTGTGGCCGCAGCTGGCCGGCGGTCACGTCACCGGCATCGATCGCTCGGCGGCGGCGGTCGCGACGGCGGGGCGGCGCGTGGCGCCTGGTCTGGTGGCGGGCCGGGTGACGCTGCAGCAGGTCGCCCTGGCGGAGCTGGCGGTCCCCGCGGCGTGCTTCGACCGGGCCTTCGCCGTCGATGTCAACGTGTTCTGGCAGCAGCCAACGGTGGAGCTGGCGGTGCTGGCCCGCGTGCTGGTGCCGGGCGGCCGGCTATGGCTGGTGTTCGAGCCGCCTGCGGCGGCGCAGCTCGAACCGATTGCCCATGCCTGCGGGGCCCGGCTCGGCGAGGCCGGTTTCGCCGCGATCGCGGTGGTGCGCCACCCCCGGCTGCCGATCGTCGGCGTGGCCGCCCGTGCGCCGGCGGGCGCGGTTCATTCGAAGCTGGCAGCGAAGATCGCCTCGCGCCGGTAGACGTAGTAGCCCTCGTTCGGGCCCATGCTGCCGCCGGCCTTGATGTGGTGGACCAGCAGGTAAGCGCCGTTGGGCGAGAGCGCAACGGCCTCGTAGCTATCCCCGTCGTAGAGCGAGGTGGGCACCGGGTAGTCGGTGATTCGCGTCAGCGCACCGTCCCGGGTCTGGACGAAGACATCCCCGCGCGTCGTGGTGGTGCCGTCCAGGACATACGCCTGGCTGGCCGTGAAGGCCACCACCGCGGCGTGGCGCGCCAGCAGGGGCGACTCGTTGCGACAGCACGTGGCGGGTCCCTTCACCCACTGGGCGGCCACGAAAGCAAGCGGCGCGATCGTGCCGCTGGCGAGGTCGCGCAGGAAGATCGACCGGCCGGACGGGTTGGGACCGCCGGGGTCGGGTGCGGCCATCGCCAGCATGCGGCCGTCGCGGCTGAAGTCGTACTGCACGAACGGCCCGAGCCCCAGCGCACTGCCGTCGGAACGGACGCTGGCGCGCACGGTGGTGGTGCCGCCGGGTTCGTCGAAGACGCCATTGCGGTCGCTGTCCCGGTCGCGTACGAACAGGTCGACGCCGGCGTTGCCGTCGCCGCCGACGAGATTGCCGGCGTCGGAGGTGAACGCGATGCGTGCGCCGTCGTCGCTGAGGCGGATCGGTGCCGCGAACCCGTCCGGGCTGTCGTCGTCGCCGATGACGCCGTCGGTGGACCGGCTGATCGCCACCGTGGCTGCTGCCTGGCGATCGCGTACGTAGACGTCGGACGCGGCGTTGGTGTCGTCGCCGGCGATCGCCTGGGCGGTGGCGAATGCGATGTGCGTGCCGTGCGCGCTGACCGCCCCGGCCAGGTCGCGAACGCCGGCCGCGAGCTGCGCTTCGGTGCCGTCGACACCGACCCGCGTGATCTGGGCGGTGCCGGGCTCGTCGAAGACGCCGTTGCCGTCGGCGTCGCGGTCGAGCAGGAAGGCGTCGCGGCCGAAATTGCCGTCGCCGGGCACCAGTTGGTCGTCGATCGAGACGAAGCTCACGAAGCGCGCGTCGCCGCTGGCGGTCGGGAACGTGCTGGCGGCGCCGGTCTGGCTGCCGTCGGGCCGCAGGCTCAGGCGCCGGGTGGTCTGGTCGTGGCGATCGCGCACGAAGACGTCGGCGCGGCCGTTGCTGTCGCCGGTGACGAGATCGCTTGCCAGCGAGGCGAACACGACCCAGCGGCCGTCGTCGCTGATCGAGACGCTGGTGAGCGCGAAGCGCAGCGCGGTCGGGCTGCCATCGGGTCGCAGGTCGATGCGCTCGGCGCGGCGCCAGACTTCGGTCTGGCCGTGGGCGGCACCTGCGGCAAGCGTGGTCACGGCGGCCAGGATGGCCATGGCGCGGAGCTGGAAAGGGTGTGCGCGCTTCATCGCTCGGGTCTCCCGGAAGGTGTCCGGGATACAGGCGCAAGCGGGTGCGGTGGTGTCGCACCGCGGCCGGCGCCCACGCCGCTCAGGCGACGTGGGCGGCCGCTTCGGTGCTCGTGCCGGGACCGACGGCCCGCTTGCGCAACTGCGCGATGTCGCGCGCCGGCGGGGCGCCGAACACGCGGCTGTACTCGCGACTGAACTGCGAGGCGCTCTCGTAGCCGACGCGGGCGGCGGCGCTCGCGGCGTCCAGGTGCGAGTTCAGCATCAGCCAGCGCGCTTCCTGCAGGCGCAGCTGCTTCTGGTACTGCAGCGGTGCCATGCCGGTGACCGAGCGGAAATGCAGCCGGAAGCTGGACGGGCTCATATGCAGCCGCGTGGCGAGGTCGTCGATGCGCAGCGTCTGCGCGAAGTTCTGCTTCAGCCAGGCGACGGCGCGCGCCACCTGGTGCCCGCGCGAGCCGGCGGCGGCCAGCTGGCGCAGGCGTGCGCCGTCCGGGCCGATCAGCAGCCGCAGCGTGATCTCCTTTTGCACCAGCGGCGCCAGCAGCGCCATCGCGGCCGGCTGGTCGAGCAGGCGGACCAGGCGCGCCAGCGCATCCATCAGCGCATCGTCGATGCCGCCGACCAGCAAACCCCGCGGTGCGGCCTCGCGCACCGGCGGCAGGTCCGCCTCGACCGCGAGCTGCATGATCGTGCGGCTGTCCAGAGTCAGGGCGAGGCCCAGGTACGGCCGCTCCGGCGAGGCCTGGCTGATGCGCGAGATGACCGGCAGGTCGAGCGAGGTCAGCAAGGCCTGGCCGGCACGGTACTCGTAGACCTCGTCGGCCAGTTCGACGCGCTTGGCGCCCTGGGCGATCACCGCAAGGCTGGGCTCGTAGACGCAATGCGTCGGCTCGGTCGGCGTGGAGCCGCGGAAAAGCTTGAGGCCCGCGATCGGCGTCGCCCGAAGTCCGTCGACCGGCGCGAATCGCGCAATCGTGGCGGCCAGCAGACTGGCGTCGGCGAGGGGAGGGGCGGCGGGACCGGTCATGGGCAGGGGGCGGCAGGACGGCGTTTCCGGACCCGGGCGATGCTAGCAGCGGTGTCGGCCCGGTAGCGGCGTCGCACCGAGCGGCCGTCGGATCGGGCAAGCATCGCGACGAATCGGGATAGCCGCGGGAGGGGCCGGCAGCGGTGTCCGCAGCCGGTGACGGCTGTTCGGCGGCGGACAGGTCGTTTGCGGCGGTGAACACGGTGGTGCCCTTTGCGTGTCGCAAGCCACTGATTTTTCAGAATGGAATTGCTGGCATGCGGCTTGCTGCACCCACCGGTGCCCCGCGCACCGAGCGTGGGGCGGACGGTGCGATCGCCGATCGCATCGCGTCATGGCCCGTCCCGCGACCGCGGATGAGAGAGCGACGATGAACCAGTGGTTGACCGATCTACGTCAGGCGATGCGCACCTTGAAGCGCACCCCGGGGTTCACCGCGATCGCCGTGGGCATGCTGGGCCTGGCGATCGGCGCCACGGTCGGCATGTTCAGCGTGGTCAAGACGGTCCTGCTCGATCGCCTGCCGTACGCGCAGCCGGATCGGCTGGTCTACATCGCCTCCTCGGCACCGGGGTCGCAGCTGCCGGCGGAGTTCGACGCTGCGCCGGAATTCTTCATCCAGTACCACGAGCAATCCAAGCTGCTGGAGGATGTGTCGACCTCCAACTCGTTCACCTCGACGCTGCGCGTGGGCGATCGCGCCGAACGCGTGCGCATGTCCTGGCCGACCAATTCGCTGTTCTCCACGCTGGGCGCCACGCCGGTGCTCGGCCGCCTCCCGGTGGATGCGGACGAGAGCCGCACCGTGGTCATCAGCGATGCGCTGTGGGCGGACTGGTTCGGGCGCGACCCGGGCGTGATCGGCCGCGCGGTCTGGGCCTCGGGCGCCGAGCGCACCGTCATCGGCGTGATGGGGCCGGAGTTCCGCTACCCGAGCAGCGATACGCGGTTGTGGGTATCGAGCACGATCAAGCCGGCGGACATCAAGGAAGTGGGCGACTTCGACTATCCGCTGATCGGTCGCGTGAAGCCCGGCGTCACACCCGAGGCGCTGGCCGACGAGCTGACCGCGCTGGCGCGCCGCGCACCGGAGCGCTTCGGCGATGCGGCGCCCGGCTATGCGCGCACGGTCGCGCTGCACCGGGCGGTGGTGCGCCCGCTGGCCGACGAACTGCTCGGCTCGATCGCGCGGCCGCTGTGGGTGTTGCTGGGTGCGGCCGCGATCGTGTTGCTGATCGCCTGCGCCAACGTGGCCAACCTGTTCCTGGTGCGTACCGAAGGTCGCCATCGCGAGCTGGCCGTGCGCAGCGCGCTGGGTGCGGCACGCGGCCAGCTGGTACGCCTGCAGCTGGCCGAGGCGATCATCGTGGCCGCACTGGCCGGCGGTGTCGCCCTGGTGCTGGCGGCCGGCGCGCTGCCGCTGTTCCTGCACGCCGCACCGCCGGGCATCCCGCGGCTGGACCTGGTGGGCATGGATCTGGGTACCCTGCTTTTCACGGCCGCGCTGGCCGGGGTGGTCGCCCTGGTCTGTGGCGGCCTGCCGGCCCTGCGCGCGGCCAGGCCGGACCTGACGCGCCTGCGCGAGGGCGGTCGCGGCATGACCCGCCGGCACCACTGGGTGCGCAACGGCCTGGTGATGGGCCAGACCGCGCTGGCCCTGGTGCTGTTGATCGGCTCGGGCCTGCTGCTGCGCAGCGCCTATGCGCTGCAGCAGGTCGATCCGGGCTACGACACCCAGGACATCTTCACGTTCCAGTTCGCGCCGGACCGGGCGGAACTGAAGGACGCCCCTTCCTATGCGCGCTTCCACCTGGCGTTCCTGGAGCGCCTGGCGGCGCTGCCCGGCGTGCAGTCCGCCGGGTTGGTGGAGAACGTCCCGCTCGACGAGGGCACTGCCACCATGCGCGTGCGCACCGAGGCCGCGGGCGCCAATCCGGACGACCGCGCACTGATCAGCTACACCTACAGCGCCGGCGACTACTTCAAGACCATGGGCATCGCCGTGCTCGGCGGGCGCGCGTTCACCGATGCCGACCACGGCAGTACGCTCGGCAACGTCGTCGTCAGCCGGTCCGCGGCCCAGTTGCTGTGGCCGGGCGAGGACCCGGTCGGCAAGCGCTTCCAGCGCCAGAACCAGACCGGCTGGGAGACCGTGGTCGGCGTGGTCGAGGACGTGCTGCAGCAGGGTTTCCGCGCCAAGCCCGAGCCGGTGGTCTACTTCCCGCTGGTGGACACCACCGAGAAGGGCGGCCGGCCGGTTTCCTCGCCCGGCTACGTGGTGCGCACCAGCCGCGCCGACACGATCGCGCCGGACGTGCGCGCACTGGTGCGCGAGGTGGCGCCGGAAGCGCCGATGTACCGCGTGTACACGATGGCCGGCCTGGTCGAGGGCTCGATGGTGCAGTTGACCTTCACGCTGCTGACGCTGGGGATCACCTCGATACTGGCGCTGGTGCTGGGTGCGGTGGGCCTCTACGGCGTGCTGTCCTACATCGTGGCCGAGCGCACGCGCGAGATCGGCGTACGCATGGCCCTGGGCGCGCGGGCCTCGCAGGTGCGCACCCTGGTGGTGCTGCAAGGCGCGCGCGTGGTCGGTGTCGGCGTCGGCATCGGCCTGCTCGCGGCGCTCGCGTTCACGCGCGCGCTCGGCAGCCTGCTGTACGACGTACAACCGGTGGACGCCGCCACCTTCACGACGATGCCGCTGGCGATGGTGCTGGTGGGCCTCATGGCGAGCTACCTGCCGGCGCGACGTGCCTCCAGCCTCGATCCGATGACGTCGCTACGCAAGGACTGACGGCGGTCGTTTCCCAAAGCGCATTGGTGCGGCGCCGCTATTGGAAAGAATGCCGCTGTCGCGTCTCGGGAGACAGGCCGCTGGCATGATGGGTGACGAGCTTGCGCGGGGAAGAAGGACGCCAAAGCGCCTTGTGCATTTTCGTCACAAGAGTCCGCTTCCCAGGACCGACGCGTATCGGTTAAGGTCGGTCCACGCTGCAGGGAAGCCCGCAGGGGGTCACCCCGGCGTCATCGTCAAGGCATCGGATCGGCTCTCCGTTGAGACGTTCGGGCCGGCGCGCAACGCGCCGTGCCTCATCGCCGAGAGGAATCGGTCCGGCCTGCAAAGGAGTGTTGCATGTCCGTGCCGGACCGAGTGTTGCGTGGACTTCGTCCCTCCGGGGGACTGATCGTTGCGGTTTGGGGTCTGCTGGCACTGGCCGTGCCGGTCTTGGGCGTGGCGGCGCCGCCGGTCGGGCCGCCCGGCGCGGACGCGCCGTCAGCGGCGGTCTCCGAACGGGAATGCACCGGCGACGATGACGACGAGGAGACCTGCGTGCGTGGCGGCGCGTACGCGTCTCCGTTCCAGGAGTACGCCGACCGCCTGCGCAGCGCGCAGGAAGTCTCGCCGCTGACCTCGGAGTTGTTGGGCGACAGCGTCAACCTGCACGACGGCCAGACCAGCTTCACCAACGTGGACATCGACGTGCCCGGCAACGGCCTGCCGGTGCAACTGCGGCGGCGCTTGAGCATCACGCGCCTGGGCGTGGGCGAACAGATCTTCGGCGGCTTCGGCAACTGGGATGTCGATGTGCCCTACATCGTGGCCACGCTGCCGGCGTCCGACGGCTGGTCGGGCCGCTGCAGTACCCCCTTCAAGCCGGTCGTCACGGGGGATATCCGGCTGGAGGACTTCTGGTCGGGCGTGTCGGTGCACGTGCCCGGCGGCATCGACAGCGAGCTGTACTACCTGCCGGGCAGCGGTTCGACGCTCCATCCGACCGACGGGACGACCTACCGCTGGACCACCAGCGACCACAGCGTCTTCCATTGCAGTGTCGGGACCAGCGGCGAGACGTTCCACATGATCACGCCGGAGGGCACGAAGTACACCTTCGACACCCTGGTCAGTCGGACCATAACCACGCTCCGGATCCCGTGGATCACGACGTACGGGTTCACCAACCAGACCCGCCAGCGGCGCTACCTGCTGGCCTCGAAGGTGGAGGACCGCTACGGCAACCGGGTGGAATACAGCTACAACGGCAGCGGCTATCCGACCTTGATCCGCTCCTATCCGGTCGGAGAAACGACGATCCCCGATCGCCAGATCGCGCTGACCTACACCGACAACCGCGTCACCAGCGCCACGGCGCACGGCCGCACGTGGACCTACGAGTACACGTCCGGCTTGCGGTACGTCTACCTGCCGACCGACGTGGACATTCCCACCGGCCTGCGGCCGCGCTGGAGTTACGAGTACGTCGGCGACCGGGTGATCCAGCCTCAGATCTGGGACGGCAGCACCACCAATTGCACGGGTCCGCCGAATGACACCGGTTACTACGAGGTGAAGATCGACCATCCGGGCGGTGCCCATGGGGACTTTGTATTCGACTACCACCGGCTGGCGCGGACGGGGGTCGATGTGGGCTTGGGCTGCCTCAACCCCGGCGGGCCCGTTCCCAGGTTCAAGCTGCTGATTCCGTACTTCGCGGACAACTTTGCGCTGCAGACCAAGACGCTCAGCGGCGCCGGGTTATTGCCGCTGACCTGGCAGTATTTCTATGACGCGGGCACCCCGACCGTGGGCTGGCCGGGCATGTGCAACAGCACCACGGCGCCCTGCAGTGCCCAGCCGGCCGAGCGCTGGGTGCAGGTGACCGAGCCGGACGCGACGAAGAAGCGGTACCGCTTCGGGATCAAGTACAAGGAGAACTTCGGCCGGTTGCTGGGGACCGAGACCCATGCGGCCGGCACCACCGGTACCTTGCTCGCCAGCACGGACACGGTTTACTACACCGGGACGGCCAGCCCGTTTCCGAACCGCTACGGCTTTCCCAGCGGCACCAACGAGGACATCCAGCAGTTGATCCGGCCGGTGACGTCGCGCTCGGAGACGCGCCAGGGGGTGACGTTCACGGCGTCCACGCCGGTGGGCCAGTTCGACCGCTTCGCGCGGCCGCTGCAGGTGACCCGCGCAAGCGGCCTGGGCTACACGCGGACGGAAACGATCACCTACGTTGACAAGACGAGCACGGCCGGTGGCGCGGCCAACGTGTGGATCCTGGGCCGCATCGGCACGAAGACGATCAGCGGGTTCGGGGCGGCTGCCGAGTCGTACACCTACCATGCCGCGACGCTGGACCGGAATACCGAGACGCGCTTCGGCACGCCGCAGCGCACGCTGGGCTGGCACGCGGACGGCATGCTGCACTGGGTGCAGGACGGCGCCAGCCAGCAGACGACGCTGACGAACTATTACCGCGGCGTGCCGCGCACGATCACCTACGCCGACGGAACCTATCAGGAAGCCACCCTCAACGCCTTCGGGCAGATCACCTCCGTCAGGAATGAGGCCGGCTACACGACCAGCTACAGCTACACCAACGACGGGCGTCTGTCGGGCATCAGCTATCCAGCCGGCGACACGGTGGCCTGGACGCCGACCACGGTCGCCTTCGTGCCGACCACCGACAGCAGCCTGGGCGTGAGCGGCACGCACTGGCGGCAGACGGTCACGACCGGCACCGGTCGCAAGACGGTCGATCTGGACGCGTTCTGGCGGCCGGTGACGACGCTGGAAGAAGACACCAGCAATGCCTTGACCAGACGCTACGTGACGCGTGACTTCGACCATGCCGGGCGCGAGACGTTTGTTTCGTATCCGAGCACGGGCATCAGCGCGGAGGGGACGTTGACCGAGTACGACGCGCTGGGGCGGCCGCTGTTCATCCGGTCGGACAGCGAGCTGGGTCTGCTGACCCTGGTGACCAAGATCAGGTACCTGTCCGGCTTCGAGAAAGAGGTCACCAACCCGCGCGATTTCGTAACGACGACCCGGTACCAGGTATTCGACACGCCGAGCGAGGATGCCCCCTACCAGATCGATGATGCCTTTGGCACGACGACGATCAACCGCAACGTGCTGGGTGCACCGATCTCGATGGTCCGCACTGGCACCTATGCCTATCCCGTTGGCAGTGGTGGCGGCTCGGTCACCCTGAACCGCACGACCAGCTATGTCTATGACACAGCCCAGCGGCTGTGCAAGACGGTGGAGCCGGAGTCCGGCGCAACGATCATGGCTTACGATCTTGCGGACAATGTCCAGTGGCGGGCCACCGGCCAGACCCTGACCGGGGGCGCCTGCGACAATACAAGCCCCAGCACCCTGCCGGGCGTCGCGAACCTGACCTACGACGACCGCAACCGGCTGCAGAACACGCTCTATAGCGGCGCGTCGACACCGAACATCTTCCGCACCTACACGCCCGATGGCCTGCTGGAGACGGTGAGTTCGGACGGTTCGACACGGGCGTATACCTATAACCGGCGGCGGCTGCCGAACACCGAGCAGTTGACGCTTACGGGCCTGGCGGCCGGCAGCTGGATGATCACGCACGGCTGGCACGTCAATGGCTATGCGGCAAGCCTGACCTATCCGGATGGCATGAAGCTGAACTACGTGCCGAACGGGCTGGGTCAGCCGACGAAGGTGGTTGATCCCGTCGGCGGTCCTGGCGGTACCGAACTCGCCTATGCGAACAACGTGACCTACCACCCGACGGGAGAGATCGCCGGCTTCACCTACGGCAACGGGGTGGCGTACAGCATGACGCCCAACGCGCGAGGGCTGCCGCAACAGGTCAGCCACGGAATCTTCGTGAAGGACAGCTATGTCTGGGACAAGAACGGCAACCTGACGAATCTGACCGACACGCGCACCCCGGTGCTGCAGCCGCGCACGCGCAGCATGACCTACGACGCGCGCGACCGGGTGGAGACGACCACCTACGCCTACAACGGGCGCACGTTCACCTACGGCTACGACCTGCTGGACAACCTGCGTACGACCCGCGAGACGCCCGTCGGCCGCAACCACCGGCACGAATACGCGGCCGACGGCCGCCTGACACGAATCGTCGATCCGGCCGCGTCTTCAACCGCCGTCATTGGCTACACCTACGACGCTCGCGGCAACGCCACCTCGCGCACCAGTGCAACCGGCTTCGTGCCGAACGCGACCTCGATCGTCGTGGATGAGGCCAGCCGGGTGCGGTCAGCAACAGTCGGTGCTGACACGGAAACCTTCACCTACGACGGGCTCGGTCGACGCACGCGCACGACGACCGGCTTCAGCACGCAGATGCACTTCTACAGCCAGCCCGGGCAGCTGCTGCTGTGGGAGACGCCAGGCAACGAGATCAAGACGCGGCAGTACAACCTCTACCTCGGCAACCAGTGGATTGCGCGCAAGCACATGACGAGCTTGGCCTACGTGCACACCGACCACTTGGGCAGCCCGTTGTCGGAGACCACCCCGGTGCCGGCGACGCTGGTGAACAGCAATCCGATCTGGGAGCCGTACGGTGCGCCGGCGGGTGGCGCGTTCTGGGGTGGGTTGCAGTTCACGGGTCACTACCAGGACCGGACCACGCGGCTGACCTACATGCAGCAGCGCTACTATGACCCCTATGCCGGGCGGTTCCTGGCGGTCGATCCAGTGGCCGCGAGTCCGGGCAGCTTCAATCGGTACTGGTATGCCAACAATAATCCGTACAAATATGTTGATCCGGATGGACGGCAGGTTGAGCACAAGAGCTTGAATTGGCGGACGGTGTACGTCCCCGCCCAGGGAAGAACGACTGAACAAACCGCGAGTAGTGCCGGCACCAAAGCAACTGCTGAAGCGTTTAAGGCAGGCGGGAAGGCGGTTGCCGAAGAAGTGGTGCCGGGGCTGGGTTGCTACAACAATGGCTGCTCTGTTGGAGAAGGAATTTTCGAGGCTGCAACCTCAATCCCGGTACTGAAACCGTTGAAGGCGCTTAAAGCGCTGAAAGCCACAATGGGCACGGCAACGGAAGTCGCAGACGTTACTAAGGCAGGATCTCGATACGCAAATATTGCAGCGAAATTGACGCCGGAAGACTTCCAAGCCAACCTTATCTCTAATGGATATAACGTCATCGGAGAAACAGTGGGCTCAAACGGCCCAGTAACCATTCTCAGCAATGGAGCGAAGACTTACACAATCTATACGGGGACGAGCACTGGAGCAGCAAGCGCTCAAGTGACCAATGCGGCCGGCGAAATTCTGAGCAAGATACGTCTTTCCGAACCCTAGACACAGATATGAGCTGACTGATGGAAGAGAGCGAAATTAGTCGCAAGTGCGGAAGCGCGCTTCTGGGCGTTGATGAGTGTTTAGCGCCAGCGGTCCGCTTTCCGAGAAATGTATTCGTTGGCCCGTGGGGCTACTACTTCTTCTTTGACTCCGACCGAATATTTGAAAGCGCATTCGTAAATCAAGTGAAAATGCTCCTTCATATCGAAGGCTCTTCGTGCGCTTGTCTGGTTAACCTAGATGCGTCGGCCGAGACAGCAAGCAGCCACCGGAGGTTCTTTATCGATCGCAGCACGGCACCGAATTCCTATAAAGATTTTATAAAAGGAGAGCGGCCAGGGCAAGGGTGGATACACAGTATCGATCGTTTTGGTTGTGCTTCAAACCTATGTCAATGGGCTGTCTACTGCGAGCGAGGCAGTGAGATCGCCGTTATTGCCATCCGATCGCAGTTTGCATTCGACCGCTATAGCTTGCCTCTGTCGGGGCTCAAGGCGGTGCGGATCAGGGACGCTGTTAGCAAGCCGATATCGTATGGATTCTCTCCTGAAGCCTTATCGACGGAATGGCGAAATATGCTGATTCACGAATATGACTCCGTCAAATAAGGCTCTTCGCTAAATACCGGGGAATGCCGAGCGGATTTTGAGGAAGAAGTGGGCACCTCGAAAAACCTCCCACATTGTCGTAGGTTCGTAGGCGAAGCCGAGGACGAGGTGCAAGTCGATGATCAGCCTGTTTGCCGGGGAAGAACGCTCGGCTAAGCGCGAGCGGCTGGGAGATCCGCTGCAGGTATTGGATCGGCACATCGACTTCGCCGCTCTAGCCAAGGCGGTCGACGCGAAGTTGGTGATCGGCGATGCCGGTCGCGGCGGACGTCCGCCGTATCCGACGGAGCTGATGATCCGGTTGCTGGTCGTGCAGAACTTGTACAACTTGTCCGACGATGCCATGGAGTATCAGTTGCTGGATCGGGCCAGCTTCCAGCGTTTTGCCGGTCTTGAGCAAAGCGGCCGTGTGCCGGACGCCAAGACGTTGTGGGTGTGGCGCGAGCGGCTCAAGAAGCAAGATCTGATCGGCGACATCAGCGAAGCGGTAGGTGGGCAATTGGCGCAGGCAGGGTTCATTGCCCGCGGCGGCCAGATCATCGACGCGAGCATCGTGACGGTGCCGATCCAGCGTAACCGGCGCGACGAGAACGAGGCGATCGGCCGCGGCGAGGTGCCAGCGGGCTGGAACGAGGCCAAGCGCGAGCAGAAGGATGTCGATGCGCGTTGGACGATCAAGCACGGCAAAAGCTACTACGGCTACAAACTGCACGCGAACACGGATCGGCGCTGGGGCTTCATTCGCCGCATCGAGGTGACGACCGCCTCGGCCAACGACACGACGGTGTTCGAGTCGATTCTGGATGCGACCAACACGAGTCGGGCGGTCTACGCTGATCGCGGTTACGCGAAGGCGGCGCGCGAACAGGCGCTTGGCGAGGCGGGCTATCGAGATCGGATCCAGCGCAAGGGCCAGGCGGATCGACCGCTGAGTCAAGCCCAGCAGCGTCGCAACCGACGTATTGCGCGTCAGAGGGCGTTCGGCGAGCACCCGTTTGCACGCTTGGCGCAGATGGGTGGCAAATGCATCCGCACGATCGGGTTGGCGCGAGCGCGGATGATGATCGCGTTGAAAGTAATCACGCACAACGTGATGCATCTGGCGCGGTTGAGACAACGCAGGATCGTACCTGCGTGAGGCAGGGCCACCGCCGCATTGCGGCGGATGAGCGGCGGTGATTCACGCAGTCGCGCTCTGTGGCGCCTTACGAATCGTCGTTTCGGCGAGTTCGCACTGCCGTGAACGGGTTATTCGAGGTGCCCGTCTCTGGAGGCCGGACCAGCTATCGCGTGTTCGTGCCTGCGTTAGTACCTCGTTGAGGACGAGCGTCGCTTCGACGCGCCTCATGCTGGCGTGGTGCCTTCGGCCTGCTGACGCACCCGGATCGCCTGGCTGCGGCTTTCCATTTCCTGCCGCAGCGCGCGGCGCAGCTGCGCGGCCTCGAAGCGCTGGCGCTCTTCCGCATCGCGCGGAACCAGCGGCGGCACGTCCACCGGCGTGCCGCCGTCGTCGACGGCGACCATCGTGAAGTAACAGCTATTGGCGTGCCGTACGAGCTGCTTGCGGATGTCCTCGGCGACCACCTTGATGCCCACTTCCATCGAGGTGCGACCGGTGAAATTGACGGCGGCGTAGAACGTAACCAGCTCGCCGACGTGGATCGGCTGGCGGAAGATCACCTGGTCGACCGAGAGCGTGACCACGTAGCGCCCGGCGTAGCGGCTGGCGCAGGCGTAGGCGACCTGGTCGAGGTACTTCAGGATGGTTCCGCCGTGGACGTTGCCGGTGAAGTTGGCCATGTCCGGCGTCATCAGGATCGTCATCGACAGCCGATGCGGAAGGTCGTCCATCGCGCGGGTCCAGCGGGGGGAGAGGCGCCGATTGTAGGGCGTGGCGCTGGCGCCGTGCCCCGGCAGTGTTCGCAGCGCGTGAAAAGTCTTGTGCGCACGGCCGCCTAGGTGGCCGGCGTCGCACCGCCTACGCTGCCGTCCGTATCGCGGCGCAACCGGCGCCGCGGCGGTCATTCCATGACCTTCCCCCGTCCACTGCCCGGAGAAACCCATGAGCAAGGTTCTGGTCCTGTACTACTCGGCCTATGGCCATATCGAACAGATGGCCGAGGCGGTCGCCGAGGGCGCGCGTTCGGCCGGCGCCACGGTCGACATCAAGCGCGTGCCGGAGCTGGTGCCCAAGGACGTGGCGCGTGCGTCGCACTACAAGCTCGATCAGAAAGCGCCGATCGCGACGATCGCGGACCTGGAACACTACGATGCGATCATCGTCGGCACCGGTACGCGCTTCGGCCGGATGGCCTCGCAGATGGCCAACTTCCTCGACCAGGCCGGCGGCCTGTGGGCGCGCGGCGTCCTCAACGGCAAGGTCGGTGCCGCCTTCACCTCGACGGCGACCCAGCACGGCGGGCAGGAGACGACGCTGTTCTCGATCCTGACCAACCTGCTGCACTTCGGGCTGGTCACGGTCGGCCTGCCGTACAGCTACCAGCCGCAGATGACGCTGGCCGAGATCACCGGCGGCTCGCCGTACGGCGCGACCACGATCACCGGCGGCGACGGCGCGCGCCAGCCGAGCGCGATCGAGCTGGACGGCGCGCGCTTCCAGGGCCGTCACGTGGCCGAGGTGACCAACAAGCTGTTCGGCTGACGGACGCGAGCTGACGCAGCGGGGCCGGCCGGATGCCGCCGGCACGGCCCCGCTGGCGCCGTCAGTCCTTCATGCGCCGGAACACGAACCACGGCAGGCTGCGCACGACCAGGGCGACCAGCCACCACCAGCGCGGCCGGTAGTAGGTGCCCGAGCGGCTGCCGAGGCCCTGCACGACGTCGCGCGCGATCTCGGCCGGTTCGGCCAGCGGCAGCGGCAGGCGCAGGCCGTGGGTCAGGTTGCTGCGCAGGAAGCCGAGCTGATAGAGCTGCACGCGCAGCGTGCCGTCGGCGTGGCGGTGGCGCAGGCTTTCGGCGAACGACACCAGGCCGCGCTTGGCGGCGGCATAGACGATGTTGCGGCCGCGGCCGCGTTCGGCGGCGACACTGCCGAACAGCACCAGCGCGCCGCGGCGTTCCTGCAGCCGCGGCAGCAGCGCGTGAGCGATCGCCAGCGGCGCATGCAGGTTGATCGCGAGCAGCGGGCCGATGGCGGCGGTGTCGAGCGTGCCGTCGTCGTCGTGCCGCGACCAGCCGGCGGGGACCAGCACGGCGGCGACCGGAGGCAGCGCGTCGAGCGCGGCGATGATCGCGGCACCCGGGTCGGCGCTGCGTGCGAGATCGAGTGCCAGGCCGCGGGCCGCGATGCCGTGGCGCAGGTGCAGGTCGGCAGCGAGCGCATCGACGTCGCGGCGGTCGGACGCGACCAGCAGCAGGGCATGGCCGCGGCGTGCCAGCTCGGCCGCGAGCGCACGGCCCAGGCCGCTGGAGGCGCCGACGACGACGGCGGTCGTGGCGGTGGTGTCGGCTGGCGACGCGGTGGCGGGCACGGTGGCGGATGCGGTCACAGGCCCAGCCTCCGTGTCAGTTCGGACCGCAGGTGGCCGTCGGGATCCCATTGGCGCAGCCGGTCGCGGATCGCGTCGAAGCCGGGGATCGCGCGGCGCACGGTGGCGGCGTCGAGCGTGGAATCCTTGATCAGGTTGGGCCGGCCGCCGTGGGCGAGGGCCAGCTCGGTCAGCGCGTCGAGGAAGGCGCGTTGCGACGGCTCGGCCGGCGAGGGCAGGTGCAGGGCGAGCGAGATGCCGTTGCCGTCGAAGGCGAGGCCGTCGGGCTCGCCGGCGAACAGCTTGCTGGAGATCAGGCTGATGCGCGGACGGCCGCGGGCGACGGCGTTCTCCAGTCCCTCGGCGAACGCGGCGAAGCGCGTGTGCGGCACCAGCCACTGGGCCTCGACGAAACCGGCGGCGCCGAAGCCGGCGAAATAGGGACGGGCGGCATTGAGCGGGAACAGCGTATCGGCCAGGGCCACCGCGGTCTGGCCGGGGCGGCACCAGCGCCGCTGGATCATGCCGTTGGCGACGGCGATGCCGAGCCGGTTCCAGGTCGGGATGCGCGAGGGCGCGATCACCGCCGGCAGGTCCGGCGTGCGGCCGGCCGGAGCGGCGGCGGCATCGGCGGTGTCCAGTCCGATGCGGATCACGCCACGGCCGAACCGGCCGGGCCGGCCGTCGTGCCAGCCGTAGAGCAGCGGCACGTTGACGGCGTCGCGCAGCACCTGCGCGGCCTCGGCGAGGCCGGCGACCGGGATGCGCCGCACCGCGAGCGCGGCCGGCGCGCGCGCGAGGCGCAGGGTGGCCGAGACGATCGTGCCGGTCAGGCCGAAGCCGGCACAGGTGTCGGCGAAGAGATCGCCGCCGTGATCGGGCGCGACCGTGACGCTGGCGCCGTCGCGCCACAGTTCGAGCGCGGCGACGTGCGCGCGGAACGTGCCGTCGCGCGCGGGGTTCTTGCCGTGCACGTCGGCGGCGATGCAGCCGCCGATCGTCGCTGCCGGATGGCCGGGCGCGACCGGCAGGTACCAGCCGTGGCCCAGCGCGAAGCGCTCGACGTCGCCGATCCGCGCACCGGCCTCCACGCGCAGCAGGCCGTGCTGGCCGTCGAAGGCCAGCAGCCGGTCGAAGGCGGCCATCTCCTGGCTGACGGCGTCGACACCGAAGCTGGCGGCGACGTACGAGACGCCCGAGCCGCGCGCGATGCGCGGCGCGCCGGCCGGCAGCGCGTCGAGCAGGCGATAGCGGTCCGGCCGCTGCACGCGGCAGCGCATCGTGAACTGCCGGTCGAAGCTGGTGAGCGCCTGTTCGCCGACGGCGAACCCGCGGTTCTCCTTCATGAAGTCTCCTTGCTGCTGTCGGCTTCGAAGAGCCGTTCGAGGTCCTCGCGGGCCTCGTTGGCGGTCTGCAGGACCGCCGCGTCGTCGTCGTAGACCAGGTGCTGCGCGCGCAGCAGGGCCTCGTCGTGCTCGCGGAACAGCCCGACGCGCCGCTCGGCCTGCTCGGCGGGCATGCCGAGCGAGGCGAGCACGTCGCGCGACAGCACCAGGCTGGAATGGAAGGTCTCGCGCACCACGTCGACGCCCAGGTCCATCAGCCGGAACACGTGCTGGCGGTTGCGCGCGCGGGCGAACACGCGCACGTGCGGAAACAGGCGCTTGACCATCCGGGCGGTGCGGATGTTGGCCTCGGGGTCGTCGGTGGCGACGACGAAGACCTCGGCCTTGTCGACCCGAACCGCGCGCAGCAGGTCGCTGCGGGTGGGGTCGCCGTAGAAGATCGGCGAGCCGAAGCGGCGCGAGAACTCGACCTGCTCGATCGAATGCTCGATCGCGGTGTACGGGATGTGGTTGGCGCGCAGTACGCGGGCCACGATCTGCCCGACGCGGCCGAAGCCGGCGATGACCACGCGCGGCGACGGCACCTCGATCGGGTCGAACGCCGGTTCGCGCTGCGGCTCGTGGCCGTCGATCCAGCGCGCGCGCGCCGACACCAGCAGCGGCGTCAGCGCCATCGACAGCGTGACGACGACGACCAGCAGGTCGCGCTGGGCGGCGCTGATCATGCCGTTGGCAGCCTCCAGCGTGAACACGACGAAGGCGAACTCGCCGCCCTGGCACAGCACGGCGGCCAGCGCGGCGGCCTGGGTGTTGCCCAGCCGGGCCGGACCGCGCGCGAGGCCGAACAGCAACGCCGCCTTGACCGCGATCAGGATCGCCAGCAGCGCCAGGACCGTGCCCGGCTGGCCGGTGACGACCTGGACGTCGGCCGACATGCCCACGCTGATGAAGAAGAGGCCGAGCAGCAGGCCCTTGAACGGGTCGATCTGCGCTTCGATCTCGTGGCGGTACTCCGAGTCGGCCAGCAGCACGCCGGCAAGGAAGGCGCCCAGCGACATCGACATGCCGGCTGCTTCCATGATCCAGGCCGTGCCCATGACCACCAGCAGCGCGCTGGCGGTGAAGACCTCGGGGATCTGCGTGGCTGCGGTGGCGCGGAACAGCGGCCGCAGCAGGTAGCGCCCGCCGACGACCACGGCCGCAATGACCAGCACGATGCGGCCGATGTCGAGCAGGTCGGCGGCCAGGCCGGCGTCGGCGGCGATCTTCTTGGCGGCCAGCACCGGAATCAGTGCCAGGATCGGGATCGCCGCGACGTCCTGGAACAGCAGGATCGAGAAGCCCAGGCGCCCGTGCTCGCTGTTGAGCTCCTTGCGCTCGGCCAGCACCTGCAGCGCGATCGCGGTGGAGGAGAGGGCCAGTCCCAGGCCGATGATCAGCGCCGGCTTCCAGGTGAGCCCGAACGCGACGGCGATGCCGCCGAGCGCGGCGGCGGTGAGCAGCAGTTGCAGGCTGCCCAGGCCGAACACCTGCCGCCGCATCACCCACAGGCGCTGCGGCGAGAGCTCCATGCCGATCACGAACAGCATCAGCACGATGCCCAGCTCGGAGATCTCGGCGATCATCGCGTTCTCGCCGAGCAGGCGCAGGCCGTCCGGCCCGATCAGCACGCCGGCGGCGAGATAGCCGACGACCGCGCCGAGCCGCCAGCGCCGCGCCAGCGGGACGGCGATGACCGCCACCAGCAGCAGCACGACGGCATATTGCAGAAACGGATGGGACGGCACGCGGGCTCCAGCGGATGGCGCCGGCCGAAACGCGGCCGGGCTCGACGCGGCGGGGCACGATCGGGGAGGGCGCGCGCCGGGCCGCGATTATTGCACGCAGGTTTGCCGTGTTCCGGACGAAATGCTGAACGATCGTGACTTTTCTCAGGCGCTGAGACGTGCCGGTGCGAGGCTGGACGCTCCTGTCGGAGTGTCCTCTCGGAGGGTTTCGCCATGTTGTTCGCCCCACTTCCTTTGCCGCCCCGGACCGCCGGGCCCGCGCCGGCCCGTTCGCCGATCCGCTCCGCCCGCGCCATGGCGCCGCGGCCCGTCCCGCCGGTTCTCCCGCCCATGGCTGATGCCGTTCGCCGCCGCGTCCTGATGGTCTGGCTGCTGGGCGGCCTGCTGGCGGTCGCGCTGCTGCCGGCCGTGCGCGGCGGTCCGCTGCTCGGTGGATCGTTGCCGTTCTGGCTGGTGCTGGCGCCGGCGATCAACCTGGCCTGGCTGACCCGGCATCGTTGGCTGGCGGTGCTCGGCACGCGGTTTCGCGCGGCGCGCATGCGCCGGCCGGCGGCGCGCCGCATCGCGCGGCGCGGGGCCGGGCAGCCGTCCGGTCAGCGTGCGGTGACGCGCAGCAGGCGGTCGCGCGCGGCGGCGTCCAGTCCGGACAGGTCGAGCAATTCGTAGCGGCGGTCGACGATGCGCTGCACGCCGGGCGCCTGCGCCAGGTCCGCCGCCACCTGGGCGACGGCGGGCGGCACACGCGGCGGTTGGCGGTCGATGTCCGGCCGCGGCAGGATCAGGTAGTCGATGCCCTGGGTGTCCAGGAACCGCCGGAAGCCGTCCGCGCTGCGGATGTAGTCCGGGCGCGAGTAGCTGATCGTCCCGACGTCCTCGAACCGGGCCGGCAACCAGTTCATCGCGCTTTCCTCGACCGCGCCGGTGACGCGCGGCACGCCGTCCGCCTCGCGCAGATGGCCGCTGATCCGGATCAGGCCGGCCCACTCGAGCTGGCCGGCGCGGCTGCGGCGCATGTCGCGCCAGCTGGTGTCGAGGTTCAGGTCGAACGCACGCGTGCCGGGTGTCCAGGCCCCGCTGATGAAGCTGTAGCCGGCCTGGAACAGCGCGAAGGCCGGCAGGCAGGCGAGCGCCACCGCGAAGGCGCGCGGTGCCGTCGCGAGCCGGCCGAACGCGGCGCCGCCGGCCAGGATGATCGCCGGCAGCAGGGCATAGAGGAAGTAGTTGCCGTCGCCGCCGCGCACGAGATAGCGGTTGCCGACGGCGAGGACGAGGCCGATCGCGACCAGCGCGAGCAGCGGCCAGGGGCGTTGCGGCACGGCTGCCACGCGCTGCCGGCCGAGCGCCGCCGCGGCCAGCGCCAGCACGGCCAGCCAGAGCCAGACGTTGCCGGTCCACGACACCACGATGTGCGGCAGGCGCTGCGGCCGCAGCAGCCAGTCCAGCACCAGCGGCGGCACCTCGCGCCAGTCCTGGGCCTGGGTCCAGTTCAGCGTGCCGGCCGGCTCGCGCAGCTCGAAGCCGAGGGCCAGCCAGAGCTTGAACAGCGGGTCGGGACCGATCGTCGGCAGGCCGGTCAGCAGCCAGGTGCGCGCCAGCACGAATACGGCGGCGGCCAGCGCAAGGGCGAGGGTCGCGGCGGCCAGCCGCGCATCGACGGCCGGGCCGGTCGCGAGGCCCGGCGTCGCCGGGCGTGGTCGCAGTGCCGCCGCCAGCGTCGCCAGTACCAGCACGCCGGCGAACGGAATCGCGGCCATCTTGGCCGAGCAGGCCAGGGCCACCGCCGCGGCCATCAGCGCCAGCGCCGGCCAGCGCCGCGTGCGCAGCCAGTCGATGCCGAACAGCGCGCTGAGCATTACCAGCAGGGTGGCGAACACCTCCGGCTTGGCGTCGAAGGCGAAATTGGCCAGCGCCGGCAGTGTGGCGATGACCGCCAGCAGCGGCAGCTGGGCGCGCTCGGGCACCGCGACGGCGCGCATCAGCTGCCGGCAGGTCAGCAACAGCAGCACCAGCAGCAGGACGCTCATGCCGCCGACCACGCTGTTGGAGCCCAGGCCGCTCAACGGCAGCAGGAACGCCTCGTAGATCTTCGGGAAGTAGTACACCGGCGAGACCAGGCCGAGCGGCTCGAACAGCGAGTCGCCGGGCGCCAGCACGAATTCCGCGCGCAGGCCGTACCAGAGCGAGTCGTAGCCGATCGCGTAGCGGCCCCGGACGAACAGCGACAGCAGCCAGGCCAGCAGCACGGCGCCCCAGAAGCGGCCGGCGGCCGGCTGGGCGCGCAGGCGCTGCCACAGGAAGACCGTCAGCGGACGCTGGCCGCCGAACACGGCCGGCAGCGCCAGCAGCAGCGTCAGCCAGCGCAGCGCCTTGATCGACCCGAGGTCCAGTGCCGAGACGGTCCAGGCGGCCACGCTCCAGAGCGCGAAACCGCCGAGAAAGGCCAGCAGGTAGTCGGCCGAGCCGGTGGCGGCGGGAAGCCGCAGCAGCCGGCGCAGCGCCATTCCCAGGCCGATGACGATCTCGAACTGGATCAGGTCCAGCACCAGCGGGATGTCGGTGCCGTGCCGGCGCAGGACGAGCAGCGCCGGCAGGACGACCAACACCAGCAGCGCCCAGCGCCGGTTGAGGAGGACGCCGGCCACGATCAGCACGCCGAGCCCGCCCACCTCGAGCGCGCCCTGCCAGGACGAGGGCTGGCTGATATGCCAGAGGAACGGGCCGCCACCCCAGGTCAGCTGCCAGCCGGTGATGCCGATGAAGGCCGCGGCGCCGGCGATCGCCAGCACGGTCAGCAGCAGGGAAGTCCGGGAGTCTGCGGCGTCGGTCGTCAACATCGATGCATCCGGCGCCTCATGCGCCTCGGGGAAGCCGGGAAGTCTGGAGCACGCTCCAGAGCGGGCTGTCGATTCTACGGGGCGCTGCATCGCGCCGGCGCGGCATGCCGCTCGGACAAGGCGCCGCGGGCCGCCGCGCCCGGCCGGCCCCGCGGGTTCCGCTGCCGCTTCGGCGCAGCGTCCTTGGGCACCCGCCGCGCGGGCGCCAACAGGGACGGCCTGCCGGCCGCGATCGTCGCGTCAGCCGCGCACACCGAGCCGCTTGCGCTCCATGCGGCGCAGGAACTCGGCCATGATCCGGCGGTACAGGTCCTCGCCGAGGTAGGCGTCCTCGACGCCGGCGTCGATCGAGGGATTGTCGTTGACCTCGATCAGCGCCAGGCGGTCGCCGGCCTTCTTGATGTCCACGCCGTACAGTCCGTCGCCGATCGGCGCGGTGGCCTTGAGCGCCAGCTTGACGATGTCGGCCGGCGCCTCGCGCACCGGCAGCGTCTGGAAGCCGCCGGACTTGGCGGTGCCCTTGGCGGCGTGGTTGTAGATCTGCCAGTGGCCGCGCGACATGAAGTACTTGCAGGCGTAGAGCGGCTCGCGGTTGAGCACGCCGATGCGCCAGTCGAACTCGGTGAACATGAACTCCTGCGCCAGCACCAGGGCGGTGTGCTGGAACAGCGCATCGGCGGCCTCCTTGAGGCCGGCCGGCGTCTCGACCTTGACGATGCCGCGCGAGAACGAGCCGTCCGGGATCTTGAGCACCAGCGGGAATTCCATGCGGCCGGCCAGTTCGTCCAGCCGCTTGGCCTCGTCGCGGTACAGGATCTCGGTGCGCGGAATCGGCAGCTTGCGCGACAGCATCAGGTCGTGCAGGTAGATCTTGTTGGTGCACTTGAGGATCGAGCCGGGGTCGTCGATGACGACCATGTCTTCCTTCTCCGCCTTGTTGGCGAAGCGGTAGGTGTGGTTGTCCAGCGCGGTGGTCTCGCGGATGAACAGGCCGTCGTACTCGGCCAGGCGCTGGTAGTCGTTGCGGCCGATCGCGTCGACCTCGATGCCCAGCTCGTTGCCGGCCTCGACGAACTGCTTGAGCGCGCGCTTGTTCGACGGCGGCATCGCCTCGGCCGGGTCGACGAGCATCGCCAGGTCGAAGCGGAACTTGCGGCGCGCGCGCGGCTTGCGCCAGAGCTTGCGCGAGAACTTGTCGAGCGACTGCGCGAAGGCGTCTTCCTGCTCGTCGGACAGCGAATGCAGGCCGGTGGGCTTGATCGCGCTGATCTGCCAGACCCGCTCGCGCTCGAACTCGATGCGCAGGATCGGGCACGGGAACGTCTCGAACAACTGGCGCGCCAGATCCTCCAGCGCCGGGTAGGAGGTCTCGCCGAAGTAGACCAGGATGCCGAAATCGGTGGTGTCGCGGCCGCCGGCCGGCAGGAACTTGCCGAGCTTGCCGTTCAGGTCCTCGATGTCCAGGCCGTACAGCGACCGGCGACGCAGGTCGTTGATCGTGCGCACCGACGGGATCACCTTGTGGCCGCGCGCCTCGGCCAGCAGCGAGACGTAGTAGCCGGTGCCCAGGTACTTGTAGCTGCGGCACAGGTTGATGACCTGCGTGCGCTCATCGTCGTCGCTGAGCGGCTGCTTCAGGTAGTCCTGTGCCGAGACCACGTTGTCCGACGGGTAGTACGAGCCCCAGTCCGAGGCTTTTTCGACGACGATGACGAGCCGGCTCATGCGTGGGAGGGCCTTGGGGCCGTCGCTCGGGCGGCTGCGCGAAGTGGAAGGGAACGGGTCGGTTTCGGAGCGGCGGCGAAGTCTGACACAAGCCGGCGGCGCGCGGGAGCGGGGGCGCGGACGCCGTTCAGACCGCGGCCGGCGTGTCCGGTTCGCACACAAACCGGTTGCGCTTCGAGGGCGGCGCCCCTAGTCTGCGCGCCGTGTTCGCAAGCCCCCCTCCGATGCCCCACGCCCAGTTGCGCGTCCGCCGCGCCATCGACGGTGATCTGCAGGCCCTGATCGACCTGGAGACCCGCAGTTTCGCCACCGACCGGATCAGCCCGCGCCAATGGCGCTGGCATCTGGAAAGCGACAGCGCGCGCGTGCTGGTCGCGCTGCACGAGCGCCGGCTGGTGGGTGCCTGCGTGATGTTCTTCCGCAAGGGCAGCGACCTGGCCCGCCTGTACTCGATGGCGGTAGCGGCGGAGCTGCGCGGGCAGCGCGTCGGCGAACAGCTGCTCGAAGCGGCCGAGGCCGCGGCACAGCGCAGCGGCTGCCGGCGCCTGCGCCTGGAAGTGCGCGACGGCAACGCCGCCGCCCAGCGGCTCTACGAACGCAACGGCTACCAGCGCATCGCGCGGCTGCCGGCGTACTACGCCGACGGCGAGGACGGCTGGCGCTACGAGAAGACGCTGTCGCGCGCCGGCGCCGGCTGAGCGGCACTCACCAGCCGGCTTCGCGCAGGCGTTCTTCGGTGGCCGCATCGGCCGGGCGCGCGACCAGGCCGCCGGTCGGCGCCAGTGTCACCACGAAGCGCCCGCCGTCGACCATCGGCAGGTAGGCGGCGCTGCCGAAGTCGGCATCGATCCAGGGCAGCCAGCGCGGGTAACGGTGCTTGAGGCTCCACAGGTCCAGCGGATTGCGCGGTGCCAGGTCGACCACGGCCGGCGGCCGTTCCGTCGCCTGGGAGGCCAGCCGGTAGCGCCCGGTGAGGCGGTCGATCCGGTACAGCGGCGGCGCGCCGAGCATGACCGCGGCCGGCCGCCACTTGATCACGCGCGCATCGAGCTGCCACTGGTCGCCGGTCAGTTCGGCGGTGCGCGCGTTCCCGTCCGGCAGCTCGATGCGCAGGGCATAACGCTGGTCGCCCAGCCGCTGCGTGGCGATCTGCGCGACCAGGGCCTCGTCGGTGAGCCGCCGGTAGCCGAGCAGGGCCAGTCCGGACAGCAGCCCGGCCAGGCCGATGGCCAGGAACGAGACGCTCCAGACCGCCCGTGCGCCCGCCCGCAGGCGGCGCCGGGCGCTCCAGCGCCGGCGGGCGGCGACCGCCTGGCCGAGACCCAGCGCCAGGCAGACGGCGGCGATGACGAACAGCGTGACGATCAGCGGCATCAGCGACATCGGCGCAGCATAGCCGGTCGCGCGGCCGACGTGCCGCGCCGCCCGATCCCGACGGTGCGGTCGTGGCGCGCGCCGCTATACTGGCGCCGTCTTCACGCCGCGGGTCCGTTTCATGCGCAAGTCGCGCCTCATCTTCCTGCTTTCGACGTCGCTGCTGGTCCTGTGCCTGGCTGCCTGCGGCAACAAGGGCGACCTGGTGCGTCCCGGCACGCCGACGCCGGCCGCGCAATGAGCGCGGCGGTGGCCGCCCCGGCGAAGGCCCGGCGCGGCCTGGCGTTCACCAAGATGCACGGCATCGGCAACGACTTCGTCCTGATCGATTGCCGCGCGGCGCCGCTGCCGTTGGACGCGGTGGCGATCCGCGCCCTCGGCGACCGCCATCGCGGCGTCGGCTTCGACCAGCTGCTGACGATCGAACCGGCGCGCGACGGCAGCTGCGCGTTCGCCTACGGCATCTGGAACAGCGACGGCACGCCGGCGCTGCAGTGCGGCAACGGCGTGCGCTGCGTCGCCGCCTGGCTGCATCGCGACGGCGCCCTGCCGGCCGGCCCGCTGCGCCTGGAAGGACCGGCCGGCCCGGTCGCCGTCGAGCGGCTGGACGACGGGCGGATCCGCGTGGACATGGGCGAGCCACGGTTCGCGCCGGCGGCCGTCCCGCTGGCCGTGGATGCCGAGAGCGACACCTATCTGCTCGAACTGGACGGCGAGACGATCGCGCTGGGCGCGGTCTCGATGGGCAACCCGCACGCGGTGATCGAAGTGGCGGATGCCGCCGCGGCGCCGGTCGCGCGGATCGGCCCGCGGATCGCGCAGGCCCCGCTGTTTCCCAGGGATTGCAATGTCGGCTTCGCCGAGCTGCGCGGGCGCGCCGCGATCGGCCTGCGCGTCTGGGAGCGCGGGGCCGGCGAGACGCTGGCCTGCGGCTCGGGCGCCTGCGCGGCGGTCGCGGTGCTGCGCCGGCGCGGCCGGGTCGATGCCGCGGTGCGCGTGACGCTGCCGGGCGGCGAGCTCGACATCCACTGGACCGGTCCGGGCGCATCGCTGTGGATGACCGGGCCGACGGCATTCGTGTTCGACGGCGAGCTGACGCCCTGAATCCGCCGCGCGCCCTGTCCCGCCCGACGGCGCCCGGCATGGCTTCACGCGGGCCGGTGCCGCCACGCCCGCCCGTACCCTGCGAACAACGACGAGGAGCACGCAATGTCTGAACTCAGCGTCAAGGACGGCCTGGCCGCGATGGAGGTCGCCAGCTACCTGCGCCGCCATCCGGAGTTCCTGGCCGAGTTTCCCGACATCGCACTGGCGCTGCGGCTGCCGCGCGAGCACGGGGATGCCGCTTCGCTGGCCAGCTACCAGCTGGAGGTGCTGCGCGAGAAGAACCGCGATCTCAACCGGCGCCTGCACGAGCTGGTCGAGATCGCCCACGACAACGAGCAGCTGACCGTGCGCGTGCACATGCTGACGCTGTCGCTGATGCGTGCGACGACGCCGGCCGAGACCGTCAGCCACGTGGCCGCGAGCCTGACCGAGGACTTCCACTCCGAGCACGTGCGCCTGGTGCTGTTCCGCGCCGCCCGCGACCTGCCGGCGGTCGAGTGGCTGATCACCGAGCCGGGCGGGGCGGCCGCGCTGCCGGCCTTCGCCGAGTTCTTCAAGCGCGCCGAGCCGCTGTGCGGGCGCCTGCAGCAGGACAAGCTCGACGTGCTGTTCGGTGCCAGGGCGCCGGAGATCGCCTCGGCCGCGCTGCTGCCGATCGGCGACAGCGGCCTGCTGGCGATCGGCAGCAGCGACAGCAACCGCTTCCATCCGGGCATGGGCACGATCTTCCTGAAGCTGATCGCCGAGGCGGTGGCGGTGTCGCTGGCGCGGTTCCCGAAGACGCCGTGAGATGAGCGAGCCGCTGGCCCGTTGCGTCGGCCGCTTCCTCGACTACCTGCGCGTCGAGCGCCGCTACGCGCCCGGCACGATCGTCAACTACCGCGACGAACTGACGCGGCTGGAGGCGGCCATGGTCGCTTCCGGCCGGACGCGCTGGGCCGAGGCCGACACCGCGACGATCCGCAGCCTGGTCGCCGCCGAGCACCGGCGTGGACGTTCGCCGGGCTCCCTGCGCATCCTGGTGTCGGCCTGCCGCAGCTTCTTCCGCTACCTGGCGCGCGAGGGCGAGGTGACGGCCAATCCGGCGGTCGGCGTGCGCCTGCCCAAGCTCCGCCGCAAGCTGCCGCAGGTGCTCGACGCCGACGAGGTCGGCGCCCTGGTCGACGTCGCTCCCGATTCGCCCGAGGCGGTCCACGACCGCGCGCTGCTGGAGCTGCTCTATTCGAGCGGCCTGCGCGTGGCCGAGCTGGTCTCGGTGCGCTGGTGCGACCTGGACGCCGCGGAGGGGCAGCTGACCGTCGTCGGCAAGGGCTCCAAGACGCGCATCGTGCCGGTCGGCAGCCACGCGCTGGCGGCGCTGGCCGCGCTGCGGGCGCAGGACGCCGCTCCGGCCGAGGCGACGATCTTCCACGGCCGCCACGGCCGCCCGCTGTCCACCGGCGCGGCGCGCGCGCGGGTGCGCCGCCGGGCCAAGGCGCAGGGCGTCTGGAAGCGCGTCTATCCGCATCTGCTGCGGCACTCCTGTGCCAGCCACCTGCTGGAGTCCTCGGGCGACCTGCGCGCCGTGCAGGAACTGCTCGGGCACGCCGACATCGGCACGACGCAGATCTATACGCACCTGGATTTCCAGCACCTGGCCAAGGTCTACGACGCCGCGCATCCGCGCGCGCGGCGGCGCGCGCGCGACTGAGCCGAAGGCGTCGCGCCCATCCTCGACCCGCGTACGCGGCAAGGCCGCGTCGCCGGGGCGCGGATCAGAGGCCGGCGCTGCCGGCACGTGAGCGGTCCAGCCCGGGACTGCGCCAGCGGGTGGTGCCCCGGCAGTCTGGCGGCATCACGCCGTTACGTGACCGGCGCGCACCGCGCCACTCAATCGCGGCAATAGCCCTCGCCGGTACGGATGACCAGGCAGTCGCGCTTGTCGGCCAGCCATTTCATGCCGGTGCCGGCGCCGTCGCTGGCGCGGATCGTCGCCTCGGTGCCGTCGCGCAGGAAGTGCAGCTCGGCATCGGCCGCGCGGCCGGCATAGGTCCGCGCCTGGTCGAGATCACGGATCGTGATGGTGTACCGGTCCGCCCCGTCGGGTGCCGGCTCGATGCGCAGGAAGGTGCCTTCCGGCCCGGTCCATTGGCCGGTCCAGGCGGCGACCGTCGCGGAGGTCACCGGTGCCGTTCCGGCGGCGGGGGGTGGGTCCGGCACGCGGGACGGCGGTGCCGCGTCGCGGCATCCGGCGATCAGTGCCACAGCGGCGAGGACGGCGAACGGCGGGAGCGATCGGGGGAGCATAGCGGACCCTGTTCGAAACGGGAAAGGTGTCACCGTAGCGGGAAACGCCTGAACGCGCTGGGCGGCCGGCCGCAGCGGTCTGCGCGGCGCATCCCTATTGGAAACCCCGTGGGGGCCCCCACGTGGACGGTTCGCGTTTTCTCGGGAAAGCCCATGGAATCGTTCCACGCCACTACCATCGTTTCGGTCCGCCGCAACGGTCGCGTCGTCATCGGCGGCGACGGCCAGGTCACGCTCGGCCATACGGTCATGAAGGCCAACGCCCGCAAGATCCGCCGGCTCGGCAAGGGCGACGTGCTGGCCGGCTTCGCCGGCGCCACCGCCGACGCCTTCACGTTGTTCGAGCTGTTCGAGCAGAAGCTCGAGCGCTTCGGCGGCAACCTGACCCGCGCCGCCGTCGAGCTGACCAAGGACTGGCGCACCGATCGCCGCCTGGGCCGGCTGGAGGCGATGCTGGCGGTGGCCGACAAGGACGTATCCCTGCTGCTGTCGGGCAACGGCGACGTGGTCGAGCCCGAGCACGGCCTGATCGCGATCGGCTCCGGCGGCCCGTACGCGCAGGCCGCCGCGCGGGCGCTGCTGGAGAACACCGACCTGGACGCGCGCGGCGTGGTCGAGCAGGCGTTGAAGATCGCCGGCGACATCTGCATCTACACCAACCACAACGTGACGGTCGAGGAGCTGTAGGCGCCGACCGCCGGTCCTGCCCGCCCCGCCCCATCCGCCGCGATCCGCCGGCGAGCCCCTTCCACCGTTAGCGTGCGTCTTCCAGAGCCCATGTCCGAACTGACTCCCCGCGAAATCGTCAACGAACTCGACCGCTACATCATCGGCCAGCAGGCGGCCAAGCGCGCCGTGGCCATCGCCTTGCGCAACCGCTGGCGACGCATGCAGCTCGAAGCGCCGCTGCGCGACGAGGTGACGCCGAAGAACATCCTGATGATCGGGCCGACCGGCGTCGGCAAGACCGAGATCGCCCGGCGCCTGGCGGGCCTGGCCAACGCGCCGTTCATCAAGGTCGAGGCGACCAAGTTCACCGAGGTCGGCTACGTCGGCAAGGACGTCGAGCAGATCGTGCGCGACCTGGCCGATGCGGCGTTCAAGATGGCGCGCGAGCAGGCCAAGGCGCGCGTGCGCTCGCAGGCCGAGGACCGGGCCGAGGATCGCGTGCTCGACGCGCTGCTGCCGCGCCGTCAGGGCGTGGGCTTCGCCAACGAGCCGGCCGCGGCCGACGGCCGCGACGCCGATACGCGCCAGAAGCTGCGCAAGCAGCTGCGCGAGGGCGCGCTCGACGAGCGCGAGATCGAGATCGACGTGGCGCTCAACGTCGGCCTGGAGATCGTCGCGCCGCCCGGCATGGAGGAGATGACCAACCAGCTGCGCGGGATGTTCTCCTCGCTGGCCGGCCAGCGCAGCCAGAAGCGCAAGCTGACGGTCAAGAACGCGCTGCCGCTGCTGGTCGAGGAAGAGGCCGGCAAGCTGGTCAACGACGAGGAGATCAAGACGCAGGCGGTCACCAACTGCGAGCAGAACGGCATCGTCTTCATCGACGAGATCGACAAGGTCGCCCAGCGCGGCGAATGGAGCGGCGCCGGCGTCTCGCGCGAGGGCGTGCAGCGCGATCTGCTGCCGCTGGTGGAAGGCTCGGCGGTGTCGACCAAGTACGGCATCGTGCGCACCGACCACATCCTGTTCATCGCGTCCGGCGCGTTCTCGCTGGCCAAGCCGTCGGACCTGATCCCGGAGCTGCAGGGCCGCTTCCCGATCCGCGTGGAGCTGGCGGCGCTGACCGCCGAGGACTTCAAGCGCATCCTGGGCGAGCCGCACCACGCGCTGACCAAGCAGTACGCGGCGCTGCTGGCCACCGAGGGCGTCACGGTCCAGTTCACCGACAGCGGCATCGGGCGCCTGGCCGAGACCGCCTTCGAGGTCAACGAGCGCACCGAGAACATCGGCGCGCGCCGCCTGCACACGGTGCTGGAGCGGTTGCTGGACGACATCTCGTTCGAGGCGGCCGACAAGAGCGGACAGACCTACGTGATCGACGCGGCCTACGTCGACCGGCACCTGGCCGGCCTGGTGCAGGACCAGGACCTGTCGCGCTACATCCTCTGACGCAACGGACGGCGGCGGTTCGCACGCGCAAGCACGCGTCGTCCGTCGCCAGCAGGCCCGGCCCGAGACGGCCGCCGGCGCACGTGCCCCGGGCCGCGTCACCGCGGCCGTGGACCGGCGTCCGCGCCAGCGCGCTTGCTCGTCCCGAACCTGCGCGCGAACGACACGGTGTATCCGGGGACGGACGACACGCGGACAGGATGGCCGAATCGCCCGGCGACGCGTAGGATGCGCGCTGTGCGCGGGCAGCCGGGGCCGGCGCACGACGGGTTCAGGCGCAAGGGCTGCCGCATGTCCAGACCAGCGGGAAAGCACGCACGCAACCGGCGCGCCACGGGCGCCGGCACTCGTATCGAGGACGCCGCCGCGGCTCCGCCGCGCGCCGGCACGAAATCCGCAGCGACCACCGGCCAGTCAGGGAAAAGCGTCATGTCCGACACCAAGAATTCCGCCGAAGCCGACCGCAACGTCGACCAGATCCGCGACATCCTGTTCGGTGGCCAGATGCGCGACTACGAGCGTCGCTTCGTCGAGCTCGACCAGCGCCTCGCCACCGACATGGCGCGTCTCCAGGAAGCGCAGGGCGAGCAGATCAAGCGGCTGGAGCGGCGCTTGGACGAGCAGTTCGAGAAGCTCGCCCAGCAACTGCGCAAGGAGATCCAGGACCGCACCAGCGCGGTCGACGATCTCGAATCGCGCGTACAGCAGGCGGCGCGTACCGCCCGCAGCGAGATCAATGCCGGCATGGACGCGTTGCAGGGCGAGCTGGCGGCCACCGACGAGCGCCTGCGCTCGGCCCTGGCCGAACTCGAAGCCGCGCTGGCACGCCGGGCCGGCGAGATCGACACGGCGCTGGCCAAGAGCAGCGGCGACCTGCGCGCGGAAAAGGTCGGCCGCGAGGACCTGGCGGCACTGATGACCGAAGTGGCGCTGCGGCTCAAGGGCCATTTCGACCTGCCGGGCAGCAAGTAAACCCGGCAGCCCAGCGCCGTGAACGACCTGGAGCGGCTCCGGCAGATCCTGCTCGACGGCGACCGGCGCGCGTTGGACGAAGCACGCCGCCGCATCGAGGCCGCCGAGCAACGCCAGCTCACGCTGGCCGAGCGCCTGCCGCAGGCGCTGGAAGAGGTCCAGCACGGGCCGCACGGCGAGCGCTTCGCGCGCGTGATGGCCGCGCCGGTCGCCGGCGCGCTCGGCACCGCCGTGCGCAGCAGCCGCCACCTGATCATCGACGCGCTGTTCCCGATCATCGGCCCGACCATCCGCAAGGCGGTCGGCGAAGCGATGCGCAGCCTGGTGACCGACATCAACCGCGCGCTGGAAAGCAGCTTCACGCTGCGCGGCCTGGCCTGGCGCGTGGAGGCCTGGCGCAGCGGCGTGCCGTATGCGGAAGTGGTGCTCAAGCACACGCTGGCCTGGCAGGTGGACCACCTGTTCCTGATCGAGCGCGAGTCGGGCCTGGTACTCGATCGCGCGTCGGCACCGGCGCTGCCCGCGCTCGATGCCGACGCGATCGCCGGCATGCTGACCGCGATCGGCGACTTCGTCAGCGACTCGGTCGGCCGCGAGGGCGGCGACACGCTGGAGTCGGCCCGGGTCGGCGAACACCTGCTGTGGCTGATCCAGGGGCCGCGCGCGAACCTGGCGTGCTTCATCCGTGGCGTTCCCGGCACCGGCCTGCATGCGCGGCTGCAGGAGCGCCTCGAGCGGATCCACGCGGCCCTGGGCGCGGACGATGCCGATCCGGCGCTCGTCGCCTCGGTGTCCGCCGAGAATCTCGACCTCAAGGCCCTGACCGCCGACGCCGCCAGCGAGGAACCCCGCCGGCCGACCGCGTGGTGGCCGCTGCTGCTGATCGTGCTGGCCCTGGTCGGCGTGCTGGCCTGGTTCATGCTGCGCGACCGCGGCTGGGAAACGCGCGTGGAGGCGCTGCGCGGGCGCCTGGCCGACCACCCCGGCTTCGTGCTGACCGGCATCGACGCGGGCGACCGGCCACGGCTGGTGGTGCGTGGCCTGCTCGATCCGGACGCCGACCCGCTGCAGCCGCTGCTGCAGCCGGCGATCGCCGCAGGCGCGCAGCCGCAGCTGCTCGTGCAGGGCTACCTGTCCACGGCCGATGCGATCGTGCAGCGCCGTGCCCAGCGCCTGCTGCAGCCGCCGCCGTCGGTCCGGATCGCGGTGACCGACGGCGTGCTCGCGCTCGACGGCGTGGCACCGGAAGCCTGGGTCGAGCAGGCCCGGCTGCGCGCGCCGCTGGTCGCCGGAGTTCGTGACCTGCGTCTCACTGTGGAAGCGTCGCAGCGGCCGGAAGCGATCGCCCGTGCTGAACTTGAGGCGTTGGTCCGTGAACTGCCCGAACTGCGGGGACGTTTCGAACGGGGCGAGGCGGCGGCGCCGGAATCGGCGGCGTTCGTCGATGCGCTGGCCGAGCGTCTGCGCGGAATCGGGCAGAAGGCGGCGACGGCCGGCGTCGGTATCGATCTGGTCGCGGTCGGCTGCAACGACGCGACCGGGGCGGACAGCACCAATGCCGGCCTGCGCGGCCGGCGCGGTGAATGGCTGCGCGACGCGCTGATCGAGCGCGGCGTGCCGGCGGCGCTGATCCGCGTCGCCGACGATGCCGACCCGCAGTTCCGCGACCGTCCGCTCGAGCGCAGCGTGTTCCTCCACCTGGACATTACGTCTCACCCATGATCCGCTCCTCTGCCCGCAAGATCTGCATGCTCGGCGACTTCGGCGTCGGCAAGACCAGTCTCGTTGCGCGCTTCGTCCACAACACCTTTTCCGAGAAGTACCTGACCACGGTCGGCGTCAAGGTCGACACCTGCGAGGTCGCGCGGACCGACGGCGAACCGCGCAAGCTGGTGGTCTGGGACATGGCCGGCCGCAACGGCATCGACACGCTCGGCGCCAGCTACCTGCGCGGCGCCAGCGGCCTGCTGCTGGTGGTCGACGGCACCCGCGCCGCGACCCTGCGCACGGCACTGAACCTGCTGATGCAGGCGCGCACGGTCGTGCCCGCCGCCGCCGCGGTGCTGATGGTCAACAAGCTGGACCTGATCGAGCACTGGGAGGTCGAGCCGCTGACCGTCGCCGAGCTGCGCAACAGCCTGCCGGTCTTCGAGACCAGCGCGCTGACCGGCGACGGCGTCGTCCAGGCGTTCGCCACCCTGGCGCGGGAGATACCCGAGTGAGCCTGCCGACGCCGGTCGTGCACCACCTGGAGCAGGACGTGCTGGCACGGCTGCGGCCGGCCGTCTTCAGCTACGGGAGCGACGGCCGGTTCGCCGGCTGCAGCGGCGAGCCGGAAGCCTACGGCATCGCCGCGGCGGACCGGGCCGCCAGCGCCGAGCTGCTGGTCGACCTGTTCGTCGGCATGCCGGACGAGGCGGTCTGCGAGCTGCCGTTCATCGTGCTGCCGAACGGCCGCAGCGCGCACGTGCATCGCCTGGCCGACGGCGCCGGCTTCCACATCGTGCTGCTCGACGCCAGCGACGAGCATGCGCGCCAGCAGGTGCAGCAGCAGATCGCCAACGAGGAGACGCTGGCGGGCCACGAGAAGAGCAAGGCGATCGGCCTGCTCAAGCGCATCCGCTCGGACCTGGAGACCCAGCGCAGCGAGCTGGAAGAGGCCAACGCACTGAAGTCGGCGCTGATCTCGACACTGAGCCACGAGTTCCGCACGCCGCTGACCTCGATCTTCGGCTACCTGCACCTGCTCGAGCGCATCGTCGGCCGCGATGCCGGCGGCATGCAGGCGCTGCGCGCGATCCAGCGCAACGCCACCTACCTGTTCACGCTGGCCGAGAACCTGCTCGAGTACGGCCGCGGCGAAACCACCTCCGCGCTGCTGCATCCGGAGGAGATCGACCTGCTGTCGATGGCCAGCGACGTCGAGGCGATGATCCGGCCGCTCGCCGACGACAAGCGGCTGGACCTGGTCTTCGACATCCGCGTGCGCGAGCAGGACCGGCCGGTCTACGACGAGGTCCGCGTCCGCCAGATCCTGATCAACCTGCTGTCCAATGCGGTGCGCTACACCGTGGCCGGCCGCATCGGCGCGGCATTGGCCTTCGCCGACGATCGCCTGACGATCGAGGTCAGCGACAGCGGGCCGGGCATCCCGCCCGAGTACCGCGAGCGGATCTTCGAGCCGTTCAACCGCGGCGGTCCCGGTGGGCGCAAGGGCGCCGGCCTGGGGCTGTCGATCGTGCGCCGGCTGGTCCAGCAGATGAACGGCGAGATCGAGCTGGAATCGGCACCCGGCCAGGGCAGCCGCTTCCGCGTGGTGCTGCCGCAGCAGGTGCCGGCCGACGGTACCGCGGAGGCGCCGCGCGAGCAGGCGGAGTTGTGGACGCGCGCGCGGACCGCGATCGTCGTCGACGACGATCCGGACATCGCGCACCTGCTCGAGTCGCTGCTGCTGGACCTGGGGTTCCGCGTCGAGGTGCACGGCACGGCGGCCGACGGCGAGGCGGCTGCGCTCAGGAGCGTGCCCGACGTGCTGCTGGTCGACGTGCACCTGCCCGGTGCCTCGGGCAATGCGCTGGTGTTCCGGCTGCGTTCGCAAGGCTACCGCGGCGCCATCGTCACGCTGTCGGCCAACGCCTCGCGCGAATCGCACGATGCGGCGCTCAAGGCCGGCGCCAGCCTGTTCCTGACCAAGCCGATCGAGCTGTCGCGCTTCATCCACACGATCCAGCGCGCATTGCAGCAGGCCGGCTGATCGCCGGCGGCGGCTCACCGCCGTTCGATCATCCGGCCGGGACGCCGCCGGCGGTCGAGCGGCACGACCAGGTCCGCGCAAGCGGGCAGCACCGCCAGCGCGTGCCGGCTGATGCGCTCGTAGTGCATCAGGAAGCGCCGCAGCGCGTCCCGGTCCATGGCATGGGGAGCGCCACGGCGGTGCAGGGCCTGTTCCTGCTCGGTGCGCCAGCGCTCGACGATGGTCCATCCGGGCGCCTGCAGCATCACCAGCCGGTCCAGCCTCGCGGCGAGCCGGGCGTAGTCGCCGGCGAGCTGCGCGTTGACGTGGCGGCGCCAGCGGCCGTCGCCGTCCTCGCGCCGTTCGAGCGCGTTGACCGGCCGTGCCAGTGCCGCCGGCGCCTGCGGCGGCACGCCGATGCACCAGCCTTCGAGCACGACCAGCCGCGGTGCCGCGGTCACCGCCGCCCAGCGCGACGGCGGCAGGCGCGTGTCCGATCCCTTGTCGAAGCGCGGCAACCGGGCCGGATGGGCCGGCGACGCGCGGCGCAGGGCGGCCAGCGTCCGCAGCAGCAGCGCGATGTCGTGCGTGCCGGGCACGCCGCGGGTGCACAACAGCGGATGGACCGCGCCGGCGAGATGATGGCGGTCGCGCCGGCCGAAGTAGAAATCGTCGAGGGCCAGCGCCCGCGCCGCGATGCCCCGCTGCATCGCGAGCGCGGCCAGCTGCGCGGCCAGGGTGCTCTTGCCGCTGCCTTGCAGGCCGCTGAGGCCGACCACCGTCCAGGCCCTGCGCGGCTGCGTCAACCGGTCCAGCAGCGCCCCGACGAAGGCCGCATCCCAGGTGTTAGCATCTCGCGCCATGACCGAATCGCTTCCCCGCACCGACGACGATCCACTCTATCAGCAGGCGATCGCCGGCTTCGCCGACCTGCTCGCGCAGGCCGAGGCCGCCGGTGAGCCGGAGCCCACCGCGATGACGCTGGCGACCTGCGATGCCGACGGCCGGCTGTCGGCGCGCATCGTGCTGCTCAAGGGTGTCGGCGCGGATGGCTTCCGCTTCTTCACGAACTACGAAAGCGCCAAGGCGCAGCAACTGGCGGCCCATGCCCAGGCGGCGCTGTGCTTCCACTGGAAGCGCCTGCGCGATCAGGTGCAGGTGCGCGTGGAGGGGCGCGTGCAGCGGCTGCCGGCGGAGGCGTCCGATGCATACTTCGCGCGCCGGCCGCGCGGCAGCCAGCTGGGTGCCTGGGCATCGCTGCAGTCGCAGACGCTGCCGGACCGTGCGACCTTCGAGGCGCGCTACGCCGAGCTCGAGCACCGCTACGCCGACATGCCGGTCCCGCGGCCGCCGCACTGGGGTGGCTACCGGCTGGTGCCGGACCGCATCGAGTTCTGGTTCGGCGCCCAGTACCGCCTGCACGACCGGGATCTCTACGAGCGCGGCGCCGACGGCCGCTGGTCGCGCCGCAACCTCTATCCGTGATGGCCGGTCCGCGGCGCATCGTCTGCCTGACCGAGGAACCGACCGAGGTCCTGTACGCGATCGGCGAGCAGGACCGCATCGTCGGCATTTCCGGCTTCACCGTGCGGCCGCCGCAGGCGCGGCGCGAGAAGCCCAAGGTATCGGCGTTCACCAGCGCGAAGATCGATGCGATCCTGGCCCTCGAACCGGACCTGGCGATCGGTTTCTCCGACATCCAGGCCGACATCGCCCAGGCGCTGATCCGTGCCGGCGTCGAGGTCTGGATCAGCAACCATCGCAGCGTCGAGGGGATCGTCGACTACATCCGCCGGCTCGGCGGCCTGGTCGGTGCTGCCGCCGCGGCCGAGGCGCTGGCAGCGCGTGCCGAAGCACACATCGCGCAGGTCCGGCGGGCGGCGGCTCAGCTGCCGCGCCGGCCGCGCGTCTACTTCGAGGAATGGGACGATCCGCCGATCACCGGCATCCGCTGGGTCGCCGAGCTGATCCGCATCGCCGGCGGCGAGGACGTGTTCCCCGAGCGCGCCGAGAAGTCGCTGGCGCGCGATCGCATCCTGGCCGACCCGGCCGAGGTGATCCGCCGCGCGCCGGATCTCATCATCGGCTCGTGGTGCGGCAAGCGCTTCCGTCCCGAGCAGGTGGCAGCCCGGCCGGGCTGGGACACGATCCCGGCCGTGCGTCACGGCCGCGTGCACGAGATCAAGTCGCCGATCATCCTGCAGCCGGGCCCGGCCGCGCTGTTCGACGGCCTCGACGCCCTGCACCGGCTGATCGCGGCAGCGGCGGACGAGGGCGCACCGGCCGCGTGAGGGAACCTGGACGGCGCCGGAAGGTCTTTCCACGCAGGTTTTCAGCAAGCTGGGCGAATGGCATGAAGTCACGGCACGACGGGGGCGGCTTCGGCGCGCCGCAAGCGGGGCGGTTCGATACGATCGAGGCGGACGTGCCTTTGGTCGGTGCCGGGGTCCAGGCGCGCAGCGGCGAGCTGGCGGCGGCCTTTGCGGCGGCGCGGCCGTTCCGTCATGCGGTGATTCCCGATTTCCTCGATCGTGCGCTCTGCGAGCGCCTGCTGGCCGACTTCCCGGACTTCGAGGCACGCCATGCCCTCAACGAGATGGGCAAGGTCGGCGGCAAGGCGGTGCGCATGGATGTGCGCGACCTGTCCGACAGCTACCGCGCGCTCGATGCGCTCCTGCAGACCGAGGCCTTCCTCGGACTGATCTCGCGCATCACCGGCATTCCGGACCTGCTCTACGATCCGGACTACATCGGTGGCGGCACGCACGAGAACCGCGACGGCCAGGGGCTCGATGCGCATGTGGACTTCAACTACCACCCTCGCACGCGCTGGCACCGGCGGATCAACCTGATCGTCTACCTCAATCACGACTGGCACGAGGCGTGGGGCGGCGCGCTGGAACTGCATGCCGATCCGTGGGCCGAGGGCTCCGGCCAGGCCGTGCGGATCGCACCGACGTTCAATACCTGCGCGTTGTTCGAGACCACCGAGCACTCCTGGCACGGCTTCTCGGCGATCCGGTTGCCCGAGGCGGCACGGGCGCGCTCGCGAAAATCGTTCGCGATCTACCTGTACACGCGCGAGCGGCCGGCCGAGGAGACCGCGCCGCCGCACGGGACGATCTACGTGCCCGACGCGATGCCGGCGACGTGGGAGGTCGGGCGCCGGCTCGATGAAGCCGACGTCGGCGACGCCAGACGCCGGTTCAGCCGCCTGCGCACGCAACTGCGTTACCTCTACGATCGCGAGCGCCAGTTCGGCGCGCAGATCCAGGCGCTGGAGCGGGCGCTCGCGGAGGCGCGGGCCGCCCAGCGCCTGCCGCTGCAGGGCTATGCGACGCAGCCGCGGGGCGTCAGCGGGCTGTGGCCGGACGGCTGGGTCGGGCCGGACCTGAGCGCGGCGCTGGTACCGGTGCGGGCCGCCAAGGCGCTGGAGCTGGAGGTCTGGGCGCCGCCGCAACTGGCGCAAGGGACCGAGCTGGCGATCCGCCTGGGCGCGGAACAGCACGCGGCCACGCTGCGGCCCGGTGCGAGGACGACGCTGCGCCTGCCGTTGAAGGTGGCGACCGGCAGCGAGGCGCTGCTGGAGATCCGCAGTGTGCGCACCTGGACGCCGAGCGCCGACGGCAGCTCGGGCGACGAGCGCGCGCTGGCATTCCGCCTGCTCGACGCGCGGCTGGTGCACTGAACCACGGCGGGCCGGTCGTCGACCCGCACGCCGCGTGGGCGTCAGTCGGCCGGGAATTCGCGCTGGAAGCGCACGGTCTCGGTGCTGCCGCCTTCCGGGCGTACCTGCAGCGTGAAGCGCCAGGTGTCGGGGCGGCGCAACGGGATTTCGGCGAGGTAGTCGATCGCGTCCTCGCCGCGCACTTCGCGGAAGCGCAGCGGCAGCGGTTCGCCGAGCAGGCTCTGCGCCGTGCCCTCGATCCGCGCGGGAACCGCCGGGTCGCTGCCGTCGCCCTGCGTGCGGCGCACGATGACGGTCAGCAGCGCACGCCGCTCGGAGCGTTCCACGCCGTAGCGACGTGCGACCTCCGGATGCAGGCGATCGGCCGGCAGCACGCTGTAGAGGATCGTGTAGCCGCCGGCTTCGTGCTGCTGGGCGGTGGCGGCGGCCGGCAGCAGGGCCAACAGCCACGCCGCGAGGGCGATCGTGCGCGTCATGGCCTCAGCCGCCCTGCGCCAGGCGCGAGCCGAGGTCGAGCAGCGGCTGCACGAGCAGGACGCGGGCCAGCGTGATCAGCAGCCAGGCGATCATCGGCGAGAAGTCGATGCCGCCGAACGCCGGCAGCGCGCGCTGCAGCGGGCGCAGCACCGGATCGGTCAGCTGGTAGACCAGCGGCACGATCGGATGGTGGGTGTTGCCGGCGAAGAAGCTCAGGATGATGCGGACCAGGATCAGGCCGAGGTACAGCAGCAGCACGAAACCGATCAGGTCGGCCAGCGCCATGACGGCCAGGCCCGCGATCGCCGGCGCGATGCCGGCCAGCGCGAACAGCAGCGCGAGCTTGATCGCACACAGCAGCCAGGCCAGTGCGATGCCGGCGATGTCGATGGTGCGCCAGGCCGGGATCAGGCGGCGCAGCGGCATCAGCACCGGATTGGTCGCCTTGTAGAGGAACTGGCAGATCGGGTTGTAGAAGTTCGCGCGGACCCATTGCAGCAGCACGCGCAGGACCACCAGGGCGATCAGCACGCCGAAGATGAAGCGGATCAGGATCTGGCCGGCGTCGGCGAAGTAGCTCATGGGTCAAGGTCCGTTCAATGGGCGGCCGACAGCGCGCGGCCGCGCTGCACGGCGGCCTCGACCGCCTGGCCGACCAGGCGGCGGAAGTCGCCGGCGGCGAAGGCCTCGAGCGCGGCCTGGGTGGTGCCGCCCGGCGAGGTCACGCGCTCGCGCAGCGTGGCCGGCGGCTCGCCGCTCTCGACCAGCATGCGGCCGGCGCCGAGACAGGTCTGGGTCGCCAGTGCGCGTGCGGTCTCGCGCGGCAGCCCGTGGGCGACCGCGGCGTCTTCCAGCGCTTCGACCAGCAGGAAGAAATAGGCCGGCCCCGAGCCCGACAGCGCGGTCACGGCATCCATCAGGTCCTCGCGTGCGATCCAGGCGGTACGGCCGGCGGCGGTGAGCAGGGCCTCGGCCTGCGCACGCTGGTCCGCCGTGGCGGCGGCGTTGGCGATCAGGCCGGTGGCGCCCGCGCCGATCAGCGCGGGCGTATTGGGCATCGCGCGCACGATCGGGAAGCCGCCGCCGAGCCAGGTGTCGATCTGGTCGATGCGGACGCCGGCGGCGATCGAGACCAGCAGCGGCCGGCGTGCGGCGATCCTCGGACCGAGCGCGGCACAGACGGCGCCGAGCACCTGGGGCTTGACCGCGAGCACCACCAGGTCGGCACCGGCGACGGCGTCGACGGCCTCGGCATGCACGGCGACGCCGAAGTCGCGCGCAAGCTGCGCGCGCCGGGCGGCATCGGGCTCGGCCACCTGGATCCGGGCCGGGGCCGTGCCGGTGCGGGTCATCGCCCCGATCAGGCTGTGCGCCATGTTGCCGCCGCCGACGAAGGCGACGGCCGGGTCGGTGTGGGACATGCGGGAGCTACCGGTCGTTGCGGAGCGCAAGGATAGCAAGTCCGCACCGTTTCCCGTGGTCCTACGCGCCGTTCGCGCGGCCCGCCGGCGGCCTCACCGCCGTGCGCCGAACAGCGCCGTGCCGATGCGCACCAGCGTCGCGCCTTCGCCGATCGCCTGCTCGAAGTCGCCGGACATGCCGAGCGAGAGCGTATCGGCGCCGGGGTGGTCCTGCCGCAGCTGCACGAACAAGGTCCGCATGCGTGCGAACGCCGCGTGGCGCCGTCCGGCATCCGGCCACGGCGCCGGGATCGCCATCAGTCCGCGCAGGCGCAGGCGCGGCTGCGCGGCGACGGCCTGCGCCAGCGCGCCGACCTCGTCGGGCCGGCAGCCCGACTTGCTGGCCTCGGCGTCGATGTCGACCTGGATCAGCACGTTCAGCGGTGGCCGTCCGGGCGGCCGGTAGTGCGCCAGCGGCTCGACCAGCCTGGCGCGATCGAGGGTCTGCAGCCAGTCGAAGCGCTCGGCCGCTTCGCGGCACTTGTTCGACTGCAGCGCGCCGATCAGGTGCCATTCGAGGTCGAGGTCGGCGAGTACCGCCTGCTTGGCCAGGGCTTCCTGCACGTAGTTCTCGCCGAAGGCACGCTGGCCGGCGCCCGCCAGCACGCGGATCGCCGCGGCCGGCTGGCCCTTGGTCACGGCGAGCAGGCGTGCGCCGCCGGGCCGGCCGGCCGCCGTGGCGGCCTCGTCGATGCGCCGCAGGATCGAGGCATGGGCGGTTTGGCCGTGCGTCACGGGCGGGCGTCCCGAGGGCGCGGACCGGCGCCGCTGGCCGGCGTGCGAAGGGCGCGGAAGGCACCGCCGCAGCGGCGGCCAAGGGGCGCAGCGCATCTCATTTCAAACCTCGTGACACGCTCTATACTGCCGCGGCCCGGCAACCACGATTGCCGTACCGTGCGGGGGAGTGTTCGATGGACATCGCGGAACTGCTGGCATTCTCGGTCAAGAACAAGGCGTCGGACCTGCATCTTTCGGCCGGCCTGCCGCCGATGATCCGGGTCGACGGCGATGTCCGCCGCATCAACATCCCGGCGCTGGACCACAAGCAGATCCACGGCCTGATCTACGACATCATGTCGGACAAGCAGCGCCGCGACTACGAGGAATTCCTCGAGGTCGACTTCTCGTTCGAGATCCCCGGCCTGGCGCGCTTCCGCGTCAACGCATTCAACCAGAACCGCGGCTCGGGTGCGGTGTTCCGTACGATTCCCTCGGAAGTCCTGACGCTGGAGGACCTGGGCTGCCCGAAGGTCTTCAAGGAGCTGATCGAGCAGCCGCAGGGCCTGATCCTGGTCACCGGGCCCACCGGCTCGGGCAAGTCGACCACGCTGGCGGCGATGGTCGACCACGTCAACAAGAACGAATACGCGCACATCCTCAGCGTCGAGGACCCGATCGAGTTCGTCCACACCTCGCAGAAGTGCCTGATCAACCAGCGCGAGGTGCACCGCGACACCCACGGCTTCAACGAGGCGCTGCGCTCGGCGCTGCGCGAGGACCCGGACTACATCCTGGTCGGCGAGCTGCGCGACCTGGAGACGATCCGCCTGGCGCTGACCGCGGCGGAGACCGGCCACCTGGTGTTCGCGACGCTGCACACCAGCTCCGCGGCGAAGACGATCGACCGCATCATCGACGTGTTCCCGGCCGGCGAGAAGCCGATGGTGCGCTCGATGCTGTCGGAGAGCCTGCGCGCGGTGATCTCCCAGACGCTGCTGAAGAAGGTCGGCGGCGGACGCATCGCGGCGCACGAGATCATGGTCGGCATACCGGCCATCCGCAACCTGATCCGCGAGGACAAGGTCGCCCAGATGTACTCGGCGATCCAGACCGGCCAGCAGCACGGCATGCAGACGCTCGACCAGTGCCTGCAGGACCTGGTCCGGCGCGGCCTGGTGACCCGCCAGCAGGCGATCGCGTACGCCAAGAACAAGGAAATCTTCAAGTAGCCGACGCCCCCGGCGCCGCCGGCACGGCGCCGTTGTCGCGCAGGCCCTTGGCCGCAGCCGCCGTGGCGCCGATAATGCGCGCCTTCTTTTCCCGGACGCGGCGATGACCCAGCAGACGATCCTCAACGCAACCCATCGCGCGCTCGGCGCCAAGATGGTCGACTTCGGCGGCTGGGACATGCCGCTGAACTACGGTTCGCAGATCGAGGAGCACCATGCGGTGCGCGGCGACGCCGGCATGTTCGACGTCTCGCACATGACGGTGGTGGACCTGCGCGGCGCGCGCGTGCGCGAGTTCCTGCGCCACCTGGTCGCCAACAGCGTCGACAAGCTCAAGGTGTCGGGCAAGGCGCTCTATACCTGCATGCTCGACGAGCGCGGCGGCGTCATCGACGACCTGATCGTCTACTACCTCGACGAAAGCTGGTTCCGCGTCGTCGTCAACGCCGCCACGCGCGACAAGGACCTGGCCTGGATCGGACGGCAGGCGGCCGCCTTCGACGTCGCCGTCACCGAGCGCAAGGACCTGGCGATGATCGCCGTACAGGGCCCGAACGCGCGCGAGAAGACGCTCGGGCTGCTGTCGGAGGCGACCCGCGCGAAGGCCGCCAAGATCGGCAAGTTCGTCGCCTGCGAGGGCGACGACCTGTTCATCGCCCGCACCGGCTACACCGGCGAGGACGGCTTCGAGATCATCGTGCCGGCGGACCGGGCGGTCGACCTGTGGAACCGGCTGCTCGCCGCCGGCGTGCGGCCGGCCGGCCTCGGCGCGCGCGACACGCTGCGGCTGGAGGCCGGCATGAACCTGTACGGCCAGGACATGGACGAGAGCGTCTCGCCGTTCGAGGCCGGGCTGGCCTGGACCGTCGCGCTCGACGAGGGACGCGACTTCATCGGCCGCGGCGCGCTCGAGGCGCAGAAGGCCGCCGGTGTTCCGCGCGTGCTGATCGGGCTGGTGATGGACGAGAAGGGCGTGCTGCGCCACGGCCAGCGCGTGGCCACCACGGCCGGCGACGGCGAGATCCTTTCGGGCACGTTCTCGCCGACGCTCGGCAAGGCGATCGCGTTCGCGCGCGTGCCGGCCGGCGCCGGCAGCGAGGGCGTGCAGGTGGACATCCGCGGCCGCCTGGTGCCGGTGCGCGTCGTCAAGTATCCGTTCGTCCGCGACGGCAAGGCCGCCGAGGGCGTCTGACCGCTGCGAAGAGCGTGTTTTCCGGGCGCCGCAGGCGGCGCTCGTTCCCTATACAGCTTCGCTGCGGGCCGCTGGTAGAATGCGCCCGCAGCCCAACCCCAGGATTCGAGCCATGCAAGAGATCCCCGGCGATCTGAAGTTCATGAAGTCCCACGAGTGGGCCCGTGTCGAGGACAACGGTACGGTGACGGTCGGCATTTCCGACCATGCCCAGGGCCTGCTCGGCGACCTGGTCTACGTCGAGCTGCCCAGCGTCGGCGACGAGGTGCAGGCCGGCAATGCCTGCGCGGTGGTCGAGTCGGTCAAGGCGGCTTCGGACGTCTATACGCCGGTGAGCGGCGAGATCGTCGCGATCAACGAGTCGCTTGCCGACAAGCCCGAGACGATCAACGAGGACGCCTACGGCGACGGCTGGCTGTTCGTGGTCAAGCTGAGCAGCCGCGACGAGCTGCAGGAGCTGCTCGATCCCGACGCCTACGCCGAACTGGTCGAGAACGAAGAACATTGATTCCGCGCCATCGGCCTCCCCGAGCGGCCCGCGCCCGGCGCGGGCCGTTTCCGTTCGAGGCCTCATCGAAATCCCCTTGCGGCCTTCCGGCCTAGATCGAGAATTCCATCATGCCGTTCATTCCCCACTCCGAAGCCGATGTCCGGTCGATGCTCCAGGCGATTGGTGTCGCCAGCATCGAGGACCTGTTCGACGAGATTCCGGCGTCGCTCAAGATCGCGTCGCTGGAGCGGGTGCCGGACGGCCTGAGCGAGATGGACGTGGTGCGCCTGATGAAGGAGCGCGCCGCGCAGGACGGCACGCCGCTGTGCTTCGCCGGCGCCGGTGCCTACGAGCATCACATCCCGGCGGCGGTCTGGCAGATCGTCTCGCGCGGCGAGTTCTACTCGGCCTATACGCCGTACCAGGCCGAGGCCAGCCAGGGCACGCTGCAGCTGATCTACGAATACCAGACGATGCTGACGCGGCTGACCGGCATGGACGTCAGCAACGCCTCGCTGTACGACGGCGCGACCGCGCTGGCCGAGGCGGCGCTGATGGCCGAGCGCTGCGCCCGCAAGGGACCGCGCCGGATCCTGGTGCCGCGCACCGTGCACCCGGCGTATCGCAAGACGCTCAGGACGATCGTCGAGCTGCAGGACATCGAAGTCGTGGAGTTCGACTACAGCCGCGACGGCGCCAGCGCCGGCGGCGTCGATCCGGCCTGGCTGGCCGCCCAGGACTTCGGAGCGTTCACCGCGCTGGTGATCCCGCAGCCGAACTTCTTCGGCGCGCTCGAGGACGTCGACGCGCTGACCGACTGGGCGCATGCCCGCGGCGCGCTGGTGATCGCGGTGGTCAACCCGATGTCGCTGGCGGTGCTCAAGCCGCCGCGTGAATGGGGTGCGGACGGTGCCGACATCGTCTGTGGCGACGGCCAGCCGCTGGGCGTGCCGCTGTCGTCGGGCGGTCCGTATTTCGGGATTCTCGCCTGCCGCCAGGACCTGGTGCGGCAGATGCCGGGCCGCATCGTCGGCCGCACGACCGATCTGGACGGCAAGGAAGGCTTCGCGCTGACGCTGCAGGCGCGCGAGCAGCACATCCGCCGCGCCAAGGCCACGTCGAACATCTGCACCAACCAGGGCCTGCTGGTCACCGCGGCGACGATCTACCTGTCGTTGCTCGGACCGGAAGGTCTGCGCCGCGTCGCCTGCGCGAGCATGAACAACACGCGCGCATTGCGCGACCGGCTGAGTGCGATCGAAGGCGTCCAGGTGCTGTTCGATCGGCCGGTGTTCCACGAGGTCGCGCTGCGCCTGCCGCGGCCGGTCGCCGGCGTCGTCGATCGCCTCGCGGGCGATCACATCGTCGCCGGATTTGCGCTCGACGAGGACTATCCGGAGCTCGGCGAAGCGCTGCTGGTCTGCGCGACCGAGACCAAGAACGAGGCCGACATCGAGCGTTTCGCCGGGGCGTTGGCCGCCGCGTTGGGGTAATCGCGACCCGATTGCGGCCTTTCCGTTCAGACGGCAGTCAAGCTCTCGGCACCCCTGGCCGCCAGGCCAGGGGTCGTCCAACGACGTCGTACCGAGGCATTCGCGTGAGCGAAGCGACGCAGGCGCATGCGTCGCGCAGCCGCACGAAAATCGCGTATTTCCCGGTGTTTTTGCCCTAAACGACGTCACACGGCTGTCGCGCGCATGAGACGTATAGACGTATGGACGTCCATATGTCCGTGGACTCCATTTGGGTGCCCGAGGCATTCCGGAGGGTGGTTCGGCGCCCATTTTCGGGGTATTCCGAAGCCCTTGTTTCGCATAAAAAATCTGTTGACACGACTGCAAGACAGGAATAATTTCTGCGCCGGTGACAACGATGATTTAAGGAATCATGGCTGCATCCCGGTTCGTCGACCCCTATGTCCTTCACGGCCTCAAGTCGGGGTCGGTAAAAAAAATCACGGTGTCGATCCCGCTCCACATTCTTCAGCTTCTGTCCGACGAGCGGACTCGCCGCCAGGTCAAGAACCTGCGCCACGCCACCAACAGCGATCTGCTGTGCGAAGCATTCCTTCACGCTTTTACTGGGCAAAAACTGCCAACTGACGAGGAGCTAAGACGCGATATGGCAACTGCAAAGAAAGCCGTAAAGAAAGCCGTAAAGAAACCCGCCAAGAAGGCCGCTGCGAAGAAGACCGCGGTCAAGAAGGCGGCCAAGAAGACCGTAGCCAAGGCCAAGTCGGCCACCGTGAAGAAGACCGCAGCCGCCAAGAAGCCGGCCGCGAAGAAGACCGCCAAGAAGACCGCCGTGAAGAAGGCAGCGGTCAAGAAGGCCGCGAAGAAGTAAGCGGACCTGTTCGTTTCCAGAAGTACCTGCAAGACGCGGCGACAACCCTCGCGGATCGCCGCTGAAGTCGCATAAGGCTGTAAGAAAGAGCCCACCGAAATTACTCTCCCTGCGGTTGCCCAGCGCAGGGGGAGCATTTCGGAAGCGCGCCGGGCGGCATCGCCGCCACTCCTCTGTTCCACTCCCTCGATCCGCCCACGTCCTGCCGGCGCACGCTGCCCATCCGGTACGCCGGCACGTGCGTTCCATGCGGCTCCCGGCCCGAAGCGCATCGGCCGCTTCGCCGCAGGGGCCGGATCTGCTCCGTACTCGCGTTCGTGCCGGGCGTGCTCCACGTTCCGCGGGCGGCGGCGATGCATCCGCCACGCGCTACCGGTCGGGCATCGGCTGCGCGTGTTCGACCAAAGTCCAACCGCTGCCCACGGGGTCTTGCCCTAGTCTTCACGGCAGTCGCCGATACGGGAGCCGGTCATGCGCTACGAGGATGTCTACCGCCAGTCGATCGAGGATCCGGAGGGCTTCTGGGCCGAGCAGGCACGCGCCATCGACTGGCACGTGCCGCCGCAGCGGATACTGGAATACACCGATCCGCCGTTCCGGCGCTGGTTTGCGGGAGGGCTGACCAACCTGTGCCACAACGCGGTCGATCGCCACCTTGCCGCGCGCGGCGACCAGCTCGCCCTGGTCGCCGTGTCGTCCGAAACGGGCACGACCCGCAAGATCAGCTACCGCCAGCTGCATCGGGAAGTGAACACCTTCGCCGCGGCACTGAAGTCGCTCGGTGTCGGCCGGGGCGATCGCGTCGTCGTCTACATGCCGAACATGGCCGAGGCCGTGTTCGCGATGCTCGCCTGCGCGCGCATCGGCGCGGTGCACTCGGTCGTGTTCGGCGGCTTCGCCGCGCACAACCTCGCGCTGAGGATCGACGATGCCAAGCCGAAGCTGCTGATCGCCGCCGATGCGGGCATGCGCGGCGGTCGCGTGATCCCGTACAAGCCGCTGGTCGACCAGGCGCTGGCGGCGGCCGTATCGCCCCCGCCGCACGTGCTGATCGTCAGCCGCGGGCTCGATCCGGACCCGGCATGGGTGCAGGGGCGCGACGTCGACTACGCGCCGCTGCGCGCACGGTACGAGGACGCGGAGGTTCCGGTCGAGTGGCTCGAGTCGAACGAGCCGAGCTACCTGCTCTACACTTCCGGCACGACAGGAAAGCCCAAGGGCGTGCAACGCGACGTCGGCGGCTACGCGGTGGCGATGGCGCTGTCGATGCGCGCCGTCTACGACGTCGGTCCCGGCCAGGTCATGTTTTCCACCTCGGACGTCGGCTGGGCGGTGGGGCATTCGTACAACGTCTACGGCCCGCTGATCGTCGGCGCCACCTCGCTGCTCTACGAGGGGCTGCCGACGAATCCGGATCCGGGCATCTGGTGGAAGCTGTGTGCCGACTACGGCGTGCGCACGATGTTCTCGTCGCCGACCGGCATCCGCGTGCTGAAGAAGCAGGATGGGGCGTGGCTGAAGAAGCACGACCTGACCGCGCTGAAGTGGCTGTTCCTGGCGGGCGAGCCGCTCGACGAGCCGACCGCGCAGTGGATCAGCGACGGGCTCGGCAAGCCGATCATCGACAACTACTGGCAGACCGAAACCGGTTGGCCGGTGCTGACGCTGCTGCCGGGGCTGGACCTCAAGCCCGTCAAGTTCGGATCGCCGGGCCTGCCGAATCTCGGCTACAAGCTGCGCGTCATCGACGAGGTCACCGGCGCCGATGCGGCAGCCGGCCAGAAGGGCGTGCTGGTGATCGAGCCGCCGCTGCCGCCCGGCTGCATGACCACGGTCTGGAACGACGACCAGCGCTTCCTGAGCAGCTACTTCAGCCACTTCAAGGAACTGCTCTACAGCTCGCTCGACTGGGCCGTCCGCGACGAGGACGGCTACACCTTCATCCTCGGCCGCACCGACGACGTCATCAACGTGGCCGGCCACCGGCTCGGCACGCGCGAGATCGAGGAGTCGGTCGCGACGCATCCGAGCGTCGCCGAGGCGGCTGTCGTCGGCGTGCACGACGCGCTCAAGGGCCAGGTGCCGGTCGTCTTCGCCACGCTCAGGCAGGCGACGGCCGATACGCCGGAGAGCGCGGCCAGCGGGATGCTCCAGTGCGTCGTCGACCAGCTCGGCGGCGTGGCGCGACCGGCGCGGGTCTACGTCGTCAACGCCTTGCCCAAGACCCGCTCCGGCAAGCTGCTGCGGCGGTCGCTGCAGGCGCTGGCCGAGGATCGCGATCCGGGTGACCTGTCCACGCTGGACGATCCCGGCGCGCTCGACGAGTGCCGCCGTGCACTCGAGCGCGGACCAAGCGGCGGTGCCTAGCGCGTGTTGTGGACGTTGAGGTGAGCTGCGTTGAGCCGCCGCGCCATTCCGGCAAGGCGCCCGTCGCTGCCTTGGGTGGTGCCCAGGGCAAGGCGGGCAAGGTGGGCAATGCGGCCGGAGCGGTGCCGCTGCACACCCCTTCGGGAAGGCCCCTGGCGCGGCGCCCGGCGGCGTTGCCGCTCTTGGCCAGACGGCCGGTCTGACCGGCGGGCTGCGCCTTGCCGGATCACCACGCCAGAGGCCTTCGCACTCAGCCCAACGTCCACAACACGCTCCAGCGTCCCGGTGCGGCGCGGCCGCGCGCCGGTGCGGCGGCCGGGATCAGGAGACCAGCGCTTCGGCCGTGGCGGCGAGGATCTCGTCGGAAAGCGCCCGGTCCTCGACCGCACGCGCCAGCACGACGGCGCCGACCATGCCGGCCAGCGTCGCCAGCGCCTTGCGCCGGCGCGCGGCGGCCGAGCGGCCACGAACGGCCCGCGTGAGCAGATCGAGCAGTCCGCTCAGTCCGTGCTGGAACGCGCGGCGTACCGCCGGCGACCGGCGATGGGCCTCGGCACCGAGCGAGGACAGGGCACAGCCGTGGCCGGGGTCGTCGCGGTGGCGCGGGCTGACGTAGTGCTCGATCAGCGCCGGCAGCGGGTCCCCGCCGGCATCGGCCAGCAGGCGCGACCAGCGCGCCTGCGCCTGGGCGAAGGCATGTTCGCAGGTCAGCGCGGCCAGGGCCTCCTTCGAAGGGAAATGGCCGTAGAAGCCACCGTGCGTCAGGCCGGCGCTCTTCATCAGGTCGGCGACGCCGATGCCGTCGAAGCCGTGCTGGCGGAACAGGTGCGAGGCGTGCTCGATGACGCGCTCGCGGTTGAGCGCGGCTTGTTCCCTGCTGACTCTCATGGCGGCTCCGGAGCGAACGGAAGGCTTGACATCTTAAATGACGGTCATCATACAATCCAGCCGGCCCGTTACCCGCCGCGACGGCAGGTCCGGTTTCCATTCCCGCCAGGTGCGCGATGAGCAGTTCCCGAACCGACTGGACCCGCAGTGCGATCGTCGCGGTGGCGGCCGCCGCATTCATCGTGACGATCAGCATGGGCGTGCGGCAGAGCTTCGGCCTGCTGCTGCAGCCGATCGGCCGCGACCTCGGCATCGCGCGCGAGAGCTTCGGCTTCGCGATCGCGGTCCAGAACCTGCTGTTCGGCCTGGTGCAGCCGTTCGTGGCGGCGCTGTCGGAGCGATTCGGCATACGGCGTACGTTGATCGCCGGCGCGATCGTCTACATCGCGGGCCTGCTGGCCGCCTCGGCGGTGCATACCGGCGACGGGCTGGTGCTGTCGTTCGGCGTGCTGGTGGGCCTGGCGCTGAGCGGTACCACCTTCGTGATCGTGCTCGGCGCGGTCGGCCGCCTGGTGGCGCCCGAACAGCGCAGCGTGGCGTTCGGCATCGTGACGGCCGGCGGCTCGCTCGGCCAGTTCGCGGTGGTGCCGCTGGCGCAGGCGCTGATCGGCGCGTTCGGCTGGCGCTCGTCGCTGATCCTGCTGGCCGTGCTGGTCGGCAGCGTGATCGTCGCGGCGTTCGGTTTTCGCGGCGCACGCGCCGCGGCCGGCACCGCGCCGCGCGCACCCGGCGAGCCGGACTGGAGCCTCGGCGCCGCGCTCGTGCGGGCGAGCCGCCACCGGCACTACTGGCTGCTCAACGGCGGATTCTTCGTCTGCGGCTTCCACATCGCGTTCGTCGGTACCCACCTGCCGGCCTATCTGGTGGACCGTGGTATCCCCGCGGCGATCGGTGCCTGGTCGCTCGCGCTGATCGGCTTGTTCAACATCGCCGGCTCCTACCTGTTCGGCGTCTGGGGCGGCCGGCATTCGCGGCCGCGGCTGCTGGCCGGCCTGTATGCCGCGCGCGCGGTGGCGATCGCCGCCTTCGTGCTCCTGCCGCTGTCGCCGGCGAGTGCGCTGGTGTTCGCGGCGACCTTCGGCTTCCTGTGGCTCGGCACGGTGCCGCTGACCAGCGGTGCGGTGGCGTCGATGTTCGGCCTCAAGCACCTGGCGACCCTCAATGGCGTGGTCTTCCTGAGTCACCAGGTCGGTGCGTTCTTCGGCGCCTGGTGGGCCGGCCTGCTGTTCGATCGCACCGGCAGCTACGCGACGATCTGGAACGTCAGCATCGTGCTCGGCATCCTCGCCGCGGTGCTCAGCCTGGCCACCCGCGATACCGCGGCCTTTCCGCGGGCGCCGCAGGCCGCGCTCGGCGCGGCGACATGAGCGCGCGCCGGATCGCAGTGGTCGCGGTCGTGCTGGCGGTGCTGTTGGCGTCGCTGGCGCTCTGGGCGCGGCACGGCGGGGCGATCTTCCTGTCCGGTCTCGGCGCGATGATCTGCTGATCCGCGCGCGCGGCGGGCAGCCGTTTCATCGCTGCCGGCGACGCCGCGCACGTCCGTCCGCAGGCAGGCCCGCTCACCGCTATTGCGTCGTCGTACCGGCGGGCCCGGGCCCGCTACGTCGCGGGATCGCCGGCCGGCGGCATCCGCCCCGTATAGCGCGCACGGGGCCGGATCAGGGCGCCCAAGGCCTGCTGCTCCAGGGCATGCGCCAGCCAGCCGGCGACGCGGCCGGCGGCGAACAGGGTCAGCGCCGCCTCGGGCGCGAGCTCGTGCACGAGGCAGATCGCGGCCAGCGTGAAGTCGATGTTCGGCGCCTGGCCGCTGGTTTCCTCGACGCAGGCGGCCAGCGCGGCCACGGAATCGAGCAGGCGCGGCCGCGGCGTGGCCGCGTGCAGCAGGGCGAGCAGCTCGCGGGCACGCGGATCGCCGTCGGGATACAGCGCATGGCCGAAGCCGGGCAGGTCGTCGCCGCGCCGCCAGCGCTCGGAGACGAAGCGCGCGACGGCGCCGGCCTGCAGCGATTCGCGGATGAAGACGTAGGCGCGCGTCGTGGCACCCCCGTGCCGCGGGCCCGACAGCGCGGCCAGGCCGGCGCAGACGGTCGCGTGCAGGTGCGCACCGGTGGAGGCGACCACGCGCGCGGCGAACGCCGAGACGTTGAGTTCGTGGTCGGCGCAGAGCACGAGCGCGGCCCGCACCAGCGTGTCCAGACGTGCGTCGCCGCGCTTCCAGCGCTGGGCCAGGACGCGATGGACCGGACGCGTGCCGGCGCGGCCGCCGACCAGCAAGGCCGCGTTCTGCCGCAACAGCAGCGCAGCGGTTTCGCGGCGGACGATCGGGGAGGCGTTGAACGAATGCGGCGACGCCAGGGCCAGCAGCGGGATCGCCGCCAGCGTGCGCTCCAGCGGCGGCAGGCGCGTGTCGGCGACGATCGCGGCGACCGATGCCGGCCAGTCCTCCGCCGGTGCATGCGAGAACGGGTCGCGGTCGCCGCAATCCCAGAGGATGCGTGCGGCGTCCTCGAGGCCGGCGCCGTCGCGGACCAGGCCGATCGCCGACTGCCCGCGGTAGTAGGGACCGTCGGGACGGATCAGCGAAATGCGCGTCTCCATCACCGGCAGGCCGCGGTCGAGGCTCTGCGCCGCCCCGCGCGCCGCTCCGCGCCCGGCACGCTTGCGCGATGCCAGGCGCTCCACGTCCTGGCGCCGGTAGACGCGGCTGCGATGGTCCTCGCCCGGTCGCGACTCGACCAGGCCGCGGCTGACGTAGGCATACAGCGTCGCCGTGCTGATGCCGAGGAGGGCCGTCGCCTCGCCGGCCGGGATGTAGTCGCCGTCGCTCACGATAGGTTGATCGATACGATCAAGATTGATCAATGCATCCGATGGTGCCAGATTTCACCGCGACCGATAACCGGAGAGCGGCCTGACGCTGCAGGCTGCCGCCCGGTCCCCCTAGAATCCCGCCCGAGGAACCATCGATGACATCCATTGCGTCCGCCGGCGCGCGCTTCCGCGCCGCCCTGGCCGAAGAAGCCCCGCTGCAGGTGATCGGCGCGATCAACGCCAACCATGCGCTGTTGGCCCGTCGTGCCGGCTACCGCGCGATCTACCTGTCCGGTGGCGGCGTCGCGGCCGGTTCGCTCGGCCTGCCGGACCTGGGCATCAACACGCTCGAGGACGTGCTGGTCGACGTGCGCCGGATCACCGACGTGTGCGAGCTGCCGCTGCTGGTCGACATCGACACCGGCTTCGGGCCGAGCGCGTTCAACATCGCGCGCACGGTCAAGTCGCTGATCAAGGCCGGCGCCGCCGCCTGCCACATCGAGGACCAGGTCGGCGCCAAGCGCTGCGGCCACCGGCCCGGCAAGGAAATCGTACCGGCGGCCGAGATGGCCGACCGCGTCAAGGCGGCGGCCGATGCCCGGACCGATCCGGCGTTCTTCCTGATCGCGCGCACCGATGCGATCCAGGTCGAAGGCGTGGACGCGGCGATCGAGCGCGCGATCGCCTGCGTCGAGGCCGGCGCCGACGGCATCTTCGCCGAGGCGGCCTACGACCTGCCGACCTACCGGCGCTTCGTCGATGCCGTCAAGGTACCGGTGCTGGCCAACATCACCGAGTTCGGCAAGACGCCGCTGTTCACGCGCGAGGAACTCGCATCGGCCGGCGTCGCGATCCAGCTCTATCCGCTGTCGGCGTTCCGCGCGATGAACAAGGCCGCCGAGACCGTCTACGAGGCGATCCGCCGCGACGGCCACCAGAAGAACGTGATCGACCTCATGCAGACGCGCGAGGAGCTCTACGACCGCATCGGCTACCACGCTTACGAGCAGCAGCTCGATGCGCTTTTCAGGAACGCGACGAAAGGAGGCTGATCCGATGAAAAGATCCTGGGCGCTGGTGGTGGTGCTCTCGGCAGGCATGCTGGCGGGCCCTGTGAGGGCGGCCGAAGTACCGATGCCGGACGAGACCGAGGTGGCCCGGGCGGTCGGCGAGCAGATCGACGGAACGGACGTATGCGTAGCACCGAAGCATTTGCCGGGCTTCGACGAGGACGGCCACGCGGTCCTCGCGAACACGCAGGCCTACTCCGGCCCCGATACGCGCCGGCAGATCGACACGCTGGTGCGCCTCAAGTACGCGACGACCGGCGAGCAGCCGAACACGAACGGTACGCCGTGGCAGACGCTGACGCTGACCGAGGCCGGACGCGAGGTGTTCGGCTGGAACGTCGGCAGGCCGGGCCGGTTGTGCTACGCCAAGCGCAAGCTGCACGACATCGCGCTGTACACGCCGCCGGTCGAGCGCGGCGGCTTCTGGATCGTGCGCGTGGTCTACCACTGGGTCGCGGTCCAGCCGACGGCCTGGAGCAAGCCGCTGCTGGAGGCCGGCCTGCTCGATCGGGACGCCGGTACGATCGCCGCGCCGCGCCGCGCGTCGGCCGCGCTGGTCCTGACGCAGCGTGGCTGGAAGGACGAGTCGTGGTTCGGCTACCCCACCGCCACGAAGGACTGAGCGGTACGCCGTGGCGGCGCGCCTCCGGGCGGCCGCGGCGAGGACGGGTGCCGGGTAGCGAGCACCCTGCTGTCAGGCCTCCATCGAGGTTGGCGAGATGAGTACATCGCATAGCGACAAGCCATCGGCGGCGCCGCGGATCGATCCGCGCGAGACCGCACGCAAGCTGCTGCAGACCGAACTGGACGGGCTGCCGGCGGACGAGCGCGCGGTGATCGAGCGCTTCATCGCGCGCCGCAGCGTCTCGCGCAACATCGTGCGCGAGTTCGAGAGCGGGCGCCGCCTCGGCGACCGGATCGCCGATCGCGTCGCGGCGGTCGGCGGCAGCTGGGCGTTCATCCTCGCCTTCCTGGCCGCGCTGGTCGTCTGGATGATCTTCAATACCTTCGTGCTCGCGCGCGAGGCCTTCGATCCGTATCCGTACATCCTGCTCAACCTGGTGCTCTCGTGCGTGGCCGCGATCCAGGCGCCGATCATCATGATGAGCCAGAACCGCCAGGCGGCGACCGATCGCCTCGGCGCGCAGCACGACTACGAAGTCAACGTCAAATCGGAACTCGAGATCATGCAGGTGCACGAGAAGCTCAACGCGCTGCGCGAGCGCGACTGGGCGGTGCTCGTCGAACTGCAGAACCGCCAGATCCAGATGCTGCAGCGCCTGATCGAGGCGCAGGCGGGCATCGGCACCGGTGGACCTACCCCACCCCACGACAGCGAAAGAGAACCCTCATGAGCGAAACCGCCATCCCGTTCAAACCGAAGAAATCCGTCGCGCTGAGCGGCACCGCCGCCGGCAACACGGCGCTGTGCACGGTCGGCCGCACCGGCAACGACCTGCATTACCGCGGCTACGACATCCTCGACGTCGCCACCGCCTGCGAGTTCGAGGAGATCGCCTACCTGCTCGTCCACGGCACCCTGCCCACGGTGGCGGAGCTGGCCGGCTACAAGGCCAAGCTCAAGTCGCTGCGCGGCGTGCCGGCCGCGGTCAAGGCGGTGCTCGAGCAGCTGCCGCCGTCGGCGCACCCGATGGACGTGATGCGCACGGCGGTTTCGGCACTGGGCTGCGTGGCGCCGGAGAAGGACGACCACAACCATCCCGGCGCGCGCGACATCGCCGACAAGCTGATGGCCTCGCTCGGGCCGATGCTGCTGTACTGGTACCACTACAGCCACAACGGCAAGCGCATCGACGTGGAGACCGACGACGACTCGATCGGCGGTCATTTCCTGCACCTGCTGCACGGCCGCAAGCCGTCGGACCTGTGGGTGCGGGCGATGCACACCTCGCTGATCCTCTACGCGGAGCACGAGTTCAACGCGTCCACCTTCACGGCGCGCGTGATCGCCGGCACCGGCAGCGACATGCACTCGTGCATCGCCGGCGCGATCGGCGCGCTGCGCGGCCCCAAGCACGGCGGCGCCAACGAGGTGGCGTTCGAGATCCAGAAGCGCTACGCGACGCCGGACGAGGCCGAGGCCGACATCCGCGCGCGCGTCGAGCGCAAGGAGGTCGTGATCGGCTTCGGCCATCCGGTCTACACCGTCAGCGACCCGCGCAACAAGGTCATCAAGGAGGTCGCGCGCGAGCTGTCGGCAGACCAGAAGAACCTGAAGATGTTCGACATCGCCGAGCGGCTGGAATCGACGATGTGGGAGATCAAGAAGATGTTCCCGAACCTGGACTGGTTCAGCGCGGTGAGCTACCACATGATGGGCGTGCCGACCGCGATGTTCACGCCGCTGTTCGTGATCGCGCGGACCTCCGGCTGGAGCGCCCACGTGATCGAGCAGCGCATCGACGGCAAGATCATCCGGCCCAGCGCCAACTACACGGGTCCCGAGGACCTCGCCTTCGTGCCGATCGACCGGCGCTAGGCGCGCCGGCCCGGCGGCGGACCGTTCCGGCGTCCGCCGCGGCCGCGCGGGGTTTCAGTCCAGCGTGCGCACCCGGAAGCTGCGGCCCTTGATGCGCCCGGCGCGCAGGCGCTGCAGGGCGGTGGCGGCGGTATCGGCACGGATCGCCACGCAGGTGCGCGTCGCGAACACCGCGATCTTCCCGATCACCTCGGCGTCCAGGCCGGCATCGCCGGTCAGGGCGCCGACGACGTCGCCGGGACGCAGCTTGTCCTGGCGGCCGGCGTCGATGCACAGCGTCCGCATCGTCGCCCGCAGCGGTGCGGCGGCCGTTGCGGCCGGCAACGGCGTCCAGCGCACGCGCGCGCCCTGGCGTGCCTCGATCGCGCCGATGCGCGGCATCTGCGCGGGCGCCACCAGGCTGATGGCGAGCCCGCTGCGGCCGGCGCGCCCGGTGCGGCCGATCCGGTGGACGTGGCTGTCGGCGTCGGAGGCGAGGTCGTAGCTGACCACCAGCGGCAGGTCGTCGATGTCCAGCCCGCGCGCGGCGACATCGGTGGCGGCCAGGATCACGCAGCTGCGGTTGGCGAACCGCACCAGGATGTCCTCGCGTTCGCGCTGTTCCAGGTCGCCGTGCAGCGCCAGCGCGCTGTGGCCCAGGCCACGCAGCCGTTCGGCGACGTCCTCGGTGTCGCGGCGGGTATTGCAGAACACCAGCACGGACGCCGGGCGCTGCGCGCCGAGCACCTGGACCAGGGCCTCGAAGCGGCGGGTCGCGTCGATCTCGTGGAAGCGCTGCTCGATCGTGTCGTCGGCATCGGTGACCGTGACTTCGGCCGGGTCGCGCTGCAGGTGCTCGCTGATCGTGCGGATCGGCGGCGGCAGGGTGGCCGAGAACAGCAGCGTGCGGCGCTGCCGCGGCAGGCTGACGGCGATGGCGTTGATCGCGTCGAGGAAGCCCATGTCGAGCATGCGGTCGGCTTCGTCCAGCACCAGCACGCGCACGCCGTCCAGCAGCAGGGCGCCGGCGTCGATCAGTTCCTGGATGCGTCCGGGCGTGCCGACGACGACATGCGGTGCATGGGTCAGCGAGGCCAGCTGCGGCCGCAGCGGAATGCCGCCGCACAGGGTCAGCAGCTTGAGGTTGGGGATGAAGCGGGCCAGGCGGCGGATTTCCTTGCTGACCTGATCCGCCAGCTCGCGCGTGGGGCAGAGCACCAGCGCCTGCACGGCGGTGATGGCGGGGTCGACGGCGGCCAGCAGGCCCAGGCCGAAGGCGGCGGTCTTGCCGCTGCCGGTGCGCGCCTGGACGATCGCGTCGCGCCCTTCCAGGATGGCCGGCAGGCTTTGTGCCTGCACCGGCGTCATCTGCGCGTAGTCGAGTGCGGCGAGGGCCTGCTGCAACGCAGGCGGGAGGGGCAGTGTCGAGAAGTCGGTCATGCGCCATGATCGCATCTTGGCGCGCGCGCGACAGGTTTCATCCGGTGCGCCGCGCGCTGCCGCCGCGCCGGGCAGCCTGGCGACGGTGACGCCGGCTCCGCCGGCAGTGCCCCGGCGTCGTCGGGCGGGGGCCCGCGGGACCGGCGCGGGGACCCGTCCGCGTGCGGCCGCGAGGCTACTTCTCGTAGCGGTAGTTGATGCCGGCGCGGTTGCCGTTGGTGGCGCTCTGCGCCTCGAAGTTCCAGCGACGGTGGAACAGGTAGCGCAGCGTGACGACCTCGCCGGGCTCGAAGATGCCGACGCCGTAGCTCAGGTAGAGCTTGGGCGACAGGTACTTGCCGACCGTGAACGCGGCGCCGCCCAGCGCGGCGTTGTCGGCGACGCCGATGTCGTCCACGCCCATGCGCTTGCCGATGCTCTTGGCCAGCAGGTCGCCGCCGGCGGTGCCGAGTGCGCGCGCGGCGGTGCCGAGCATGTCGCCTTCGCCGCTGCCCAGTGCCGACAGCGGCTTGCCGGTGACCAGGTAGGACAGCGCCTGCGACTGCTCCATGGCCGGCTCGGAGAACACCGTCAGCACCGGCAGGATCGCCGTGCCGCGGACCATCAGGCCGGCGGTGACGTCGTCGGCCTCGATCTTGCGCACCGCGCGGATGTCCAGGCCCGGGTTGTCGAGTGCCGTGCCGGCGAACAGCACCCGGCCGGTCTCGATCTTGAGATCCTGGCCATAGGCCTTGTAGGTGCCGCCGACGTTGAGCGTGCCGGTGCCGGTGGGCGCGCGGCCGGGCCGCTGGTTGATGCGCAGGTTGCCGGCGATCGTGCCGTCGAGGCCGAAGCCGGCCAGCTTGACCTGGTCGCCGAGTTCGACCGAGACGTTGACGACGACCGGCGGCGCCTGGCCCGGCTCGACCCGTTCGGCATCGGTGACGACCACGTCGGGCGAGGCCGCGCTGGCGCCGCCGCCCGGCAGCTTGCTGACGTCGACGTTCGCCTTCGGCACGGCGACCTTGCCGTTGACGTAGGTGCCGCTGGCGTTGCGCTCGATGCTGAGGTCCGGCGAGATCAGCACGTTGGCGGCGGGAATGTCGGCGGCCAGGAAGTCCTCGCCGCGGATGGTGATCGCCAGCGGCGCGGCGGCGGCCAGCCCGCCGTTGCCGTCGATCGTCAGCCGGCCCTTGCCGGAGCCGATGCCGCCCTGCAGGACGAAGCGGTCCGCCCCCTCGGCGCGCAGCGTGACCTGGCCGTCGTGCAGCTTGAGGCCGGCGATCGGCACTTCGGTCGCGAAGTCCTTGAGCGTCAGTGCGCCGGCCAGCTGCGGTGCCGACAGCGTGCCGCCGAGGGTGTAGTCGGCGGCGAGGCTGCCCTTGGTGTTGGCGACCTCGGTGGTCAGCAGCTCCAGGAAGGCGAGGCTCTTGAGGTCGAGCGTCACGCGGCCGCCGAGGTTCTGGTCGCTGCCGGGAGCGCCGCCGAGCTCGACGCGGCCGTCGAGGCGCCCGTCGTGGTCGAGGCCGGCCTTGACCGTGGCGACCGTCGCCGACGGCGAGAACCGTGCGTCGAGCGCGAAGCCGGTGTAGCTCAGCAGCGGCTGGGCGCCGGCCTCGACGTAGATCACGCTGCCTTCGGCCGAGGTCAGCGTGGCCTGGCCGTTCAGCGCGCCGGCGGCGTCGCGGCGGATGTCGCCCTCGCCGTTGATCTCGCCGCGCAGGCGCACCGGCGCGTCGGGCGCGGCCAGCCGTACCACGGTGCGCAGCGGCAGCTTCTCGATCCGGTAGCGGGCGGCCAGGCTGCCGTCGGCCGCGCCGTTGCCGCCGACGCACAGGCGCGCATCGGCGCCGGTCAGGCAGCTGTCGGCCAGCGTGAAGCGCTGGCCGTCCCAGCCCATTGCGGCCGGCGCCGCCAGATCGAAGCGGGTGGTTTCGCGCGGGCCGGCGATCGAAAGACCGAGCGTTCCCAGGCTGCCGTTCCAGCGACCGTCCTTGGCGCCGCCGGACAGCGCGAGCGTGATGTCGGCCGGCTTGCCGGCGCCGGCCAGGCGCAGGCGATGGCTGGCCTGGTTGCCTTCGGCCTCGACTGCCAGGCTGTCGAAACGCAGGTCGCCCTGGGTCAGGCCGGCGATCGTCACCGTGGCCTTGCCGGACGGATCCTCGAGATTGGCGACGTTGGCCGTGACGCCGAGCGTGTCGATGTGCAGGTCGCCGAACGCGATCGCGGTGCCGTCGGCGCGCCCGTCCACGTTCAGTGCCGGCCAGCGGCCGCGGATGCGGAAGTCGCCGCCGAGCCGCCCGCCGGCGTCGGGCAGCCAGTCGGCCAGGGAGGCGATGGCCAGCCGCAGGCTGGCATCGGTCTGGTTGCCGCCGCGGCCGGTCATCTCGACCGTGCTGCCGCCCGAGCGCAGTGTCAGGTTGCCGTCGACGATGAAGTCGGGCTTGATCGTCAGGTCGGCCTGCCCGCCGACCGGCCGCTGCCGCAGCGTGCCGCCGAGGCGGTCGATGCGCAGGGTGGTATCCGGGCCCTGGTCGGTCAGCGTGCCGGTGCTGGCGAGGTCGAAGTCGAGCGCGCCGGGCCAGTCGGCGGCGAACGCGCCGGGATCGAGGCGCTGCGCCTTGGCGCGGATGTCCCAGCCGATCGCCGGCTTGAGCGTGACCGTGCCGCTGGCATCGAGCCCGCCCTTGGGCTGGACCAGGGCCAGCGTCTTCAGCGCGACGGCCTCGGGCGTTCCATCGAGATCCAGCGTGATGTCGGCCAGTTGCCCCGGCGGTCCGACCGAAAGGCTGCCGCGCGCCGCATAGGCCGCCGCGCTGCCTTCCACGTCGAGCCTGCCGTGGCTGGCCAGGACCTGGCCGGCCAGCTCGGCCGGCAGTACGACGTCCTTCCAGTCGAGCGTGAGCGTCGCGCTGACCGGATCGGCCTTGAGCCGAACCTCGCCGTTCGCGTCCAGGCGGCCTTCGAAGTCGGGGCTGGTGATGCCGAGCGCCTCGATGCGCAGCAGCTCGTCGGTCAACGCGTAGCGCAGCGGCTCGATGTGCAGACGGCGTTCGTCGAGCGTCACGTCGCCCGCGAGGCTGCCCTGTCCGCGATCGCCTTCGCCGCGCAGCGCCACCGCGACGCCGGCCAGGCCGGCCTCGGGCGCCAGCACCTTGGGATCGAAGCGCGGCACGTCGAGGGCCAGCGTCCACGGCCAGCGCGCGTCCTGGCCGAGTGTCGCATCGAGCGTGGCCGCCATCGGCGTGTCGAGCCGGAGTGCCAGACGCGCCTGCTTGCCGTCGCTGTCGGCGTCGAGCGTGCCGGCGTACTCGGCGTCGCCGGCGCGCCAGCGGAACGTCGTGCGGCCCTTGCCGGCATAGCCTTCGCGGGTGGTCAGCGTGCCGTCGAGGTCGACGCTGCCGTCGGGCGCGCGCAGCGCGAGCTGGCGCACCGTGATGCCCGCGCCGGTCCAGGCGGCAGCCAGGTCGAGGCTGTCGGCGGCGAACAGCGGCTGGCCGTCCTGGCTGATCTTCGCGCCGCGCAGCGCGAATCGTTCCAGCGCGATGTCCAGCGGCGGCTGCAGCGAGAACGTGCCGGCCGGCTCCTCCGGCTTCGGCGGCAGCGTGGTCAGCGCGACGTCGACCGCCTCGACGGCGAGGTCCTGGACGACGACGCGCCGGCCGAGCAGCGCGGTCAGTGCCAGGTCGACCGAGAGCGTGCCGATGTGGGCATCGACGCCGGCCTCGGCATCGCGATAGCGCACGCCTTCGAGCCGCAGCAGGCCGGCCAGCGTGCCGCTGCTGCGCTCGACGATGAGCTTGCCGTCGAGCGCCGCCTCGGCGCGAGCCAGGACGAACCGTGCGCCGGCGCCGGTGTTGAGCAGCCACAGCACGGCCAGCAGCACGAGCACCAGCACGATCAGCAGCGCGATTCCGATCCGCTTGAACCATTTCATAGGTCGGGCCCGATGATGATGTGCAGCTCCACGCCGCTGGCGTGCTTGTCGCCGATCGGGGTGCCGAGGTCGACCCGCACCATGCCCACCGGCGAGCGCCAGCGCAGGCCGAAGCCGGCGCCGACCTTGAGGTCGAAGTTGCCGCCGGAGAACGCATCGCCGCTGTCGACGAAGGCGGCGGCGCCCCAGTTCGGCGAGAAGTAGTACTCGTACTCGGCGCTGGCGACCACCAGCTGCTTGCCGCCGATCACGTCGTCCTCGTCGTTGCGCGGGCCGACGGTCTGGAATGCATAGCCGCGGATCGAGCGGTCGCCGCCGGCGAAGAAGCGCAGCTCCGGCGGCAGGCGGTCGAAGTTGCTGACCTGGGTATAGCCGAGCGAGCCGCGCGCGATGAAGCGGCTGTTGTCGCCGAGCCCGCGGATCCACTTGGCGTCGGCGGTGACCTGGGCGAAGCTGGTGTCCGACAGCAGCGACTCGGTGCCGGCGCGGCCGGCGAAGGTCAGCGACCAGCCGCGGCGCGGGAAGTTGAGGTCGTCGGCGCGCTTCTTGGAGAACGAGATCTCCGGATAGAGCAGGGTGGTCGAGCCCTTGACGTCGGCGACCTTGAAGTCGCCGGTCAGGAAGTTGACGCCGACCGTCCGCAGCCAGCCGTGCCAGATCCGGGAATCGTTGGCGGTCAGGCGCAGCGTCTTGGACTGGCTGGTGTCGGTATCCTCGTCGCGGTAGGTCGCGCCGAAGTTGTAGGCGTGGTTGTCCGGCCCCGGCAGCGGGATCTGGTAGAGGCCGGTGATCGTGCTGAGCCGCTGCGCCAGCAGCGCCTCGAAGTTGAGCTTGTGGCCGCGGTCGTTGACCCAGCGGCGCTCGACGCCGCCGCGCACGCCCGGCCCGGTGTCGGTGCCGATGAAGACACCGCCGGTGTAGACGGTGCGCTTGGCCGGCGCCAGCATGACGTCGATCGGTACCACCCCGTCGGCGGCGGCCTCGACATTCGGTTGCACCTGGGCGATCGCGAAATAGTTCGCATCGACCAGCCGTTGCTGGAACGCCAGCAACTGGTCCTGCGAGTAGTAGTCCTTGCCCGGCTCCCACGGGATGTAGCGGGTCATGAAGTCGTCGGCGAACTGGCCGCCCTCGAAGCGCGTCTCGCCGAAGCGGTAGCGGTCGCCGGCCTTCCAGCCCAGGTGGATCTGGGCGGTATTGCTGGACCGGGTGACGTCCACGCGATGGGTGTCGATCGTCGCGTCCAGGTAGCCGCTGCCGAACAGGGCCGAGGAGATCGTCGCCTTGCTGCGCTCATAGGCGGCATGGTCGAGCGGGTGGCCGATGCCGGGCTCGAAGCCGGCACGGGCCCGGTCGATCGCGCGGATGCCCTCGGTTTCGCCGTCGATGCGCAGGTCGACATCGGTCACGCGGACCGGCTCGCCGGGCTTGATCTCGATGACCGCGGTGAAGGTGTCGCCGGCCTGCTTGAGCTCGCCCTGGACGGACACGTTGTAGTAGCCGTACGGCTCCAGCGCGGCCTGGATCTGGCCTTCGGCGCGGTTGTACAGGCGCCGCGCCTGCGCCGGGCTGACGTCGCGGGTGGCGTACTGCTGCAGCTCCAGGCGTGCCAGGGCGGCCTCGCGCAGCGGACCGTCCAGGCCTTCGAGCTGCACGGCCAGCCGCGCGCCGGCAGCGGGGCCGGCCAGCAGCAGGGTGGTGGCGGCCAGGGCGGCCGCGCAACCGGGGTGGCGTGGGTAGGTCATGCAGGGCGCCATCGGGACCGGGTCCGGACCTTATAGCAAACGCGGCGGCCCGATGGTGCTGGGCGTTGCGCACCGTTTCAATTGCTTGCAGGTCGCGGCCGCGGCGCGCCGGGCCGTTCAGCCAGCGGCGTCGCCGGAGCGGTGCGCGACCCAGGCGCCGATCAGCGCCGAAACGTACGGGATCGACTGCGCGGCGAGGATCGCGATCCACAGCTTGCCTTCGACGTAGTTGAAGCCGACCGAGTGGACCATGCCGACGATGCAGGCGGCGAGCGCGACCAGCATCAGCCCCTCCTCGCGCACGGCGGTGAACGGGCTGGGCTTGACCCCCAGGCGGCGGCTCTTGGCGGTGCGGATGAACTCGCCCTTCTTCTGCCACAGCCCCTGGAAGATGCCGCGCGCGATCGCGTGCGACAGGCCCATGCTGGCGATCGAGGCCATGATCGTGTCCTTCCACGAACACGGCACGCGTACCCGGTACAGCACGATGCCGAACACCGCCTTGCAGACGAAGAAGCCGATGATCGGCACCAGGAACAGCTGCAGCGGCAGCGCGAAGTACTGCGGCCAGCCGACCATGCCGACCGTCCAGGCGATCGCCATCAGCGTGAACACCAGGTGCAGCGCGTCGGCGAACCACGAGAACCAGCCGGTCAGGAAGTGGAACTTCTGGCCGCGGCTCAGGGGGCTGTCGCCGGAGACCATCCAGTCCCAGCGCGCCTTCATGATCTGCATCGCGCCGAACGCCCAGCGGTAGCGCTGCGACTTGTAGGCCTTGAAGTCGGCCGGCGTCAGGCCCTTGCCGATCGCCTCGTCGACGTAGACCAGGTCGTAGCCGGCGTGCATCAGGCGCAGGCCGAGCTCGGCGTCCTCGCAGATCGTCCATTCCGACCACGAGCCGGTGTCCACCAGCGTGGCCTTGCGCACCATCGTCATCGTGCCGTGCTGGATGATCGCGTTGCGCTCGTTGCGGTGGTGCATGCCGATACGGAAGAAGCCGTCGTACTCCCAGTTGCACATGCGCCGGAACGCGTTGTGCTCCCAGTCGCGGTGTGCCTGCGGGCACTGCACGACGGCGACCTTCGGGTCGCGGAAGTAGCCGGTCAGCGCGCGCAGCCAGTCCTTGCGCACCTCGTAGTCGGCGTCGACCACGGCGATGACCTCGGCGCGCGGATCGGTCACGGTCAGGCCGTAGTTGAGCGCGCCGGCCTTGAAGCCGGGCCAGGGTTCCAGGTGGAAGAAGCGGAAGCGCGGCCCGTGCTTCTCGCAGTAGGCCTCCAGCGGCTTCCAGACCTCCGGGTTGCGGGTGTTGTTGTCGATCACCAGCACCTCGAAGTTCTCGTAGTCGAGCGCGGCCAGCGAGTCGAGCGTGAGGATCACCATTTCCGGCGGCTCGTTGTAGCAGGCCAGGTGGATCGACACGAACGGCTGCGGATCGCCGGGCTGCGGCGTCAGCAGGCCGAAATGCCGGATCCAGCGAGGGCGCCAGATCACCTCGGTGAACTCGAAGCCGTTGATCAGCAGGACCAGGATGATCGCGAACTGCGCCGGCAGCAACAGCGTCAGCATCGTCCAGTCCAGCGGACTCAGGTAGAAGTCGTACGGCAGCGTCGCCGACCAGACCAGCAGGGTGCCGCCGAGCTGGATCAGGACCAGGAAGAACCACAGGCCCGCCGTGCGGAACCGCATGAAGTGGCGGGCGAACCAGAACATCGGCAGCAGCGCCAGTAGCGAGGCGGCGGCCGCCTTCCACGGCCAGGTGGTGTCCTCCACGACCGAGCCGGTGAACGCGAACTTCGGCTGGCGATTGGCGTTGAGCACGCCCCAGTAGGCACCGGCGCGGCCCTCGTTGGCCTCCTTCCACGGCTGGTCGAACGCTTCCATGACGTAGTAGTCGATGTTCTCCCGGGCGGCCAGGTTGAACCACTCGCGCAGGAACTGCGCCTCGTTGGCGAGGGTCGGGCGCGCGTACTCCTTGCGGTCGCCGTTGGACGGCCAGCCGATCTCGCCGATGACGACCGGCTTGTCGGGGAACAGCCGCTTGAGCTGCTGGTACTGGCCCAGCGTGAAGCCGATCGCGTCCTTGCGTGGGATCCGCTCCCAGTACGGCAGCAGGTGCACGGTGATGAAGTCGACGTGGCGCGCCAGCTCGGGATTGCGCTCCCAGACGAAGAACGGCTCGGCGGTCGAGACCGGGATGTCGAGCTGCGCGCGAGCCCGGTCGAGATAGCCGATCAACTGGTCGACGCTGACGTCGCCGCGCAGCACCGATTCGTTGCCGACGATCGCGCGCTCGATGTTGTCGTACTTGCGCGACAGCGTGACCAGGGCTTCGAGTTCGCGGTCGTTGTGATCGGCGCGCCGGTCGAGCCAGGCGCCGGCCATCACCTTCATGTCGTACAGCCGCGCCAGGCGCGGAATCTGCGGGCTTTCCAGCGACGCGTAGGTACGGATGCGCCGCGTGTACTGCGCCATCAGGCGGATGTCGCCGGCCAGTTCCGCCTCGCTCGGGTAGATGTCCTTGGTCGGATCCTGGTAGCGCTGGAACGCGCTGAACGCGAAGCCGCCGACCTGGCCGTTCCAGTCGGCGATCGGCGTGGGCCGGTTGAGCCAGGCCCACAGGCCGAAGTTCAGCACCGCGATGGTCAGGCTGAGCGCCAGCGCCCGCCAGAACGATTTCTGCACGGGTGCGGTCTGGGCGGTCGGGGTCAAGCGGCGGCCTCGGCGTAGCGAAGGCGCGGATGCCGCGCCACACAAAGGGCGTCAGGATAGCCCAAGCGCCTGAATACCCTCAATCGAGCGGTTCGGATCGGAACGGCGGACGGCCGCAGCCGGCCACCGGCGCGGCTATTCCAGCGTCGACCGGTCGATCCAGGAGAGGTCCTGGTCGGCCGAGCAGACGACGACATCGTCCAGGTAGCCGCAGCCGGCCGAGCGCTCGCCGTGCGCGGCCAGCAGGCGGCCGATGTCCTCGCTGCTGCGGAACAGGTAGAGCGTTCCCGGCTCCCGGATGCCGCGCGTGGCCTGTTCGCGCTCGTGTCGGCAGTCCTTGGCCTTGCGTGCGAGATAGGCGCTGTTGGTCGGCCTGTTCAGGCGCGCCGCGACCCAGTCGATCTGGAGTTCGCGCCAGCGGGTGCCGGGTACGCCGAGGCCATAGAGCCCGCCGCACTCGAACGACGGAAACTGGAACAAGCGCTGGTGCCGGGCGATCAGGTCCTCCCAGGCGGCGACGTCGATCTGGGGCCCGGCGGCCGTCGCCGAGGCGGTGCGCACCTCCCGCTGCATCGGCGCGACATCGGCGATCTGCAGCACGGCGGCCAGGGCCAGCAGGGCGGTTGCGGCCGGCGGTCGATAGTGGCGCGCGACCGCCACGATGCAGCCGGCCACCAGCGCATAGACGGCCAGCCAGACGAAGCGGCCGGAGCCGCGCAGGTTCGACAGCGCCGACTGCACGACCTCGGGCAGTGGCAGATGCACCAGTTCCCAGGCACCGAAGCCGATGCGATGGGAGATCGCGAACAGCAGCGTCACGACGAGCGCGATCGCCAGCACCGCGTGGCGACGAAGGCCGGTCCGCCATCGGCGCAGCGCCGGCAGCGCCGCCAGGCACAGCAGCACGACGCCTGCCCCGAGATAGCTGCCGCCTTCCCATTGGTGCAGGTCCCGCGGACTGGGGTGCGCGGTCTGCAGCCAGTGTCCGGTGGTGGTGCCCGGGAATGGCACGAAGGGTGACAGCAGGTTGAGCGAGTACCGGCCGTAGTCGCCGGGATTCTCGGTCGGAAGCGCGTGCAAGCCGCTGGCGCCGAGCACGGCCAGGCCGGTGAGCAGCATCGCCGCCAGGCGCAGCAGGATCCCGCGAAGATCGAGACGGCCCTCGCGCCAACCGTCCAGGAGCGTCACCAGCACGAGGATGCCGGTCATCGCGGCGATGTAGGGGCTGATCCACAGGGAAACGACCGGAATCGCGCAGAGGCCGATCCAGCCCGCGCGCGCCAGGCGATCCCGCTTGGCCTGGACGTAGCCGGTCAAGGCGAAGAGGATCAGGAAGTGGGCGAGCAAGGTGGCATGGCCGAAGCGTAGGAACAGCATCGGCAGGTAGCTCAGCAGCGCGATGCCGGCCAGGTGCTGCAGCGGCCGGCGCACGTCCAGCGCCGCCAGCAGGCGGGACGCGGCGACGACCTGCACGAAGAAGCACAGCGCGACCCAGGCCCCGAGATAGATCGGCGGCAGTGCCTCGGGCGGCCACAGCAGGCCGACGAGCGCCTTGGCCGGCACCGCGAACAGCGGCAGGCTGTCCGACAGCAGGACGTTGCCGCCTTCGGGCAGGTGATAGTTGCCGATCGCCAGCAGCGGCCAGCGCCAGCTGTCGCGCGCGTAGTAGAACCAGCCGATCTGGCCTTGCGCAGCATCGCCGGAGGGCTGCTGCCAGAACGGCCCGAGACCGGTCACGTAGCCCGCACTCAGCGTGGCGCAGGTGAACAGGACGGCCGCCAGCACGACGACGAGCCGGCCGGCAGGCCATGGATGCCCGGCGTCCGGCCGCGCCACCGAGGTCATGCGCGTCTCCCCATATCAGCGTGGAACCGGCCGGCCATCACCGGGGTGCCTGCGCCGTCTCGGCCCTTGCATGCCGACGAGGGCCTGCAGGCGCCGCGGCGCCGGTGCGCGCGCATCGTCGTTTTGGAGGCTCGGCCGGAAAGCACGGCGGCGGCGTGCTCAGTCGGTGGCGGGCGCCGGGCGGCGGTTCCGCGTGCGGATCCGGTCGACCAGGATCGGCGCCAGCGCCAGCGTCGCCATGCCGAGCATCGGCAGCACCACGTCGCGCTGGGCGACCAGGCCCAGGCCGAGGCGGCCGTCACGCGCCAGCGAAGCGGCGATGCCGGCGCCGAGACTGGTCTCCACGGCCGTCATCACCGCTCCGCCGACGGTGCTGGTGGCGAGGAAAAGCCCGAGCGGACAGCGCAGCCAGGCCAGCGCGACCGTCACCGCCCCGTACGGGAAGAACGACACCAGGCGCAGGAACAGCGTGTAGCTGACCGGGTGGGCATGGTAGCCCGTGCGAATGCGTGCGATCAGCGGTGGCGGTGGCCGATCCGCGCCGGCGAAGGCGTGCCGGCTGGCGAGGAACAGCACGCTGGTGCCGAGGATCAGGCCGATCGTCGAGAGCAGCGTGCCTTGCAGCACGCCGAACAGCATGCCGCCGGCCAGTACGATCAGCACCGCACCGGGCAGGCCGGTCGCCGCCGCGACCGTCATCGCCGCGACCTGGATCAGGCCGGCCGCGACCGGGTGGGCGGCGATCTGCCGGTGCAGGTCGCCCTGGCGATCGAGCAGGCCCGTCGGATGGAACCGGTCCAGCATGCCCGACGCGTACAAGGCGACGCCGGCGGCGATCAGCAGGAACAAGGGCAGGGCGGAGCGCAGGCGCTTCATCGGAATCGGGACAGGGAAGGCGGGACGTGGCGCGGGACGCCGCGCAGCGGCCGTCGAGGATACCGGCTTTGCCGGCCGGACTCGACGTCGCGCCCGCCGCGCGATGCCGTTCCGCGTCGATCGCGCTCCGGTGCCCGATTGCAACGGCGATCAGCGCAGCGTCGCGTAGACGGTGACTTCCTCGCGGTCGTGGTAGAGCTGGCGTGCGCGCCAGTCCAGGCGCTTGCCGGCGCCGGCGGCGGCTTCCGCGACGCGCTCGCGGCAGAGCATCACCTCGTCGTAGCGCTTCTTCATCGGCAGCTTGAGATTGAACACGGCGTGCCGGCACCAGCCGGCCGCCAGCCAGTCGCCGATGCGCGCGGCCACCCGTCGCGGCTGCTCGACCATGTCGCAGACCAGCCAGTCGACCGGGCGCGCCGGCTGATAGCGGAAGCCGTCCTCGCGCCGGTGGTCGACCAGGCCCGATTCGAGCAGGCCGGCATCCATCGGCCCGTTGTCGACGGCGGTGACGTGGATCGAACGCCGGGCCAGCTGCCAGGTCCAGCCGCCCGGCGCGGCCCCCAGATCGACCGCGCTCATGCCGGGCCGCAGCCAGCGCTCGCGCTCGCCGGCGTCGAGCAACACGAAGAAGGCTTCCTCGAGCTTCAGTGTGGAGCGGCTCGGCGCGCCGCGCGGGAAGCGCAGGCGCGGGATGCCGCCGGGCCAGGGGGCGCTGTGCGCGACATCGGCCACCGCCACCAGGGCGGTGGCCGGATCGAGCAGGCCCAGGTGCAGCCGCCAGCGCGAGTCGGCCGCGATCAGACGCTCGCGCTTCATCGCCACGATCAGGGCGGTGTTGAGCGCCCGGCACAGGCCGGAGAGTTCGCGCCCTTCGGTGCTGTCGGGCGATTCGATCCAGGCGTCGGCGAACGTCAGGCCGGTGGCACGGATGGCCGGCATCAGAACGGCGAGCCGATCGGTGGCCGGCAATCGATCGACGCGCGCGTGCAGCCGCAGCCATTGCCGGGCGAAGATCAGCGCGTCCGTGCGCAAGGCCCGGTCGTAGCGCGTGGCCGATGCCTCGTCGGCCAGGATGAACTCCACGTAGCCGCTGTCGCGCCGGGCCCGGGCGTAGCCGCCGGTCGCCAGGGCGGCGTCGCGGGCGGCCAGCTCCTGCGCACAGTCGTTCTCGAAGCCGGGGCGGCACCAGGCCAGGAAGCCGTCGATGGGGCGACGGGGAAGCGCGGTGTCGGGCATGGAGGCTGCAGGATCCGGAGGAGTGGCCGGATTATCGTTCATGCATCGCGGCCAGGCATGGCGAGGCCCGCCACGGGTCAGTACATCGCTCCGCCATCGCGCGCGTAGCGGTGCAGCACCTCGCGGGCTTGGTCGCGCAGGATGTCGCGGTGGACGGTGATGCCGCGGCGCTGCAGCTCGCCGATCCAGTCGGCCGGCAACGGGCCTTCGTCGAACGTGGTCAGCGTCATGACGTCTTCGGACCGCGCGCCGATCAGCAGCGCGTCGACGCCGGCCCAGACCGTCGCGCCGTAGCACTGGCAGCACGGCTGCGAGCTGGTGGCCAGCACGTAGCGGCTGCCGTCCTCGTTGAGGCGCTTGCGCTGCAGCCGTTGCTGCGCGGTCATGTAGGCCATCATCTCGGCATGGGCGACCGAGCAGGCCTGCGGCACGACCCGGTTGACGCCGACGCCGACCACGCGGCCGTTCGCATCGAACACTGCCGCGCCGAACGGGCCGCCGGTCCGATGGTCGATGTTGAGCCGCGACAGCGCGATCGCGAGCCCGACCTGGGCTTCGTCGCCGGCATAGGTCTGCTGCAGATCGACCGCATCGGTGATCCAGGCGGGCAGGGTCAGGTGGACCTGGAGGTAGAGCATCAGCGCACCTCGCCGCCGTCGGTGACGTGGGTACAGCGCTCGGCGACGCAGCGGCAGCCGCTGATGACCGGGTAGCCGCAGACGCCGGACATGCCGGTCCGCGCGCATTCGGCGGCGACGCGCTCGGGAAAGGTCGGGCTGTCCTTGTTGACGCAGGCCGGATAGTGGCCGCAGCAGTTGCCGACGTCCTTCACGGCGCAGTCGGCGTCGACCTTGCAGCGGTAGTCGACCTCGGCCGCGGGCGCCGGCGTGGCCGTCGCCGCCGGCGCCACCGCATGCGCGCAGCCTGCCAGGCCGGCCAGGCACACGGCGAGCACGGCCAGGCGGAGGCTCATTTCGCGGTCCTGGCCCAGGTGTCGCGCAGGGTGACCACGCGGTTGAAGACCGGCGTGGCGGCACCGTGGTCGTGGCGATCGGCGACGAAGTAGCCCAGGCGCTCGAACTGGTAGGTGGATTCGTTCGTGACGCGCGCGAGCGAAGGCTCCAGCCAGCCGCGCACGACGCGCTTGGACGCCGGGTTGAGATGGTCGCGGTAGGTCTTGCCGCCGCTGTCGTCGTCGGGCGCCGGCGCGTCGAACAGGCGGTCGTAAAGGCGCACCTCGGCTGCGAGCGCGTGCCGCGCGCTGACCCAGTGGATCGTCCCCTTGACCTTGCGGTCGGCGCCCGGCCGGCCCGGCCGGGTGTCGGCGTCCAGCGTGCAGCGAAGCTCGACGACCGTGCCGTCGTCCTGCTTGACGACCTCCTCGCAGCGGACGATGCCCACGCCGCGCAGGCGCACCTCGCCGCCAGGCACCAGGCGATGGAAGCCCTTGGACGGGGTCTCCATGAAGTCCTCGCGCTCGATCCACACGGTATTCGAGAACGGCACGTCGCGGTTGCCGGCGGCCTCGTTCTTGGGGTGGTTGGGAAAGCTCAGCGTTTCGACGTGGTCGTCGGCCAGGTTGGTGATGGCCAGCCGCACCGGATCGAGCACCGCCAGGCGCCGCGGTGCCTGCGTGTCCAGCGCCTCGCGGACGCAGCCTTCGAGCACGCCGACATCGATCACGCTGTTCTGCTTGCTGATGCCGACGCGCTCCCAGAACGCGCGGATCGCGGCGGCCGGGAAGCCCCGGCGACGGGCGCCAGCCAGCGTCGGCATGCGCGGATCGTCCCAGCCGTCGACCAGCCGGTCCTGTACCAGGGCCATCAGCTTGCGCTTGCTCATCACGGTGTAGTCGAGATTGCCGCGCGAGAACTCGATCTGCTGCGGCCGGCTCGGCTCGCAGCGGATACCGACCGCGCGCAGCGGCTCGGTGAGGTCCCGATCGCCCGGCAGGTCGAGCTGGTCGAGGCACCAGTCGTACAGCGGCCGGTGGTCCTCGAACTCCAGCGTGCACAGCGAGTGCGTGATGCCCTCGACCGCATCGGAGATGCAGTGCGCGTAGTCGTACATCGGATAGATCGGCCAGGCGTCGCCGGTGTTCTGGTGGGTCACCTTGCGGATGCGGTAGAGCGCCGGGTCACGCAGGTTGATGTTGCCGCTGCGCATGTCGATCCGCGCGCGCAGGGTTCGCGCGCCGTCCGGGAACTCGCCGGCGCGCATGCGCCGGAACAGGTCGAGGTTCTCCTCCACCGAACGGGTGCGGTACGGCGAGTCGCGGCCGGGCTCGGTCAGCGTGCCGCGGTACTCGCGCACCTGCTCGGCCGAGAGGTCGCAGACGAAGGCCTTGCCGTTCCGGATCAGCTTCTCGGCGCAGCGGTAGAACACCTCGAAATAGTCCGAGGCATGGCGCAGTTCGTCCCAGCTGAAGCCGAGCCAGCGGACGTCGTCCTGGATCGCCTGGACGTACTCCACGTCTTCCTTGACCGGGTTGGTGTCGTCGAAGCGCAGGTTGCAGGCACCGCCGAACTCGCGGGCGAGCCCGAAGTTCAGGCAGATCGACTTGGCGTGGCCGATGTGCAGGTAGCCGTTGGGCTCCGGCGGAAAGCGCGTGGCCACGCGTCCGCCGTGCTTGCCGGCGGTACGGTCGTCCAGGACGATCTGGCGAATGAAGTGGTTGGGGGGAGGCGATTCGCTCATGCGCGTGGGTCGACGGGCAAAGGCGCAAGTCTACCCGCTGGGCTCGCGGGCGTCGCCGGATTGACGGGCGGGCTCGGGCCGGTCCGCGCCGGGTCCGGACGCCGGGTGCCGCATCGACGTGCTCTTGCGACTGCGCCGGCGTTGAAACGGCCGCTCGATCCAGGCGTAGGACAGGTGCGCGACGAGAAGCGTCGCCGGCAGGACCAGTGCCAGCAGCGCCCAGAATCGGGCGGCCGGAGGCATCGATTCGGGGATGTGCGGCAGGATCGGGATCAGGATCGGCATGTGCCACAGGTAGATGCCGAAGCTGGTCTTGCCGAGGTATCTCAAGAGCCGGTTGTCGAGCAGGCCGCTGCCCGGCCGTGCGTTCCAGGCGGCGGCCAGGAGCACCGGAACCAGGCAGGCGCTGAACAGCCCATGCCACACGTACAGCAAGGGATGGCCGGACCAGTAGCTGTCGGCCACCCGGATCATCGCGCCGCCGAGCAGCACCATCCCGGCGACGCCGCCCCAGAACCACGCGGCCGGGTATCGCGGGCGCCAGTTGCGCTGCGCGGCGGCTACGAATGCCGCGCCGGCCAGCATGCCGATCACGAACTGGTCGATGCGGCCGGGCAGCCGCTCGATTTCGGCGATGCGTATCGGGATGGGGGCCGAAGCGTTCACCGCGGAGGCCCACAGGCGGTAGCCGATCGCGATGACCAGCGCGGCGAGCAGCAGCCAGGGCCAGCGCCTGCGATCGATCAGAGGGGCGATCAGCGGCAGGACGAGATAGAACGAGAACTCGATCGGCAGCGTGAACCAGACGCCGACCAGCGGCGCGATCCAATCCGTTCCGATGTTGAACCAGAGGAAGAGATGTCCCAGCAGCTCGCGGCCGCTCAGCAGGCGGCCGTGGCCGAGCACGAGCGCGAGCAGCAGCAGAACGGCCAGCTGGACGAGATAGGCCGGGTAGATCCTCAGCGCCCGCCGCACCAGGTAGCGCCCCGTGTCCGGCTTCGGAGCGCCGGCATAGCGCCAGCGCGCATAGGGCAGGACCAGGAGGAAGGCCGACAGGCAGAAGAACACGTCCACGCCGGCCCACCCCATCATCAGGAAGGCCTCGAGTCCGAACGGCGCCGTCTCGGTGAGGCGCAGGCTCGGCAGGCCGGTCATCATCCACACGTGAAACAGCAGGACCCACAGCGCGGCGAAGCCGCGCAGGCCGTCCAGGGCGGGGATCGCGCCAGCGGGGGCGGCAGGCGGAACGGATCGCGGGGCTGCGTCGTCGGTGTGCGGGATGGCATCGGGCGCCCGCGCATCCGGACCCGGGCGCATCAGTCGGGCCAGGCCGGGGCCGCTTCGCGCAGGCGCAGCCGGACCGGGCCGCGCGCATGGCGGATGTCCACGGCGGCCTCGCCCTGCGTGGCATCGAGGATGCCGGCCTCGATCATCGTCGTGGCGACAGTGCGCAGCGGCCGCATCAGGTCGCGCCAGTCGCAGCCGATGCGCAAGGCGACGCTGCGGGCTGCATCGTGGATGTCGATCGTGGTCCCGGTTCCGCGAGCACCGAGCATCTGCAAGACGCAGGCCCGGATCGTGTCGGAAAGCTCGTCGTCGGGAAGCTGGACCATGAAGACCGGGATCTGGCGTGGCGGATCGGCGCGGCGGATCATGCGCCGATCCTCCGATGGCGTCCAGATCGTGCCGGCGTCGACTGGACCGCCCGGCCGGCTTTGCGGCAAAGTGCGTGCGTGAAGATCGCCTGCCGCTCCGATTCGCTGATCGATGCCCATCTGCGCAAGGGGGTGCTCGAGGCGGGCGGTGTCCGCGCCCACGTCGGCGGCGAGTACCTTTCCGGCGCGCTCGGCGAGATGCCGGCCTGCGGTCTCTACGTCGTGTGGGTGGACGACGCCGACCTGGCCTCGGCGAAACGGTTGCTGGCCGAGCTGGACGGTGATCCCGGCGATCTGCCGGCGGACGATGACGACCTGACCGAGCTGCTGGCTTGACCGCGACGCCGGCCGTTCCGCGCGACGCGGTCTGGCAGATGGGCGCGGGTGCCGCGCTGATCAGCACGACGAGCATCTTCGTCCGGCTGGCGGACGTGGGCCCGAATGTCTCGGCGTTCTACCGGATGCTGTTCGGTGCGGTGATGCTGCTGGCCGGGCTGCTGGTCCTGCGGCAGTGGCGGCCGGTGAAGCTGCGCGAGGCCGGCTGGCTGCTGCTGCCCGGCGTCGCCTTCGCGGTGGACCTGATGCTCTGGCACCGCAGCATCCACCAGGTCGGGCCGGGTCTGGCCACCTTGCTGGGCAACTTCCAGGTGTTCCTGATGGCACTGGCCGGCGTGCTGATCTACCGCGAGCGGATCGGCGCCGCCTTCGCTGCCGGCACCGCGCTGGCGCTGGTCGGTCTCTACCTGCTGGTCGGCCTGGACTGGTCCCGGTTCGGCGCCGAGTACCGCCAGGGCGTGGTGTTCGGCCTGCTGACCGGCGTGGCCTACGCGGTCTACCTGCTGACGACGCGCCACCTGCAACGCAGCGGCCAGGTGACGCTGGCACCGGCACAGCTGATCTGCGTGACCTCGTGGATCTGCGCCGGCGTGCTCGGCACGTCGATGCTCGCCAACGGCGAGAGCTTCGCGATCCCGGACCTGGGCTCGCTCGGCGCGCTGCTGGGCCTGGCCTTCTTCGGGCAGGTGCTGGGCTGGATCCTGCTGGTGCGGGCGATGCCGCGCCTGCCCGCCTCGCTGGTCGGCCTGCTGCTGTTGCTGCAGCCGGGCCTCTCGTTCGTGTTCGACGTGATCGTGTTCGCGCGCCCGACCCGCGGCATGGACTGGCTGGGCGTGGGGCTTTCGCTGCTCGGCATCTTCATCGGCTCCTGGCGGCCGGCATCGCCCAGGACCTGAACCTGCCGATACCGGCATGGTCTTCCGGATTGGGCGTATAGACGTCTATACGCCTATTGACGGGACGTCGTCGCCTGCGTAGAGTGCGCCCACTCATCGCGACCGGTCGAGACACTGGGTCTGAGACGCCGGGGCAACCGCGACCTATGTCGCATGGTGCCAATTCCAGCGGGGATGTCCGGCATGGGCCGGGCCCCGGGAGATGAGCGGCCGCGCCTCGTGCGCGCTGCTCCGGTCGCGCAGCCCGAATCCAGGAGCCTCGCGTGGCCGCTGTGCTTTCCCTCGACGTTCCAGCCGATATCGCCGGGTGTCCCGCGCCCGAGCGCGGCGTCCTGCGGCTGCCGGCGTTCCGGCTGGCCGGCGGGATCACGCTGGCCGATGCGCAGCTGGCCTGGCAGGCCTGGGGCGCACCGGCGGGGCCGGTCGTCGTGGTCCTGGGCGGCATCTCGGCGGGGCGCGATCCGGGCCGCTGGTGGGCGTCCCAGTGCGGTCCAGGCCGGGCGCTCGACCCGCGCGTGCTGCGCATCGTCTCGATCGACTGGCTGGGCGGTGCCGATGCCTCGAGCGGGCCGGTCGCCGGCGCCGCGACGTTCCCGGCGATCGACAGCGTCGACCAGGCGTCGGCGATCCTGGCCGTCCTCAACCACCTCGGCATCGCGCGCATCGCGCTTGCGATCGGCGCCTCGTACGGCGGCTGCGTCGTGCAGCACCTGGCACGCCTGGCCGGCGAACGGATCGGGCGTGCTGTCGTGATCAGCGCCGCTCATCGGGCCGGCGCCTGGGCGCAGGGCCTGCGCGCGCTGCAGCGCGCGCTGGTGGCCGAAGCGGCACCGGAGCGGCAGCAGGCGGCGCTGGCCCAGGCCCGGCAGCTGGCGATGCTGAGCTACCGCACGCCGCGGGAGCTGGAGGCGCGCTTCGGCGAGGCCGAGCCGGAACGGGGCATCCATGGCTGGCTCGACGCGCACGGCGAGCGGTTCGCGGCCCGCTTCCCGGCACAGGCTTTCCTGACGCTGTCGGCATCGCTCGACGCGCATCGCTGCCGGCCCGAGGCGATCGCCGTTCCGGTCACCCTGGTCGGCGTGCGCGACGACCTGCTGGTGCCGGTGCAGTCGCTGCGTGCGTTCGCCGACCGGCTGGGCGCGGCCTGCACGCTGGTGGAGTTCGATTCGATCTACGGTCACGACGCCTTCTTGAAGGAGGACGAGACCATCGCCGGGATTTTCCGGCAGGCGCTGGTTGCGGAGGAATGCGCATGAGTTCCCTGTCTCTCGATACGATCGCGGTGCGCTCCGGCGTCGACAGCGACACCGCCCACGGCGCGGTCATGCCGCCGCTGTACCTGTCCACCAATTTCAGCTTCGCCGGATTCGGCCAGAAGCGCGCCTACGACTACACCCGTTCGGGCAATCCGACGCGAGACACGCTCGCCGGCGCCCTGGCCGAGCTGGAGGGCGGGCAGGGCGCCGTGGTGACGGCGAGCGGCATGGCCGCGGTGGCGCTGGTCGCTGCCGCGCTGCTCGAGCCGGGGGATCTGCTGGTTGCGCCGCACGATTGCTACGGCGGTACCTGGCGCCTGTTCAACGCCCAGGCCCAGCGCGGTCTCTATCGCGTCCAGTTCGTCGATTTCCACGATCCGCGCGCGCTCGCCGCCGCACTGGCCGACGGTCCCAAGCTGGTCTGGATCGAGACGCCGTCCAACCCGCTGCTGCGCATCACGGACATCCGCCACGTCGCCGAGACCGCGCATGAGGCCGGCGCGCTGGTGGTCGTCGACAACACCTTCCTGTCACCCCTGCTGCAGCAGCCGATCGCGTTGGGGGCCGATGCCGTCGTGCACTCGACGACGAAGTACCTGAACGGCCATTCCGACGTGGTCGGCGGCGCGGTGATAGGGCGCGATGCGGCGTTGACCGAGCGGCTGGCGTGGTGGGCCAACTGCCTCGGGCTGACCGGCGCGCCGTTCGACAGCTACCTCACCTTGCGCGGCCTGCGCACGTTGAAGGTGCGCCTGGATCGCCACGAAGCGAACGCGCGCGTGCTGGCCGAGCGCCTGCAGGCGCATCCGGCGGTTCGCGCCGTCCACTATCCGGGCCTGGCGAGCCATTCCGGGCACGTGCTCGCGCGCCGCCAGCAGAGCGGGTTCGGCGCGATGCTGAGTTTCGAACTCGAAGGCGGCGTGGCCGCGGCGCGCGCCTTCGTCGAAGGACTGGCGTGCTTCACGCTGGCCGAATCGCTCGGTGGCGTCGAGAGCCTGGTCTGTCACCCAGCCGGAATGACCCATGCGGCGATGGCGCCTGAAGCGCGGGCCCGTGCCGGCATCGCCGATGGCCTGCTGCGGCTGTCGGTGGGCATCGAGGACGAGGGCGACCTGGCGCGCGACGTCGAGGCCGCGCTCGGTCGCGTCGAAGCGGTGGTCGGCTCGGCGCGCGCGGCTTCCGCCGCCTAGGCCGAAAACCCGGAACCCCGGCGCCGCCGCGCAGCGCAGCGGCGGCGCCGTTGCATCAGCGGTGCAGGTGGCCGCTGGCCTCGGGCTGGTAGGCGATGCCGGTGACGCGCAGGCGCAGGCGGCGCCCGCCCGGCAGCGGCCAGTCGATCGACTGGCCGACCCGCAGGCCCAGCATGGCGCTGCCGATCGGCGCCAGGATCGAGACCTTGCCCGGCGAGCCGTCCGCATCGCGCGGATAGACCAGCGTCAGCTGGTGCGAGTCGCCGCGCTCCTCGTCCACCACCAGGGCCGTCGAGTTCATCGTGACCACGTCGGACGGCATCTGCTCCGGCTCGACGATGGCCGCGCGTGCCAGCTCGCTGCGCAGCGCATCGGCACCGGCGAAGGCGCGATGAACGGGAAGCTCGAGCAATTGCTCGATGCGCTCCAGATCGAGGCTGGAGACGGTGATCGGTGAAGAGGTGCTGGCCACGGAAACTCCAAGAAAGGGTCGAAGGGACGCAGCGGGCGGCGAGTCAGCCGAACCCCTCGCTCCGTGCGTCGATCCGGCAACGCTAGCCGATCGCGCCGGCTTTCTCAATCGGCGCCGACGCGGGGACGCCAGTGCCGGCCGGCACGTCCGCATGGGGATCCAGCAGCTCCGGCGGAAGCTGGCGGAACAGCCCGGCGAGCAGCTTCAGGAAGCCGGCCATCGCCGAACTCTTGCGCCAGACCATGGCGATGCGGCGACTCGGCGCCGGCTTCCGGAACGCGATCAGACGCACGTTGTCGGCCTGCGGCACCGGTGGCTTGACCGCCAGTGCCGGCAGCAGGGTGATGCCGACATTGGCCGCCACCATCTGGCGCAGCGTTTCCAGGCTGGTCGCGCGGAAGCCGGCTTTTTCACCGGCGCCGGCCAGCTGGCAGACCTCCAGCGCCTGATCGCGCAGGCAATGGCCGTCTTCCAGCAGCAACACGCTCTGGTCGGCCAGGTCCTGCAGGCGCAGCGCGGTGCGCGTGGCCAGCGGGTTGCCGTCCGGAACGGCCAGCACGAACGGCTCCTCGAACAGGAACTCCGCATGCAACTGGTGATCGTGGACCGGCAGGGCGAGGATGCCGGCGTCGAGCCGGCCTTCGCGCAGCTGCCGCAGCACCGCTTCGGTCTTTTCCTCGGTCAGCAGCAGTTCCAGGCGCGGAAAGCGCTCGCGGATCCGCGGAATGAGGTGTGGCAGCAGGTACGGGCCGAGCGTCGGGAAGATGCCCAGTCGCAGCGTGCCCGATTCGGGGTCGACGGTACGGCGGGCGATCGCCTTGATCTGCTCGACCTCGTTGAGCACGTCGCGTGCGCGCGCCACGATTTCGTGGCCGACCTCGGTCAGCAGCACCTTGCGCGGCGTCCGCTCGACCAGTGCGACGCCGAGCTCGTCCTCGAGCTTGCGGATCTGGGTCGAGAGGGTCGGCTGGCTGACGAAGCTGGCTTCGGCGGCGCGGCCGAAGTGCTTGTGCTCGGCGAGGGCGACGAGGTAGCGGAGATCGCGCAGGTTCATGGCGCGGAACTATAGATCATGGCTATCGTTGATTTGTTATCGATCCGCTTGTGTGATGCCTAGCCGGCGCGCCCGTTCGTTTCCGGGGCGGCCGGTGCGGCAATCGGGCGCAGCCCTTGAACCGCGAAAGCCGAGCCCCATCTGCTCGCCAGGCGTTCGAGGATTTGCTTCCTCACGCTCGGCAGGCATCGTATCCCCCCTCCCCACGATGCCGCCCGGGCGACGGATTCCCTCCCCGCTTCCGTCGCCCACCTCTTGCGTCGGCGGCCCGGCTGCTCCAGCCGGGCCGCCGGCAAGCCGCCGGGCCCGCGCCTCGATAGAATGCCGCCTTTCCAGCCGACGGAAGGCCGTGCAATGCGCGATGCCGCTGAAGCCCAGGACGCGTTCGCGCGGGTTCCCGAGCGCAACACCACCGACAACCTGCTGCGGACCGCCCAGCAGCACCACGTGCTGCTGTCCAACATGGCCGATACCAAGGCCAACATCATCATCACGGTCTCCTCGATCGTGCTGACGCTGTCGCTGGGGCGGCTGTCCGACCCGGACCTGCGCGTGGCGGTGCTGATCCTGGCCGGCTTCACGCTGCTCGCCCTGCTGCTGGCGATTCTCGCCGTGCTGCCCAAGTACCGCCCGGTGTCGTTCGACGGCGGCGAGCTGCCGCCGCATTTCAACCTGCTGTTCTTCGGCCACTTCGCCGGTCTTCCGCGCGAACGCTACCTAGCCGAGGTCGCGCGCGTGCTGGCGCCGGACGGATCGCCGTACGCGACCTGGGCGTCGGACATCTACGCGCTGGGGGTCTATCTCGCCCACCACAAGTATCGGTACCTGCGCTGGAGCTACCTGTTCTTCCTGGCCGGCTTCGTGCTGGCGAGCCTCGAGCAGATCGGCCGGCACCTGCTGGGCTAGCGCGGTGTGCGAAGGCACCGCTGCACGGCGCGGCCATGCGCGTCGGACGATCGCGCGCGCCGCCCGGCGCCTTGCGCAACGAATGCCGAACCGATCGCAGGCCCGCCGGCGGGTGCATGTCATGATGCCGGCACGCCGCCCGGCACGGCGACGCGGATCGACCCCGACGACCGCCGGCCGCCGTTGACTGCGCTGCCACCGCCTTCGAGGGGACTTACGATGCACCGGATCTGCCTGGCCTTGACCGCCTGCCTGTTGTCGCTCGCCGCCGTCGCGCAGGAGGCGATACCGCCGCAGCTGCGGGACTGGCGTGCCTGGGCCCTCAAGGACCAGGAGTTTCGCGCGTGCGCGCTGATCGCCGGCCGGGCCGGACAGTCCGCCGACGATTACCTGTGCGCCTGGCCGGGTACGCTCGCGATCGCCGCCGACGCCGGTGGTGCGCAGCTGGGCCAGCGCTGGCAGCTCGAAACGGACGGCTGGGTTCCGCTGCCCGGCGATGACGAGCACTGGCCGCAGCAGGTCACCGTCGACGGCCAGCCGGCCCCGGTCGTCGATCGCGACGGGCCGATGCTGTGGCTCCAGGCCGGCAGCCACGAGGTTCGCGCGCGGATTCCGTGGACGCAGCGGCCGCAGGCCCTGCGCGTGCCGCGGCAGATCGCGCTGGTGGCGCTGACGGTGGACGGGCGCACGATCGCGCCGGTGCAGCGCGACGCCGATGCGCTGACCCTGGGCCGCGGCACCGCGGCGGCGGCGGAGGAGGACAGCCTCGAACTGCGCGTCCATCGCAAGCTTGCCGACGGGATTCCCGCGCGGCTGACGACCCGCGTGGAGATCTGGGTCTCCGGGCAGGCGCGCGAGGAACGCATCGGCCCGGCGCTGCCGGACGGATTCGTGGCACTGGCCCTGGAGAGCCAGGACGGCTGGCCGGTCCGGCTCGACGAGGACGGCCGGCTGCGCGTGCAGGTGCAACCGGGTTCGGACGTACTGACGCTGACGGCGCGGGCGACCGCACCGTTGACCGCCGTCACCGCGCGCCTGGCGGCCGAGCCCTGGCCGGCGCAGGAGGTCTGGAGCTACGAACCGGCGCCGCGCCTGCGCGTCACCGCTGCCGGCGGGCAGACCCAGGTGGATCCGCAGCAGGCCAACGTGCCGCCGGAATGGCGCACCCTGCCGGCGTTCGCGCTGGCCGACGGCGGCACGCTGGCCATCGAGCAGCATTCACGGGGCGCCGCCGGGGACGAGGCCAACCGGCTGCATCTCCGGCGCGAGGCCTGGCTCGACTTCGAGGGCCGCGGTTGGTTCAGCCGCGACCGCATCGACGGACGCATGAACAGCGGCTGGCGCTTCGATGCCGCGGCGCCGTTCGCCGTGCAGCGCGCGCAGGCGCGTACCGAAGGTGAGCCCTTGCTGGTGACCGACGGCCTGCAGCCGGGCTTGACCGGCGTCGAGTGGCGCACGCCCGAGGTCGGGCTCGAAGCCGGCCTGCGCATCGAGACCGGCGCCGGCACGATGCCGATCGCCGGCTGGCAGCAGGTGTTCGACCGGATCTCCACGACCTTGCACCTGCCGTACGGCTACCGGCTGCTGGCGGCGCCCGGGACCGATCGCGCGACCGGCAGCTGGATCGCCGGCTGGACCCTGCTCGACGTCTTCATCGCGGCGATCCTGGTCCTGTTGGCGGCCCGCCTGCTCGGCTGGCCGGGCGGGGCGCTGGCGTTCGCGTATCTGCTGCTCGGCTATCAGGAAGCCGGGGCACCGGTATGGACGCTGATGCTGGCGCTCGCGCTCGGACTGATCGTGCGCGCGCTGCCGCCGGGCCGTCTCGCCGGCGTGGCCGGGGGCCTGCGCATCGCCGCGTTGGCACTGCTGGTCCTGGCCGCGTTGCCGTTCGCGGTCACGCAACTGCGCACCGCGCTCTATCCGCAACTGGAGGGCGCCACCGCACTCGAAGGCTATCCCGGCGCGCCGCTGGGAGGCAGCGTCGTCCACGAGGAAGCCGTGCCGATGATGGCGCCGGAGCCGCCACCGCCGCCGGCGGCACCGGCGGCCGAGCGCGCGCAGGTCGAAAAGAAGGACACGCTGCAGAGCGTCACGGTCACCGGTTCGCGCACCCGCTACTCGGACCTGATGGGCCGCTACGCCGAGACCACCGTGGTGCAGACCGGCGCCGGCGAACCGGGCTGGCGCCTCGGCCGGACCTATGAACTGGATTGGAGTGGCCCGGTGTTGCCGAGCCAGCAGGTGCGCCTGCTGGTCGCGCCGCCCTGGGTCGTGCGGCCGCTCAAGGGTGTGCTGGTCGCCTTGCTGGTGCTGCTGATCTGGCGCCTTGGCCAGCAGGCACCGCTGCTGCCGCGGCGGCCGTCGCCGGCCATCGCCGGCGTGGCCGCACTGGTGGCTGCCGGGGCCGTGCTGGGCTTCGTGCCGCCGGCACAGGCGCAGGCGTTCCCGTCCGATGCGCTGCTGGGCGAGCTGCGCGGGCGCCTGACCGAGCCACCGCGCTGCGCGCCCGCCTGTGCCGGTATCGCGGCGCTGCAGGTGTCGGCGCAGGGCGACGAGCTCGTTGCGGTGTTCGAGGTGCATGCGCTCGAGCGCAGCGCCGTGCCGCTGCCGACCGACGACAAGGCTCTGGCGTTACGGTCGTCGAGCCTCGATGGCGCGGCCGTCGACGGCATCGCCGGTGACGATGGCGGAGCCCGCATCGTCGTGCCGCGCGGCGTGCATCGCGTCGAGCTGCGCTGGCAGGTGCTGGTCGACAAGGTCGCGCTGGCGTTTCCGCTGGCGCCCCGGCGCGTGCAGTTCTCCGGCACCGGCTGGCAGGCCACGGGACTGTCCGACGAGCGGCTGCTGACCGAGACCCTGACCCTGGTGCGGCTGCGGGACGGGGAACGGTCTGCGGGCGAGACCGGCGGCGGCCAGCAGTTCCCGCCGTTCGTCGAGGTGGAGCGCCGGCTGGCGCTCGATCTGGACTGGCGCGTCGACACCACGGTTCGCCGGCTGGCACCGCGTGAGGGCGGCCTGGTCGTGACGGTACCGCCGCTGGCCGGCGAGCGCATCACCTCGCCCGGCGTCCGGTTGCGCGCCGGCGCGGTCGAGCTGCCGATTCCCGACGGCGCCGACGAGGCACGCTACGTCGCGACACTGGACAAGAGCGACGCGCTGACACTGACGGCGCCGCCACTGACCGGCCACGCGGAGGTCTGGCGCATCGTCGTCAACCCGACCTGGCACGTGACGTTCGAAGGCGTCCCGGAGGCGGGCTTCGATGCCGACCGCGGCCTGGCCGAGGACTACCGGGTGTTCGAGTTCCATCCGTTGCCCGGCGAGTCGTTGACGCTGCGGGTCGCGCGGCCGTCGGCGGTCGCCGGCGCCACGCGCGCGATCGACCGCGTGGCGTTGTCCAGCGAGATCGGCCAGCGGGCAGCCAGTCATGCCTTGCAGCTGGATGTCCGGGCCAGCCAGGGCGGCGAGCAGGTGCTGACCCTGCCGGCCGGCGCGGAGCTGCTCGGCGTCCGCCGTGCCGGCGAAGCGATCAACCTGCGGCTGCAGGACGGGCGCCTGAGCCTGCCGCTGGCGCCGGGGCTGCAGCAGTACGAGATCCGCTTTCGCGAGACCATGCCGCTGGCGACGCGCGTGACCACGCCGGCGCTGACGCTGGGCCTGCCGGCGGCCAACATCGACCTGGCGTTGCAACTACCGCGCGACCGCTGGCTGCTGGCGGCGTTCGGGCCGCCGGTCGGGCCGGCGGTGCTGGTCTGGGGCGAGTTGCTGGTGCTGGCCGTGGCCGCGGTGCTGCTGGCGCGCTGGCGCCGTTCGCCATTGCGCGCACATCAATGGCTGCTGCTGGGCCTGGGCTTTTCCACGTTCTCGTGGCTGGCGCTGGTCGTGATCGCGGTCTGGCTGTTCGCGCTGGATTGGCGCCGGCGCAGCGAGCCGGCCAGCGCCTGGGGATTCAACCTGGTGCAGGTCGCCCTGCCGCTGCTGACCCTGGTCGCCTTGGTCTGCATGGTCGGTGCGATCCGCAACGGCCTACTCGGTGCGCCGGACATGTACGTGACAGGCAACGGCTCAAGTGCCGACCAGCTGCGCTGGTTCGCCGATCGAAGCACCGATGCGCTGCCGGTGGCGAGCGTGATCTCGCTGCCACTGTGGATCTACAAGCTGGCGATGCTGGCCTGGGCGCTGTGGCTGGCGTGGGTTGTGATCGACTGGTTGCGTGGTGGCTTCGCCGCCTGGCAGCGCGGCGGCTACTGGCGTTCGCCGGTGCCGGCGAAGGCGCCGGCCGAGCCGGCCGCATTCGAGCCGCTGACCGACCTGCCGCCACCGCCGGCCGTGCCGCCGCGCGCATGAGCGATCCCGCGCCGACGATCCGCCAGCTGCTGGCTGCGGCGGCCACGTGCCTGGCCGCCGCCGAATCGGCGCGATCGGAGGCCGAGTTGCTGCTCGCCGCCGTGCTCGACCGGCCACGCGCCTGGCTCTACGCGCACGACCGGGACGTTGCGCCGCCGGCTGTCGCGGCCGGCTTCGCGGCATTGCTGACGCGTCGCGCGGCCGGCGAGCCGCTGGCCTACCTGACCGGGAAGCGCGGCTTCTGGACGCTGGATCTCGCGGTCACGCCCGACGTGCTGATTCCGCGTGCCGACACCGAGCGCCTGGTCGAACTGGCCCTGCAACGGATTGCGCCGGAAAGTGATGTCGCCGTTGCCGATCTCGGTACCGGCTCGGGCGCGATCGCGCTGGCGCTGGCCAGCGAGCGGCCGCGCGCGCGCATCCTCGCCACCGACCTGAGCGCAGCGGCGCTGGGGGTCGCCCGCACGAACGCGGCGCGGCTCGGCATCGCCAATGTCGAGTTCGTTCGCGGCGACTGGGCCGGTGCGCTCGGAACGCGGCGCTTCGCGCTGATCGCTTCCAATCCGCCGTACATACGCGCGGACGATCCGCACCTGGGGCAGGGCGATCTGCGCCACGAACCGCTGTCGGCGCTCGCCTCGGGCGAGGACGGCCTCGACGCGATCCGTGCGATCGTCGCGGCGGCGCCGGCTCACCTGGATCCGGGGGGCTGGCTGCTGCTGGAACACGGCTACGACCAGGGCGCGGCGGTGCGTGCGCTGCTGGAGGCACACGGACTGGTCCAGGTGGCCACCGCCCAGGACCTGGAAGCGCGCGATCGGGTCAGTCTCGGCCAGCGGCCGGAATGATCCGGCGCGGTGTCGGTCAGGCGGTGCGATGAGCGGGCTTCACGAAGGCTGTGCAGGAGCGACGCAGCCGATTGCCGGCTGGTCGTGGCGCGAACGACGACGGATCCCGTGACGCAGGTCGGGTAGTCCGCCGTTTTTGGGTATATGTATACATGTATATCTGGATGTAGCATGGGATGCCGCATGGATTGCGCGACGCCCATGCGGTGTCGATTCATACCCCGGAAAATCAAGGAGAGTGACCATGAAACTTGCAGCAATGGCGGCAATGGCAATGGTGGGACTGGGTATCGGCGCGGGGGCGAGTGCCCAGACGCTCGATTTCCTCTGCGACTCGGGCGTGTGCTACGCCGACATCCTCGGGTTCCCGACACCGCCGGTCAGGTACGAGTGGATCAGCTGGCCATCGGGCGCGGTGAACTTTCCCGCCGTGTGCGCGTATGCGGACAACTACTGCGTCTATTCCTGCCCGAGCCCGCTGTACCCGACGGGCTACATCGGCGTAACCGTCTACGACGGACTCAACAACCTGATCGGCACGGATTCGACCGTCGTCTGCCCGTAGGGATGATGTCCTAGACACCCGCCGCCCCTGTTCTCGGACAGGAGGCGGCGATTCGTCGGCAGGTGGGGCATGCGGTGTGGTCGAGCCAGGCGGCTGGCAGGCGCGCAGTCCTCGTCGGCCCGCTGCAATGGCACGGACTTCCATGGGCAGGCCAGATGCGCCGAACCGCGGTCCGGTCGGACGTCAGCGGCCGATCGAGCAGGCGACTCCCGGCATCGCCACCGCACCAGGATCGACAACCGTGACCGCGCGGCCGGGTCGTCCGCTGCGCGGACACAAGGAAACGCCCGTCGGCTGGCCGACAGGCGGGAAGGCGAGGCTTCTAGCCGACGTCGCGCAACGGCAGCGGGATGTGCTGGGCGAAGCGCTCGCGTACCGCGGCTTCGATGCCGGGCGCATCCAGTCCCGACTCGGCCAGCAGCTCCTCGCGGCTGGCGTGTTCGAGGAAGCTGTCGGCCAAGCCCAGGTGCAGCATGGGCACGGAGACACCGTGCGCGGCCAGCAGTTCGGCGACGCCGCTGCCGGCGCCACCGGCGATCGCATTGTCCTCGATCGTCACCAGCGCCGCGTGGCTGCGAGCCAGTTCGAGCACCAGCGCCGCGTCGAGCGGCCGGACGAAACGCATGTTGACCAGGGTCGCGTCGATCGCGTCGGCGACCTTCGCGCAGGGCGCGACCAGGGCGCCGAACGCGAGCAGGGCGATGCCGTGCCCGTTGCGGCGGACCTCGGCCTTGCCGATCGGCAGCGTGCTCAGCGCCGGGTCGATGGCGACGCCCGGTCCGGTGCCGCGCGGATAGCGCACCGTTGCCGGACCTTCGTAGCGGAATCCGGTGGTCAGGAGCTTGCGGCACTCGTCTTCGTCGGCCGGTGCCATCACGACCATGTTCGGAATGCAGCGCAGGTAAGAGAGATCGAAGCTGCCGGCATGGGTCGCGCCGTCGGGGCCGACCACGCCACCGCGGTCGATCGCGAACAGCACGTCCAGGTTCTGCAGGGCGACGTCGTGGACCAGCTGGTCGTAGGCGCGCTGCAGGAAGGTGGAGTAGATCGCGACGACCGGCTTGGCGCCCTCGCAGGCCATGCCGGCAGCCAGCGTCACCGCGTGCTGTTCGGCAATGCCGACGTCGAAGTAGCGGGTCTTGTGCTCCCTGGAGAACCGTACCAGGCCCGAGCCTTCCCGCATCGCCGGCGTGATGCCGTACAGGCGGTCGTCCGCGGCCGCCATGTCGCACAGCCAGTCGCCGAAGATGTCCGTGTAGGTCGGCTTGGAGGCGCTCTTGCGGGCGACGCCTGCCTGCGGGTCGAACGGGCCGACCGCGTGGTACTCGATCTGCTCGCGCTCGGCGGGCGGGTAGCCCTTGCCCTTGGTCGTCATCACGTGCAGCAGCTGCGGACCCTTGAGGCCCTTCAGCGTGCGCAGGGCCTGCAGCAGCTGCGGCAGGTCGTGCCCGTCGATCGGGCCGGAATAGTGGAAGCCGAACTCCTCGAACAGCGTGCTCGGCATGAACATGCCCTTGGCATGTTCCTCCCATCGCTTGATGAAGCGCCACAGGAAGCTGTCGCGCTTCATCATCTTCTTGCCGTGCTCGCGCAGGCTGTTGAGCGTGCTGCTGGTCATCAGCCGTGCGAGCATCTTGGTCAGGGCGCCGACGTTCTCGCTGATCGACATGCCGTTGTCGTTCAGGATGACGAGCAGGTCGGGCTCGACGTCGCCGCCGTGATTGAGCGCCTCGAACGCCATGCCCGCGGTCATCGCGCCGTCACCGATCACCGCGACGATACGCCGCGGGTCGCCCTTGCGCTGCGCGGCCAGCGCCATGCCCAGCGCGGCGCTGATCGAGGTCGAGGAGTGGCCCACGCCGAAGGTGTCGTAGGGGCTTTCCTCGCGGCGCGGAAACGGCGCCAGCCCGTCCTTCTTCTTGATCGTGGTGATGCGGTCGCGCCGGCCGGTCAGGATCTTGTGCGGATAGCACTGGTGGCCGACGTCCCAGACCAGCCGGTCCTCGGGCGTTTCATACAGGTAATGAAGGGCCACGGTCAGCTCGACCACGCCGAGCCCCGCGCCGAAGTGCCCGCCGGAAGTCGCCACGGACTCGACCAGGTAATCGCGCACTTCGCGTGCGATCTGCGGCAGCTCCGCTTCGGGGAAGCGACGCAGGTCGGCAGGGCTGTCGATGCGCGCGAGGCGCGGATAGCGGCTGGGGTCGATCATCAGGGGCGGTACGGTCCAAGGGCCGTCATTTTCGGTCACGGCGGCGGGCGGAGCAAGGAAGCGCCCTGGCAGCGATGGGCGCTCCGTCTGGCCGGCAGGAGGCACGTACCGCCCCACCGGTACCGCCCGGCTGCCGGATGCGGGCGGCGGCCGGAGCCCGCCAGCCGCGCTCACTTACGGGGTTTCGGGCACCGCTTCTTCGCTGCGGGCCTCGACCGAAACGATCAGGGACGACAGCAGGACGCCGATCTGGCCGGCATTGCGCGCATCCACCGCCAGCACCGGCAGGAACAGGTCGCGGTTGCGCAGGTGCGCGTAGTAGGTGTCGATCGACGGCTGGCGCGCCAGGTCCGTGCGCGTCACGCCGACCACGACGGCCGCGCGGTCGCGGAAACGGCTGAACGCGTTCAGGTAGCGATCCAGCTCGGCCAGCGGATCGCTGCCGGCGTTGTCGACCAGCAGCACCATGCCGATCGCGCGCGGTTCGAGGATCCGCCACATGAAGTCGAAGCGCTCCTGCCCGGGCAGGCCGTACAGGCGGACCTTGTCGCCATCGGCCAGCGTGATCTCGCCGTAGTCGAGCGCCACCGTGGTGGTGGCCTTGGCGCTGCGGGCGGTGTCGGTGTTGTGCGCTTCGGTGCTGACCACCGGGATCTCGCTCACGCTGGCGATCGCCGTGGTCTTGCCGGCGCCCATCGGGCCGGCGAACAGGATGACGTGCTCGCGTGCCATCAGGCGGCCCCGAAGCCGAGCCGGCGCCAGAGGCGCTCGAGCAGGCCGGCGCCGCCCGGTGCGGATGGCGCGCGGCGGGGCGGCGCGGTCGCCGGGGGCGCCGTGCCCTGCGCTTCCGCGCCGGCATAGCCACAGGCGAGGCAGGCGCGAAGGAAGCGCGCCACGAATGCGTGCGGCAGGCCGCTCTGCGCCTGCAGGGCATCGAGCGTCCAGCTCGCGCCGGCCATGACGCCGCACAGGCGCAGGTGCCCCATCTCGTGCGGCAGGCGGTCGAACTCGGGCCAGCGCAGCAGGCGATAGGCCGCCGCTTCCGGCAGCGTCTCGCAGCGCGTGGGGGCGGTACCGATGCTCCACAGCAGCGGCGCCAGCGGGATCGCCTGGTCTCTCAAGGTCATCAGTTCGGGTGCCTGTGCCGGCGCGGTGGTCATGACGAAGCGGCGCTCCATGACGATGCGCGGCAGCAGCGACAGCGGGAAATCGACGTGGAACAGCCGTTCGGCCGGCCAGACGTAGATCGCGCCGGCGCTCAGGATGCGGATGCGCAACGCGTGATCCTCGCGCGTGCGCGCCAATGATGGCAGCAGTACGGTGGCCAGGCAGGACTCGCTGGACACGGCCGCGTCGCCGGACTTGGCGGCGGACGGTGGCGCGGGCGATCCGTGCCGGTGCCGCCGGGATGCCAGGTTGAGGGCGTCGAGCACCGCCATGACGCGGATCGGCGTCGTCAGTATCAGGTCGTCCTCGCGCGGCAGCGGACCGTCCTCGCCGACCAGCGGGATGACCGTGCGCCCGCGCAGCGGCGCGCCGCGGTCGGGGTCCCGTGCCAGCGCCAGCGGCGCGATCACGACGTCGGCCTGGTCGAGGTCGCCGAATTCCCAGGCTGCTTCGGTGCGCGCCTTGATCACGTGCAGGATCGCGCCGAGCGTGTGCAGCTCCTTGGCGCTCAGTCCGAGGGCGGCCAGGTGCAGCGGGGCCGCATCCTCGGCCGGGAGCGTCGCCTCGGTCGCGGCGGCGGCCGCGTCCTCGCGCTCGCTCTGGGTGCCCGCGCGTAGGCTGGCGGTTCCGGGTGCCGCGGGTGGTTCCACCCACCCGGTGAGCATTGACATATCTCCATCTCCTGACACGCTGTCCTGCGCGGCGGATTTAGCCATGCGCAATCCGGACCAAAACGAGTGGTGCCTCAAGCTTTCGTGAAAAAGCCTGCGGCCCGCCGCCCCCGCGCTTCCGGCGGGAATGGTTTTTCGTCACTTTGTGCCAGCAGGTGTCAGCTTGGTCGGGAAAACGACAATGGCCTCAGCCGATCGCGCACTGATCGGCCGTTTCGCCGACAACGCCTGGGCCGAGCTCGGGCTGGCGGACAACACGCTGGCCAGCTACCGGCGCGACCTGGAAGGCTTCGCGTGCTGGCTCGCCGCTGCCGGCAGCGGCCTGGCTGCCGCGTCGCGCCTGCAACTGCAGGACTACCTGGCCCAGCGCAGCCTGCACGGCGGCACGACGGGGCGCGGCTACAAGGCGCGGTCGACCGCGCGCCTGCTTTCGTCCCTGCGCCAGTTCTATGCCTGGCTGCAGCGCGAGGGGCGGTTGGAGGAAGACCCGACCCTGCTGGTGGACGCGCCGAAACTGCCGCGCTCGCTGCCCAAGGCGCTGGGCGAGGCGGACGTGGAGGCGCTGCTCCGGGCGCCATCGGTGGAGACGCCGCTCGGGTTGCGTGATCGCGCCATGCTGGAGCTGCTGTATGCGACCGGCTTGCGCGTCAGCGAGCTGGTCGGCCTGACCGCCGCCCAGGTCAACCTGCGGCAAGGCGTGCTGCGGGTGGTCGGCAAGGGCGGCAAGGAGCGGCTGGTTCCGCTGGGCGAGGAAGCCGGCCACTGGCTGGAGCGCTATGTGCTGACGTCGCGGCCGGCGCTGCTCAAGGGCGGGCAGGCAGCGGCGCTGTTCGTCACCGCCCGCCGTGCCGGCCTCAGCCGCCAGATGTTCTGGAACATCGTCAAGAAGCACGCGCAGGTGGCGGGCATCCCGGCTTCGCGGATCTCGCCGCACGTGCTCAGGCATTCCTTCGCGACCCACCTGCTGAACCATGGCGCGGATCTGCGCGCCCTGCAGATGATGCTGGGCCACAGCTCGCTGACGACGACGCAGATCTACACCCAGGTCGCCAAGGAGGGGCTCAAGCGCCTGCACGCGCGCCATCATCCGCGCGGATGACGGCGGTTGGGGGCGGGCGGTTTGGTCGCCGGGCCCCGGGCATGCGAAGATTCTCCGGCGGCGGGGAACCTTCCGCCCGCGGAACGGTCCATGTCCGACCGGGCCGGCGGTGCCGATCGGCGCGTCGCCGACACCGCCCGCCGGATTCCCATGCAGAGGTGCCCATGTCAATTCCCGCGTCCTTCCGCGACACGCTGCGGCGTGGTCTGGTCCTGGCTGGCCTGCTGATTGCGGCGGGCCTGCCGCTCGCGCAGGCGGCACCCGATGACGCCGCGCGCGCGGCGGTCGCGAAACTGGTGCCCGGCCTGCCGATCGACGCGATGCAGGAGTCGATGATCCCCGGCTTCTACGAGGTGCTCTCGGGAGTCAAGATCCTCTACGTCAGCAAGGACGGCAAGCTGGTCTTCGAAGGCGGCGCCTTCGACGTCGAGCAGCGCCGCGACCTCGGCGACAGCGCCCGCAACGGCGTTCGCCGGGCGGCCCTGGCCAAGGTCGCGGACGATCGCAAGCTGGTCTACGCACCAGCCAATCCGCGCCACACGGTGACCGTTTTCACCGACATCGACTGCCCGTTCTGCAAGCGCTTCCACGAGCAGATCGCCCAGTACAACGCACACGGCATCGCGGTGGACTACATCCTCTACCCGCTGGTCAGCCTGCATCCGGGCGCGGACAAGAAGTCCGAGGCCGTCTGGTGTGCCAAGGACCGCATCGCCGCATTCAATGCCGCGATGTCGGGCCAGGACCCGATGGCGGCGAGCTGCCCGACCCCGCTGACCGAGCTGACGCACCTGGCCGAGTCGCTGGGCATCAACGGCACGCCGACCCTGATCGCCGCCGACGGCACGCATGTGGCGCCGGAAATCGCGCTGTCCCCGGACCGGCTGGCCGCCGAGCTCGATCGCCTGGCCGCCACTCCTCCCACCGCTCCCTAGAATTCTCTTTCGCCGAGGCTGACCCATGATGCGTTCCCTACCGATCGTCGCCGCGTTGGCCGGGCTGTTGCCGGCGGTTTCCGTGGCGGCCGACAAGGCCGACGAGGCTGCCCGTGCGGCCATCCTCAAGCTGGTCCCGCAGGCCACGATCGACACGGTCGAGCCGGCGCCGATGGCCGGTTTCCGCCAGGTGCTGCTCGGCGGCCAGCTGGTGTACGTGAGCGACGACGGCCGCTACCTGATGCAGGGCAAGCTGTACGACGCCGCCAGCCGCACCGACCTGACCGATGCGCGCCTGGGCAAGGCGCGGGTTGAGAAGCTCAAGAACATCCCGGCCAGCCAGCTGTTGAGCTTCGGCCCGGACAAGCCCAAGTACAAGCTGACGATCTTCACCGACATCGATTGCGGCTACTGCCGCAAGCTGCACCAGGAAGTGGCCGAGTACAACAAGCTCGGCATCGAGTTCGACTACCTGTTCTTCCCGCGCAGCGGCATCGATTCGCCGTCGTTCAAGAAGGCCGTCTCGGTGTGGTGCGCCGCGGACAAGAAGGCGGCGTTCACGGCGGCCAAGGGCGGCGCCGACCCCGCGCCCCTCACCTGCGACAACCCGATCGCCGCCCAGTTCCAGCTGGGGCTGGATGTCGGCGTGGACGGTACTCCGGCGGTGTACGCGCCCAACGGCGTCAAGATCGGCGGCTACCTGCCGCCGGCGCAGATGCTCGAGCGCCTGCAGCAGCTGGAAGCCGCCAAGTCCGGGACCTGACCACGCGGCCGGCGGGGCCGGTCCAGGGCCGCCATCCGGCAGGTCATGGCGGTCCCGGCGCCGCCGGCGGCTGCTGCGTGGCGCCGCGCCTGGGGCGCCACGCCGGGCTCGGTCGCGCGGGCGGCTCTTGCGCGCGCCCAGGGCCGCGCCATCGCCTGGGCATGGGCCGCGCCACGTCCTCGTTGTCCTTGGCCGGCGTACGCGGGCGGGCGCGTCGCGGCCTGTCCGCGGGTTGACGGCATGCCCCGGGGCGAGGGGGTGATCGGAACGCGCATCGGCTAGAATAGGCGGCTTCCCGATGCTCCCCTCCCGACCCTCATGATTGCGATCGACGGCCAGAGTGCGCTGTCGCCTTTCCGCGTCGAACGGATCAATGCCGCCCTGGCGGCCACGGTCCGCGACTGCAGGCTGCGCGACACGCGGTACGTGTACTTCGTAGCCGCCGACGCGGCCACCGCGGCGGATGCGCGCCTGTACCAGGTGCTGCAGGCCACCGCCGGGTCGCCGCGTCCGGCGACCCTCTGGATCGTCCCACGGCTGGGCACGATCTCGCCGTGGTCCAGCAAGGCCGGCGACATCCTGCGCGGCTGCGGCCTGGCGGTGCAGCGCGTGGAGCGCGGCCTGGCGATCGAGCTCGACCGCCCGCCGGCGACCGGATCGGCCGGCTGGCAGGCGATCGTGCAGGCGCTGCACGATCCGATGACGCAATCGGTGATCACCTCGCTGGCCGAAGCCGAGCACCTGTTCGATGCCGGCGCTCCCGCGCCGCTGGACATGGTGGTGCTCGGCGACGATCCGCACGGTGCGCTGTCGGCCGCCAACCAGCGCCTGGGCCTGGCCCTGGCCGATGACGAGATCGCCTATCTCGCCGACAGCTACCGCGTGCTGGGACGCGATCCGAGCGATGCCGAGCTGATGATGTTCGCGCAGGCCAATTCCGAGCACTGCCGGCACAAGGTGTTCAACGCGGCATTCACGGTCGATGGCGTGGCGCAGGACCGGTCGCTGTTCGCGATGATCCGCAATACCCACGCCGTCTCGCCGGCGCACACGCTGTCGGCCTATTCCGACAACGCGGCCGTGATCGAGGGCAGCCGCGCGCAGCGGTTCTTCGCTTCCCCGGCCGACGGGCGCTATGCGGCCGTCGAGGAAGACGTGCCGTACGCGATCAAGGTCGAGACGCACAACCATCCGACGGCGATCTCGCCGTTCCCGGGCGCCGCCACCGGTTCCGGCGGCGAGATTCGCGACGAGGGTGCCACCGGCCGCGGCGGCAAGCCCAAGGCCGGACTGGTCGGTTTCTCGGTTTCACACCTGCGCATCCCGGGGCTGCCGCGCCCGTGGGAGCCGGAGCGGCCGCTGCCGCCGCGCTTCGCGACCGCGTTCGAGATCATGCGCGACGCCCCGCTGGGCGCCGCCGCGTTCAACAACGAGTTCGGCCGGCCCTGCCTGGGCGGCTACTTCCGGACCTTCGAGCAGGAAAACGGCGAGCCGGGCAAGCGCTTCGGCTACGACAAGCCGATCATGATCGCCGGCGGCATCGCCAACCTGCGCCGCGGCCACGTCGCCAAGCAGCACCTGCAGGAAGGCGATGCGGTGATCGTGCTCGGCGGACCGGCCATGCTGATCGGCCTGGGCGGCGGCGCCGCCTCGTCCGTCGCCGCCGGAACCAGCAGCGCGGAGCTGGATTTCGCCTCGGTGCAGCGCGACAACCCGGAAATGCAGCGGCGCTGCCAGGAAGTCATCGACGCCTGCTGGGCACGCGGAGAGGACAACCCGGTCGTCTCGATCCACGACGTCGGCGCCGGCGGTCTTTCCAACGCGATTCCGGAAATCCTCAACGATTCGGCCGTCGGCGGACGGATCGACCTGCGCAAGGTGCCGTGCGACGACCCGCAGCTCTCGCCGATGCAGATCTGGTGCAACGAATCGCAGGAGCGCTACGTGCTCGGCGTGCGGCCGGCTTCGCTGCCGCTGTTCGAGGCCTTGTGCGCGCGCGAGCGGTGCGTCTATGCCGTGGTCGGCAGCGTGACGGCCGAACGGCGCCTGGTGGTCGCCGACCCGCTGCTCGGCGGCGATGTGATCGATCTGCCACTCGAGGTGCTGTTCGGCAAGCCGCCGCGCATGCAGCGCGAGGCGGTACGCAAGTCCAAGCGCCTGGACCTGATCGCCGACACGGCCGGGCTCGAGCTCGACGAGGCGCTGCAGCGCGTGCTGCGCTTTCCTTCGGTCGGCAGCAAGTCGTTCCTGGTCACGATCGGCGATCGCAGCGTCGGCGGGCTGTGTGCGCGTGACCCGATGGTCGGCCCGTGGCAGGTGCCGGTGGCCGATTGTGCGGTCACGCTGGTCGACTTCGACGGCTATGCCGGCGAGGCGATGGCGATGGGCGAGCGCACGCCGCTGGCCGTGTTCGACGCCAAGGCGTCGGCACGCATGGCGGTCGGCGAGGCCCTGACCAACCTGGCGGCGGCGCCGATCGTGCTCGACGAGGTGCGCCTGTCCGCCAACTGGATGGCCGCCGTCGGCCAGTCTTGCGAGGACGCGGCACTCTACGACGCGGTCGAGGCGGTCGGCATGGAGCTGTGCCCCGCGCTCGGTATCTCGATCCCGGTCGGCAAGGACTCGCTGTCGATGCAGACGCAATGGTCGAGCGACGGGCAGATGCAGCGCACCGTTTCGCCGGTCTCGCTGATCGTGTCCGCATTCGCGCGCGTCGCGGACGTGCGTCGCGCGGCGACGCCGCAGCTGGTGCTCGACCGTGGCGAAAGCGAGCTGTGGCTGCTGGACCTGGGCGCCGGGGCCAACCGGCTCGGCGGCTCGGTGCTGCTGCAATGCTCGCTGCGCGCCGGTGGGCTGGCACCCGATGTCGACGATCCCAAGCGCCTGCGCGCGTTCCTGGACGCGATCGCCGAGGCGCACCGGGACGGCCTGCTGCTGGCCTACCACGACCGCAGCGACGGTGGCGCGATCGTCACGCTGATCGAGATGGCGCTCGCCGGCCACTGCGGCCTGGACATCCGCCTCGACGGCTGGGGAGACACTACGCTGGGCGCCTTGTTTTGCGAGGAGCTCGGCGCCGTCGTCCAGGTTCGCAAGGCGGACCGGGACGCATTCGAGGCCCTGCTCGAGCGGCACGGCCTGGGGACGATCGCCCATCGGATCGGGCGGCCGGTCGAGAAGCTGCGCATCCAGCTGACCCAGGGCGACACGGTACTGGTCAAATGGTCGTGGCCGGAGCTCATGGCCGCCTGGTCCGAAACCAGCCATGCGATGCAGCGGCTGCGCGACAATCCGGCCAGCGCCGACGACGAACACACGTGGCGGTGCGACGAGGACGCTCGGGGCATTGCGCCGCGCCTGAGCTTCGACCCCGCGGAGGATGTCGCCGCACCGTTCATCGCCACCGGCGAGCGCCCGCGCGTGGCGATCCTGCGCGAGCAAGGCGTCAACGGGCAGATCGAGATGGCGGCGGCGTTCACGCGCGCCGGCTTCGACGCCGTCGACGTGCACATGACCGACCTGCAGCAGGGCCGTCACCGCCTCGACGACTTCGTCGGCTTCGCCGCCTGCGGCGGCTTCAGCTACGGCGACGTGCTCGGTGCGGGACGCGGCTGGGCGACCTCGATCCTGTTCAACGCACGTCTGCGCGAGGCGTTCGCGGCCTTCTTCGAGGATCCCGGCAAGTTCGCGCTCGGCGTCTGCAACGGGTGCCAGATGATGGCCCAGCTCAAGCCGATCATCCCGGGTGCCGAGCATTGGCCGGAGTTCGTGCGCAACGCCTCGGAGCAGTACGAGGCGCGCCTGGTGACGCTGGAGGTGCTCGAGTCGCAGTCGATCCTGCTGGCCGGCATGGCCGGTTCGCGCCTGCCGGTGGTCGTCGCCCACGGCGAGGGCCGCGTGCGCTATGCCGATGCGCGACAGGCGGAGGCGTGCCTGCGCTACGTGGACGACGGCGGCAAGCCGACCGAACGCTATCCGCTCAATCCCAACGGCTCGGCCGGCGGCGCTACCGGCTTCACCGCGGCGGATGGCCGCGTGACGATCCTGATGCCGCATCCGGAGCGGGTGTTCCGCAGCGCCCAGATGAGCTGGCGACCGCGTGAATGGGGCGAGGACTCCCCGTGGATGCGCATCTTCCGCAACGCGCGCACCTGGGTCGGCTGACGATGACCCTGTCGCCGCTGCGCGAGTTCGCACTCAAGGCGCTGCTGTGGCTGCCGCTCAGTTTCGTCATCTGGTTCGTGCTGGCGCCGCTGCTGGTCTGGCCGGTCGGCGTGGCCGCTCGCGCGGTCCTGCTGGCGCTCTGGCCGGAGCTGTTCAGCGGACTCGTTCAGGGAGCCCAGGTCGTCGATCATGCGGGCCAGGTGCTCGGCAGCTCCGGCTATCTGTTCGAGCTGACGACCAAGATCCTGGTGCGCGCCGACGACGGCGGCCGGGTCGGGCTCGGTGTGCTCGAAACCACGCTCAACCCGATGATCTACGGCTATGCGCTGCCGCTGTTCTCCGGCCTGACGCTGGCGACGCCGGCCTCGATCCGGCGCCGGGCGGGCCAGATCGCGGTGGCGTTCGCGGCGATCTGGCTGGCGCAGACCTTCGGCGTCGTCGCCGAAAGCCTCAAGGTCGTCGCCTTCCAGGCCGGCGCGCCGGGCCAGGCGGCCGCCGAAAAGGCCGGCCTGCAGCCCAATGTGATTGCGCTGGCCTACCAGTTCGGTTATCTGATCCTCCCGGCCCTGGTGCCCGTGGCGCTCTGGGTCGGCTTCAACCGGTCGTTCATCGAGTCGCTGGTGGGCCAGGGCAGGGAACCTGACCCGGGGAATCAGAGTCATAGCCATGTCGAATGAAGCGGATAGTCCTGTCTTGGCCAGTGTGATCGACCCTGCTGCCGGTGTCCCTGCGGTCGTCGAGGAGACGCTCGACGAGCGCGTATGCCAGTTCCTGGTCGCCCGCGGGCGGCTGAAGGAAACCGACCTCGTGCGCGGCCGGCGCCTGCACGAGGAGGACAACACCGGCTCCGGACTGCTTTCGCTGCTGACCCGCCTGGGCCTGGTGTCCGAGCGCGACATGGCCGAGGCGATGTCGGAGCTGATGGACATCGCCCTGCTGCCGCCCAAGGAGTTCCCGGAGACGCCGCCGCCGAACCTGCAGCTGTCGGTCCGCTTCCTCAAGCAGGTGCACATCTGCCCGATCGCCGAGACCGACGACGAAGTCACCCTGCTGATCGCCAATCCGGCCGACCCGTACCCGCTTGAGGCGGTCAAGCTCGCCACCGGCCGCAAGGTGCAGGTGCGCCTGGCGCTGCGCTCGGAGATCGACGACCTGATCGAGCGCTACTACGGCCAGGGGCGCTCGGCGATGGGCACGATCGTCGAGAACCTGAGCGACGAGAGCGGTCGCGGCGAGGACGACATCGAGCACCTGCGCGACCTGGCGTCCGAGGCGCCGGTGATCCGCCTGGTCAACCTGGTCATCCAGCGTGCCGTCGAGCAGCGCGCGTCGGACATCCACATCGAGCCGTTCGAGAACCGCCTGAAGGTGCGCTACCGCATCGACGGCGTGCTGCACGAGGTCGAGTCGCCGCCGGCGGCCTCGACCGCCGCGGTGATCTCGCGCATCAAGATCATGGCCAAGCTCAACATCGCCGAGCGGCGCCTGCCGCAGGACGGCCGCATCATGATCCGCGTGCAGGGCAAGGAGCTGGACCTGCGCGTCTCGACCGTGCCGACCGCGCACGGCGAGTCGGTGGTGATGCGTATCCTCGACCGCGAGGCGGTGGTCTTCGATTTCCACACGCTCGGCTTCACCGACGAGTTCCTGCCGAAGTTCGTCAAGGTGCTCGAGCAGCCGCACGGCATCATGCTGGTGACCGGTCCGACCGGCTCGGGCAAGACGACGACGCTCTACACGGCCTTGTCCAAGCTCAACACGCCCGACGTCAAGATCATCACCGTCGAGGACCCGGTCGAGTACCAGATCGAGGGAATCAACCAGATCCAGGCCAAGCCGCAGATCGGGCTGGACTTCTCCCATGCACTGCGTTCGATCGTGCGTCAGGACCCGGACATCATCATGATCGGCGAGATGCGCGACCTGGAAACCGCGCGCATCGCGATCCAGTCGGCGCTGACCGGCCACCTGGTGCTTTCGACGCTGCACACCAACAATGCCGCCGGCGGCATCACGCGCATGCTCGACATGGGCGTGGAGGACTACCTGCTGACCTCGACGATCAACGGCATTCTCGCCCAGCGCCTGGTGCGCCGGCTGGATTCCAACACGGCGATGCCGTACGAGGCCTCGCCGGAGGTGATCCGCGAGTTCAATCTCGACCGCTTCACCGACGAGCGCCCGATCAAGCTCTACAAGCCGATGCCCTCGCCGCTGAACTCCAGCGGGTACTTCGGCCGCACGACGATCATGGAGTTCCTTGTCATGACCGACGCGCTGCGCCGCCAGGTCATGCAGCACTCGACGATGGGCGAGCTGGAGGAACAGGCGCGCAAGGAAGGCATGCGCACGATGTACGAGGACGGCATCGTCAAGTCGCTGGGCGGCTCGACGACGCTCGAGGAAGTCCTGCGCGTGACCCAGGAAACCTGATGAAAGCCGGCGCGCCATGACCATCTACCGCTACAAGGCCGTCACTCCGGCGGGCGAGACGCTGGAAGGTCAGCTCGACGTCGCGTCCCACGACGAGGCGATCCTCAAGCTGCAGGATGCCGGCAACATCCCGCTCGACGTGCGCGAGGCCGATGCCGGCTCCGGCGGCAGCCTGTTCGGCGGCCTGTTCAAGAAGGCGACGTTGCGCGAGCAGCAGGTGGTGCTGTTCACGCAGCAGCTGGCGACCCTGCTCGGCGCCGGCCAGCCGCTCGACCGCGCGCTGCAGATCCTGCTCGACCTGCCCGAGTCGGACAAGGCGCGGCAGATGCTCGAGCGCATCCGCGACCACGTGCGCGGCGGTGCGCCGCTGTCCGATGCGCTCGAGAACGAGACCGGCAACTTCTCGCGCCTCTACATCAACATGGTCCGCGCCGGCGAGGCGGGCGGCTCGCTCGACGATACGCTCAAGCGGCTCGGCGAGTACCTGGAGCGTTCGCGCCTGCTGAAGGCCGGTGTCATCAACGCGATGATCTACCCGGCGTTCCTGGTCGGCATGGTGCTGCTCTCGCTGCTGGTGCTGCTGACGTACGTGGTGCCGCAGTTCGCGCCGATGTTCGCCGACATGGGCGTGGAGATGCCGATGATCACGCGGATCGTCCTCGGCGTCGGTTCGACCCTGCAGAACTTCTGGTGGCTGCTGATCGGCCTGGCCATCTTCGCGGTGAGCTGGGTGCGGCGGCAGATGGCCAATCCGGTCACCCGGCTCAAGCTCGACCAGCGGCTGTTGAAGCTCCGGCTCATCGGCGAGCTGATCCGCAAGCTCGAGACGGCACGCCTGTCGCGTACCCTGGGCACGCTGCTCCACAACGGCGTTCCGCTGCTGAACGGCCTGGCGATCGCGCGCAACGTCATGGGCAACACGGTACTGGCCGCGGCCGTCGAGCAGGCGACCGAGGAGGTCAAGACCGGCGGCGGCCTGGGCTATTCGCTGACGCAGTCCAAGCAGTTCCCCAAGCTGGCCCTGCAGATGATCAGCGTCGGCGAGGAATCCGGCCAGCTCGACGCGATGCTGATGAAGGTGGCCGACACCTTCGACATCGAAGTGAAGAACACCCTGGATCGCCTGCTGGCGGCCCTGGTGCCGCTGACGACCGTCGTCATGACCGTCATCGTCGCGATGATCATGCTCGCGATCGTGCTGCCGATCATGGATATCGCCGGTTCGATACAGTAAGCCCCCATTTCCCGCCACGAGGCCCTCATGAACACGCCAACTCCGTTCCTTGCACGCCCGCTGCCGCGCAGCGGTGGCTTCAGCCTGATCGAGATGCTCGCGGTCATCGTCCTGATCGGCATCGTCGCCACGATCGTCGTCCAGAACGTCGGCAACCGCGTCAACACCGGCAAGTACAACGCCGGCAAGGCCCAGGTGCAGTCGCTCGCCGGCAAGGTCGAGGCCTACGCGCTGGACAACGGCTCGCCGCCGCAGCGGCTCGAGGACCTGGTCACGCGTGGCGGCAACGCCAAGAACTGGAACGGGCCGTACGCCAAGGAGTCGGACCTCAAGGATCCGTTCGGCAACCCGTTCCAGTACAAGAGCCCGGGCGAGCACGGCGATTTCGACCTCGTGTTCCTCGGTCGCGACGGCCAGACCGGCGGTGCCGAGCTGAACGCCGACTACGGCAACTGGCAGTAAGCGGCCGGCGCGGACCGCACGCACCTGCCCGGAGCATCGCCGTGCACGCCTGCCGTTCGCGCCCCAGAGGCTTCACGCTGATCGAGATGATCGCGGTCGTGGTCCTGATCGCGGTCATCCTGACGGTCGTCTCGGTTTCGTTCTCCAAGAGCCTTTCCAGTGCCAAGGTCCGTGCGGCCAGCCGTGACCTGGTCGCGGCGCTGCGCTACACCCGCGGCCAGGCGATCGTGAAAGGCGAGCAGAAGGTGCTCACGCTGGACCTCGAGCACAACAGCTACCAGGCCCCCAATCGCGGATCGACCGAGCTGCCCAAGGACATGAAGCTGCAGCTGACGACGGCCGAGCAGGAACTGACCGGCGCCAATGCCGGCGGCATCCGCTTCTTCCCGGACGGCAGCTCCACCGGCGGCAACATCGCCGTCCTGATGGGTGAACGGGTCTGGCGCATCAACGTGGCTTGGCTGACGGGCGAGATCACGCTCGACCAGCCGCCTGACTGAACGAAACCCCGATCGGACGGTCTGACAGGCCATGCCACGCCACGCTCCCTTTGCGCCTCGCCACGCTCGCGGCTTCAGCCTGATCGAGATGGTGGCGGCGTTCCTGGTGTTCGCGATCGCGGTCGGCGTCCAGATGCAGATCCTCGCCACGTCGCTGCACACGACGCGGCGCTCGGCCGAGTACACGCAGGCGGCGCTCTGGGCGCAATCCCGGCTCGACGTCGTCGGTGTCGGCGAGCGCATCGAGGAAGGCGATTCCTCGGGCCGCTTCGACGACAAGTACAGCTGGGAGCTGCGCGTCCACAAGGTCGACCCGCAGGGTATCGTGCCGCCGCCGGCGATGGGCGGCGGCATCGCCGGCCTGTCCGCCGAGCAGCAAGTCGCCGCCGCCGCCCAGGTCGGCAACAGCGGCGCGCTGACCATCTCGCCGGTGGAGATCTTCCAGCTCGACCTGACGGTGGTCTGGGGCAGCCGCAGCAAGCCGCACAGCGAGACGTTCTCGACCTTGCGCGCGACCAACCCCGACGACGGCAGCGGTGGTCCCGGCGGCATCAACATGCCCAGCATGCGCACCAGCGCGCAGCCCACCGGCGCCGCTGGCGGCGGACGCAGCAGTGCCGTGCCGGGCACCGGCGGGGGCAAGCGATGAACCGGCGGCCGGTGCGCGGCTTCACGCTGATCGAGGTCATGCTGGCGACGATGCTGCTCGGCCTGCTGCTGGCCGGCACCTACGGCGCGATCCGCACCACGGTCAAGGCGATGCAGTCGGGCGAAAGCGCGGTCGACACGATCAACCGGATCCGGGTCGCCCAGGAATTCATCCGCCGGCAGATCAGCCGCGGCATGCCGCTGGGCTTCGATCGCGACGACAGCACCGGCGTCAATTTCGTGTTCGAGGGCAAGCGCGACTTCATGCGCTTCGTCGCCCCCATGCCCGGCTACCTGTCGAAGGGCGGCCCCTATGTGCAGACGTTGGAACTGGCCAACGTGCGCGGCGGCAAGGAACTGCTCTTCACGCATGCGATGCTGAACGGCTTCGACCTGCGCCAGCTGCGCGAGGAGGACCAGGAGCCGGTCATGCTGGTCGACCGCATCCGCGGCGGGCGCTTCGAGTATCGCGGCTTCACCGAGGAAGGCGAGCTCGGCGACTGGCAGGACGACTGGGAGGATCCCAGCCTGACCCCGGTCATGGTGCGCATCCGGCTCCAGCTGCGCGACGACAGCCAGGTGGTGTTTCCGGACATGGAGATACCGCTGGTCCTCGACGTCGGCTCGATGCGGCGTCCGTACACCGGCCGGGACGGTGCCCAGCCGCCGCCGCTGCCGGGGCAGCCCGGGCAGCCCGGACAGCAGTCCTACGGTGTCCCGCAGAAATTCGGCCAGGGGCAGGTCCGATGAGCATCCGGCCGTTCCGGTCCCGGCAGCGAGGCATCGCGTTCATCCTGGTGCTGTGGGTCATCGCGATGGTGGCCGTGCTGCTCGGCAGCTTCTCGATGATCGCCCGCACCGAGAACCTGCAGTCCCGGCACCTGTTCGAGACCACCCAGGCGCGCTATGCCGCCGAGGCCGGCCTGAACCTGGCGGTCTACCAACTGCGCATGCACGACCCGATGCAGCGCTGGCAGGGCGACGGCCGCAGCTACCGGTTCGGCTTCGGGGAGGCCGAGGTCGAGGTCCGCATCACCGACGATGCCGGCAAGATCGACATCAACACGGCCGACATCATGGTCCTGACCAACCTGCTGGCCTCCACCGGGATCGAGCTGGAGAAGGCCCAGGAACTGGCCGATGCGATCGAGGATTGGCGCGATCCGGACGACCTGGCCAAGCCGCTCGGTGCCGAGGCCAAGGACTACAAGGACATCGGCCTGTCCTACGGGCCGCGCAACGGCCCGTTCGAAACCGTCTCGGAGCTGCAGCAGGTCCTGGGGATGACCTATGAGATCTTCACCGCGCTGGAGCCGGGCATCACGATCTACTCGGGCCGCAACACGCCCAGCGCCGCCTATGCACCGCTCGAGGCGCTGCGCGCCTTGCCGGGGATGACCACCGACTACGCCCAGCAGCTGATCCAGCAGCGCCAGATGCTGCAGCCCGGCTCCCCCGAGCTGCAGAGCCTCACCCTGCCCGACGGGACGCCGCTCATGGCGGACGGCGGGGGGCTGACGTATAGTGTGCGCTGCCGTGCAACGCTGTCCAATGGCGCCAGTGCCGAACTGGACGCCACGGTCCGCATGGGCGGCGCCGGCGCCGCGGGCCGCCCTTATGCAATCCTGCGCTGGCGGGATGGGGAAAATTCCTGAACGTGCTGATCGAAACGCTGGACAGACAGCTGGCGCGTCTGCGGACGCGCCTTGCCAAGACTCCACTGCCGGCGTTCTTCGCCTGGTGGGGCGAGAACCTGCTCGCCTGCCTGCCGCAACGCTGGCGGGATCTGATCGCCGATCGCAACGAGACGCTGCTGCTCGAGCAGCAGCCGGGCCAGACGGTCGTCTGGCGCGCGCGCGGCCGCGCCGCCGCGACCGAGTACGGCCGGATCGCGCAGGACCAGCCGCCCGAGGCACAGGTCGCCGAGTTCCGCCGGCTGCGTGAACGGATCGAAGACCCGACCGTCCGCACGATCTACTGCATCGACGCCGGCCGCGTGCTGCGCAGGACGATTTCGCTGCCGGCCGCCGCGGAGGAGAATCTCCGGCAGGTGCTCTCGTTCGAGATGGACCGGCAGACGCCGTTCAAGGCCGACCAGGTCTACTTCGACAGCCGCATCGTCAGCCGCGACGCGTCCGGCCGCACGATCCATGTGGAGCTGGTGCTGCTGCCGCGGCCGCAGCTCGATGCCGAGATCACGACGCTGGCGGGCGGTGCGCTGGCCCTGGACGGCGTCGACATCTGGCGCGCCGGCCACGGCGGCCAGCGCAGTCATATCAACCTGCTCCCGCCGGACCGGCGTGCGCATCGCCGCGACCTGCGGCTGCCGCTGAATCTGGGGCTGGCGGCGCTGGCGGTGGTACTGCTGCTGCTGGCGATGTCCAAGTGGCTCGACAACCGCGCGGCGGCAGTGGAGTCGATGCGTGAAAAAGTGAACCAGGCCGACGCCCAGGCGCGGCAGGTCTCGGACCTCAAGCGCAGCCTGGTCGACTCGATCGCCGGCGCCAACTTCCTCGCCGACAAGAAGCGCAACGAGCCGCTGGTGGTCGCGGTCCTCGACGACCTCACCCAGCGCCTGCCCGACGACACCTTCCTCGAGCGCATGAACATCGAGAACGGACAGCTGCAGCTGCAGGGCCAGAGCCGCGAGGCGGCCAAGCTGATCGGGCTGCTCGGCGAGTCGCCGTACCTGTCCAATCCGAATTTCCAGGGCGCCATCCAGCCCGACCCGAGGACCAGCAAGGAGCGCTTCCAGATCACCGCCGAACTCAAGCGGACCAAGGTGGCCGGAACCGAGGACGCCGGAAAGGGGGCGACCGATGGCGCTTGAGATCAAGGCGCCGAAGGACGGCCGCCTGCTGGCGGTGATCCTGCTGGCGATCGTCCTGTTGCTGGTCTACCTGCTGGGTTTCCACTGGTGGTTCGTGGCGCCGCACCTGCAGTACACCGAGCAGATGGTGGACCTGCGCGAGCAGCAGTTGCGATTCGCGCGGACAATTGCCGAGCAGCCGCAGATCGACCTCAAGCTGACCGAGATCCGCGGCTACGAGCAGGAAAACCAGGCCTTCATGCCGGAGGCGGACGTGAACGCCGCGTCGGCCAACCTGATCCAGCGTCTCAAGCAGGTCGTCGCCGAGCATGCACCCGACAGCAATCGCTGCCAGGTCGTCAGCTCCCAGTCCTATACCAGCACCGAAGAAGAGCTCTATCGGCGCGTGACGATCAGCGTGCGCATGCGCTGCGATCTGGAGCAGTTGTCGGCGATCCTGTACGACCTGGAGAATGGCAAGCCTTACCTGTTTGCCGACCAGTTGATGATCTACAAGCAGCAGAACTACGTGCCGCCGGGCGGTCGCGCCGCGTCGCAGCCGCTCGACGTGCGTTTCAACCTGTCCGGCTACATCCGGCAGCCGGGCAAGGCGGCCAAATGAACGTGCGCGCCGCCGAAATGGCCACCCGGGTCCTGCTGGGCATCTGCGCCCTGTTCGGGGCTTTGCTGCTGGTGCTCTACGCCGGCTACGGCCGCGGCTACGGCTGGCTGAGCGACAACGAAGGCCCGCGCAAGCTGGCCGCCGGCACGATCGATCGCGCCCCGTTCGTCCCGCCGCCGCTGACCACGTTCGCCGCGATCGACCAGCGTCCGCTGTTCAACGAGGACCGCCGGCCCTCCGCGGTCGAGGCCGTGGCGTCTTCGGACGCCCCGCCCGAGGTCCCGCTGAACATCCAGCTGACCGGAGTCATCGTCACGCCGGAGACGCGGATCGCCCTGATTACCGACAAGGCACGGAACCTGTCGTTGTCGCTCAAGGTCGGAATGCCGCTGGAAGGCGACCAGGCCAGCTGGACGCTGATCGAGGTCAACCCTCGCTCCGTGGTGTTCCAGAGCATCAACAACGAACGCAGCGAGGTCGAGCTGGAAGTCGCCGGCACGGTGACGCCGCCGCCGAACATGCGGACTCCCGGAGGCACGCCGCCGCCGGGGAACACCCGGCCGCCACCACCGGGGGCGCAGCAGCCGGCGCAGGCCGGCAACAGCAACGAAGACCTGGCCAAGCGCATCGAGGCGCGCCGGCGCCAGATGCGGGAAGAGGCCGAAAAGCTGCGGCAGCAGGCCGATGAGAAGAAATGACGAGGCACGGCGCCGGCGAGGCCGGCCGCCGGACCCACCCGACGCCGCGCCGGTGCTTACCCGCCGGAACCCTCGTGGTCTAGGCTACCGTATGGCCGATCCGTTTCCGGGGGCGGTCAAGCTGATGGAGAGTGACGTGTTGTTGAAACCGAAGTCCCTGCTGATCGCGCTGTCGCTGGCTTTGCTGGCCGGCTGCGCCACCACGCCGACTCCGCGCGCCACCGCTCCGGACGATGGTCCGATGACTGCCGACAACGCGATCGCGCCGGTGTCGCCGAGGCACGAGGTCGACGCCGAGCGTATCGGCGACGGGGCGATCCCGATCAATCCGGACGAAGACGCCAGCCGCCAGCCGCCAAAGCCGGAGATCCAGGTCGGTACCGGGCGCTTCTTCAACGAGCAGGCCGCGCGTGGCGCGGGCGCGTCGGTCGCGGGTGAGGGCCAGGTCGTCTTCAACTTCGAGAACCAGCCGATCCAGGCCGTCGTCAAGGCGATCCTGGGAGATCTGCTGCAGGAGAACTACATCATCGCGCCCAACGTCGGCGGCAACGTCACGTTCTCGACGTCCAAGCCGATCCGGCCCGAAGACGCGATGTCCACGCTCGAGACGCTGCTGCAATGGACCGGCAATACGCTGGTCCGCGAAGGCGGCCGCTATACCGTGCTGCAGCTGAAGGACGCGATTCCCGGCAAGCTCACGCCGCGCATCGCGCCGCCGGACGCCGCGCGCGGCTACGAGCTGCGGGTGTTCCCGCTGCGTTACGTATCGCCTTCGCAGATGGCGAACCTGCTCAAGCCCTACGCGAAGCCCGAGGCGGTCATCAACGTCGATACCGCGCGCAGCCTGCTGGTCATGGCGGGCACGGCATCGGAACTCGTCAACTACAAGCGCACGATCGAGACCTTCGACGTCGACTGGCTCAAGGGCATGTCGATGGGCGTCTACGCGCTGCAGCACCAGGAGGTGGGAAAGATCCTGCCGGAACTGCAGAAGCTGTTCGGCGCCGAGGGCGAGTCGCCACTGGCCGGCATGTTCCGCTTCATGCCGCTGGAGTCGGTCAACTCGGTCATCGTCATCACGCCGCAGCCCGAATATCTCGAGCAGGCCGAGCAGTGGCTGCGGCGCCTGGACACCGGTGCGGCGGAGAACGCCACCCAGCTCTATACCTACGACGTCAAGAACATCAAGGCGGTCGATCTGGCCGACTACCTCAGCGACATCTTCGGCACCAGCGGTGGCGGCGGCGGCCGGCGCGGCACCTCCGGTTCGGTGGCCCCGGGGCTCAAGCCGGTCACGGTCGGTTCGATCGGCGGCGCCGGCGGTTCGTCGATGAGCTACGGCAGCAATCGCCAGAACGCGCAGAGCGAGGCGCCGAAGGCCGAATCGACTCCGCGCCCGGCCGGCTCCGGCGGTTCCGGCGAAGAGAACAAGATGCGCATCACCGCGATCGAGGAGAACAACCAGCTGCTCGTCATGGCGACGCCGGCCGAGTGGGACTCGGTGCAGGCGGCGATCCGCAAGCTCGACATCGCACCGCTGCAGGTGCACATCGAGACCAAGATCCTCGAGGTCAGCCTGGACGGCGACCTGCAGTACGGCGTGCAGTGGTGGTTCGCGGGCTTGCAGGGCGAGGGCTATCCGAACGGCGAGCCCTATGTGCGCACCCATGATCGCCAGCGTGGCCTGATCGGCGATGCCGGTCCGGCCGCCGGCTCCTCGACGATCTTCTGGTCCTACCTCAACAGCAAGTTCCAGGTCGCATTGAGCGCGCTGCAGTCCAGCGGCGTCGCCAAGGTGTTGTCGGCACCGTCGCTGGTCGTGACGAACAACCAGGAAGCGCAGATCAACGTCGGTCAGCAGATCCCGGTCCAGCAGACCTTCTATACCGGCTACACCGTGCCGACCACGGGAACCAACAACACGCCGACCACGACGAACTCCGGCTACGGCACCGTGCAGTACCTCAACACCGGCATCATCCTGCAGGTCAAGCCGCGCGTGAATCCGGGCGGCCTGGTCTACATGGAGGTCTCGCAGGAGGTCAGCAATCCCGGCACGCCGACCGCCAACGGCAACCCGCCGATCAACCAGCGCCAGCTGCAGACCCAGATCGCCGTGCAGAGCGGAGAATCGGTGCTGCTGGGCGGGTTGATCTCGGAGAACTCGCAGGAAGGCGAATCCAACGTTCCGGGCCTCAGCAAGATCCCGCTGCTCGGAAAACTGTTCGGCAATACCCAGAAGAGGCGTCAGCGCACCGAGCTGATCGTCGTGATCACGCCCCAGGTGATCGCCAACAGCCAGGATGCCCGTACCGTCACGGACGAGTACCGGCGCCAGTTCGAATCGCTGCGGCCGCTGCCCAAGTCCAACGTCACGGTGGAGCCGCTGCGGCCGGCAGCCGAGACGGGGCCGGTTCCCGAGCGTCCCTAGGCGGCCGGATTGAACCGGCGCGCCGCGCCGATGTCCTAGCGTCGGCTTCGCATTCGCCGGCGCCGGGAGCTCCACGCAGGGGCGATGCGGATTTCGCGCAGGTGCGCCGTGTTTCACGGCGGCCGGCCATCATCGATAGAAAAGGACTCGTACATGAGCATTGATTTCAAGACCCTTCGCTTGCAGGGCTTGCTGGGACTCCTCGCCATCGCTGCCTTGCTGGTCGGGGGCTGTGCATCCTCCGGAATCAAGGGCGGCGTATCCGTCGACGCGATCGATACGCTGTCGGTGCAGCGCTGGGAGTACCTGATCAAGCGACAGGCGGACAAGGCCTACGACCTCCTCTCGCCCGGGTATCGCAGCACGCGTACGCGTGAAGCCTATGCGGCAGCGATGAACTCGCGCCCGATCGGCTGGAAGAAGGTCACTTTCGTCAGGAAGGAATGCGAGGCCGATCGCTGCAGCGTCTTTCTGCTCGTCGACCACACGATCCGGCTGCCCGGCCTGGGTGTCGGCAAGTCCCAGGAAGCCTTTGCTCCGATACGCGAAACGTGGATCCGCTCCGGCGGGCGTTGGTACTATCTTCCGGCCAACTGATCTGGCTTAACTGATTGATTTAGCTGCCATAAGAGAAGGTTCCGGCTGGGGATTGCATGCCACTTTCCTTTGCCTTAACATGGCAGCGCTGTTGCCCAGTCCCGATAGCGGCAGTCGGGGAGTCGCTGATGGCCGGCGCGGGATTGGTGAAAGCAAAAAAGCCCTGTGGTCCTAATTAGGAGTGTTGTGATGAAGAAGAACAGCTTGACGACTGCTGTGATCGCCGGCATCGCCGGCGTCGCAGGCTTCGCGAGCCTGGCCAACGCCGTCGACCTGAATCCCGATGGTCTCGGCCAGGTTCTGCTCTACCCGTACTACACGGTCGAGAAGGGTCAGCAGACCTATCTGTCGGTCGTCAACACGACCAGCACCGGCAAGGCCGTCAAGGTCCGCTTCCTGGAAGGCTACAACAGCCGCGAAGTCCTCGACTTCAACCTGTGGCTGTCGCGCTACGACGTGTGGACCGCGACGATCTTCGCGCTGGACGACGTGTTCGACGACCAGGGCGACGGTGCGGCCATCCTGACCCGCGACAAGAGCTGCACCTCGCCGATGTTCAGCGAGGGTGACGGCACGGTGGGCGGTGCGCCGTACACGAAGTTCCGTTCGTTCGCCTACGCCGGTGACGGCGGCCCGCAGACGATCACGCGTACGCGTGAAGGTCATTTCGAGATCATCGAAATGGCGACGCTGACCGGTCCGACCAACAGCGCCATCACGCACAACAACGGCAACACGCCGGGTGGTTGCGGCACGGTGCGTAACCTCAATGCGGCCAACGCCGACATGAGCGCTCCGTCCGGTGGTCTGTTCGGTGGTGGTGCGGTCGCCAACGTCGCTCAGGGTACGTACTTCTCGTTCAATGCCGACGCTCTGGAAGGCTGGCGTGCAGCTCCGCTGTTCACCGGTACCGACAACCTGCGTCCGGCGCTCGACGATGCGATCGATGCCAGCGGCGACTCCGCCACGGCGTTCGTGGCGCTGGGTACCTCGATTTCGACCAGCGTCTATGCTGCCAACCGCGCCATCGACGCCGTCAGCGCCACGCTGACCGCCAACGCGATCTACAACGAGTATGTCGTGTCCCCGGCGATCGGTGCGAACTCGGACTGGGTTGTCACCTTCCCGACCAAGCGCTTCTACGTGGATCCGCTGATGGTCGTCGCTCCGGCCGTTGCTCCGGTGCAGCCGTTCGTCCAGCGCTTCACCGCGCCGGGCGTCTCGTGCGTCGAGGTCGGCATCAGCATCTACGACCGCGAAGAAGTCACCACGACTGCCGGTTCGTCGGGCTGGTCGCCGCCGCCTCCGGGTGCTCCGCCGTCGTCGCTGTGCCGTGAAACCAACGTCATCAGCTTCCTCGACGTCACGACCGCCCCGACCGCTTCCGGCGTTCTCGGTTCGAAGCTCGTCACCAACATCCGCCCGACCGTCGGTGCGGAAGGCTGGGTCAAGCTGAACCTGAACCCGGGTTCGGAGCCGCATGCTCTGCGTGCGTCGCTGAACGGCAACGTCTATCACGGCCTGCCGGTCACCGGTTTCTGGGCGAACAACCTCGTCAACGAGAACGTGTCCGACGGTGTGATGTCGAACTACTCGGGCGTGTACCGTCATCGTGCAAGCCGGAGCTGCACGGCTGGCGAGAGCACCTGCTCGTAAGAGACAGTGCGTGTAGTATCAGAAAAGAGGGGGCGCAAGCCCCCTCTTTTTTTATTGCGCGCTTGGAATGCGCGGATTTAACGACGAATTTGCACTTCTGTGCATAGGAACGCACTACAATCCCACCGCTTATGCCCAGGGAAGCTTCTGAAATGCCCTCCACATCTCGATTGGTACGCTGGTCCTTTTCCTTCCTCCCGCTAGCCCTGGTCTTTTCGCCCTTGGCTCACGCTCAGACGGTCATCGAATTGACCGATCCTTCGCAGCCGGCCAATCCGTGCATATTCACGACGAATGGAAACGGTGTCACCGCCGATCCGGCGACGGGACACTTGCGGGCGACCGGGGCGTTCGGAACCAACTGCCAAACGGCTCCGCTGCCGGTACCGTCGATCAACCCGGGGCCGGCAAACTGGGTGTTGCCGTCCGGTTGGGCAATCGGTGCCTCGGCGCAAGTGCAATGGGCGGCGGCTAATGCCGACCTGTGTACCTACGACGGCAGCAGCATTCCGGCAGGACAAAGTGCTGGTTGGCCGTGGCCGGCATCGGGTGTCGCCTGCAATTCCACGTCGAGTTGCGCAACCCCCCACAATCTGACGCTGACGCCTGCCGTCGCGGGAAACTACCATTTCCGGTTGAACTGCACCTATAACGGGAATGTCCAGACTGCGGCTGTCTCGGAGATTTCGGCGAATGTCACGGCTGCGCCGGAAGGGTGTGCGGCTCCGACCGGATGGACGCGTGTTACCCAAGGCTTTGTTCGCTATCAATCGGGCGATGGCCCGCGCTTGGCATCGCCGACGACTCAATGGGGACATGTCTGGGGCAGCGTTCCTCCGCGCCGGGTACGTTCAACCCATGGCCGTACCTCGGCGGCAACATGGTCGGCGTCGAATTCGGCGGCAAACAGTATGTTGCGCTGGAATTCACGCCCAATAGAACAGGCAGCTTCTGGCTCACCGGCAGCTCGACGGCGTTCCAGCACTACGGCGGTGGCGGAAACGGCATCTCGGCCAGCATCAGCAAGCGATGCGGCGACTTCACGTCCACACCGGGTCCCACATCACCGACTCCGACGGGATGCTGGTTCAACAACCTGGGCCCGTCGGGGCATATCTCCTACTCGATCGTGACCGGCAACTACGAATGCAAGCTACAGCTGGGTGAGACCTACTATCTGAACATGGTCTACACGCCGCTGCCGATCACGAGTGAGTCCAGATCCGAATGCGCGGCGGGCGGTTGCCGCATGCAGTATCAGAACAACTGCCCGGGCAGTGTTGACTGCGGATCGGTCAGTCCGTAGCAGCGACGCGCTCATCAGTTTCGGATAGCTCCACAGACCAACGCCGCCCTGGTTGCATTCAGGGCGGCGTTGCTTTTCGGCGAGAGTGGAATACAGGTAATGAAGACGCTGCTGTTCCTGTTGCTAATGTCCACCGGCATCTCGATGGCACATGCACTGCCTGCGCATGTGATCGTCCAGCAGAGTGGTGTCGAAGTGACGGTCAAGGATGTCGATCAATTCGCCCAGACGATTCCGGAAAAGGACCGGGCGGCCTTCTTCGACAGCCCGAAGCGGATCGAGCAGGTCCTGCAGAATCTTCTGACCCAGAAGCTGGTCGTCCAGGACGTTCGTCGCCAGGAAGCAGATCCCATCCTGTTGAGTCAGATCGACAAGGACCCGGCCGGCACCTATCGCAGGCAGCTGGAGCGGGTTCGGGACTCGGATGTCCCCGATATGACGGTGCTCGCCGAGGAAATGTACGCGGCGAATCGGTCCGACTATGTCGTCGCCGGTCGAATCGACGTGCAGTACCTGAAGGCTTCGGTGGAAGCCGAAAAGGAGCGCGGGAAGCCCAAGCCGGAGAGCCTTGCAGCGGCCAAGGCCACGATGAACCGCCTTCGTGCACAGATTCAATCCGATGTGCGGCAGTTCGACGCGATCTACGGCACACCCGAGCAGCATGGCGTCGAGGCTGGGACGCTGGAAGATGCAGCTGGATCGGAACACTATCCAGACGCGACGCGGGCCGCGGCGCGAAGTCTCAAAGCGCCGAGTGATGTATCGGCAGTGGTGGAAGAGGTGGGAGGGATCTATATCCTCAAGGCGGTCGTGCGCGAGCCCGATCGACAGCTCACTTTCGATGAGGTCAAGGATTCCATCCTCGAAGCGAAGCGCACCGAGTACGTGAAGCAGCGGATCGACGAGTATCTAGGTAGCCTGCGCACGACGCCCATGGAGTTCAATCCGGAAGCGATTGCTTCCTTGCGCACCCGCTATGCGAATGGTGCGCAAGCCCTCGGGCAGTAGCCGGTCGCGTGCAGGTTGGGCCGAGCGTGTCGGAGCGAAGAAGATCCAGCCCCCCTGACAGGGCCTCTTTCAGATCGGGAGCTCCCAGAGCAGTGCATCGTCGAACATTCGCGCTGGCGGTCGAGTTCCTCCGTCGCGAGCTGCGCAACCGGTTCGCGGGCAGCTTCAGCGGCGGTCTGTGGGCCCTGGTACAACCGCTCGTCCAGCTCGCCGTCTATTCGTTCGTCTTCGTGCACGTCTTCAAGGCGCGCCTGCCGGGGGCCGACGCGCCCGGGTTCGTGCCTTTCCTGGTGACGGCGCTGTGGCCGTGGACGGCGTTCTCCGAGGCGCTGCTGCGGTCTACGACGGCGATCCAGGAGAACGCCGCGCTGATCGGCAAGATCGCCTTGCCGCGGCAGGTCTTCGTGTTCGCGGCTGCCGCATCCAGCTTCCTCATCCATACGGCCGGGTTCGTCGCCATCGTCCTGATCCTGAAGCTTCTCGGATACCGGATCGACCTGCTGGGCCTGCTGCCGGCACTCGCCCTGTACCTGCCGCTGTTCGCCCTGGCGGTCGGTATCGCGTTGGTGCTTTCCGCGTTGCAGGTCTTCGTGCGCGACCTGATCCAGGCGCTGGGGCAACTGCTGATGCTGATGATGTTCGCGGCGCCGGTTTTCTATGCGCGCGAATCGCTGCCCGAGGCGTACCGGCATTGGCTGGACCTCAATCCCTTCACGTTCTACGCGGAAAGCTTCCGCAGCCTGCTGCTGGGATACGGTCACCTGGACCTTGGCCGACTGCTCGTGGCGATCGTGGTCGCCGGGCTGGTGCTGGCCATCGGCAGCTTCGTCTTTCGGCGGCTGAACCGGCATTTCGAGGATTTCCTCTGAGGCCATGGCGTCGAATCATGCCGCTCCGGAGAACCTCCGCAGAAAGCTCGGCGCTATAGTGCGTCCGGTCCTCAGGAACCTCGTTCCATGCTGATTACGCTTCGCCCCCTGCCGAGATCGTCCGATGTCCGCTGACGGCGTGCCGGCACCCTCGTTGCTGGTCGAAGCGCAAGGCCTGGGCAAGCGCTACCCGAAGGTCTTCCAGCGGCGGGACCGCCTGCGGGCGCTCGGAGCCTTGCTGAGCGGCCGGGGCGACATCGATTCGATCCAGGTCCTGCACGACGTCGACCTGCGAGTGCAACGCGGCGAGTCGCTGGGCCTCATCGGCGAGAACGGTGCCGGCAAGTCGACCCTGTTGAAGCTGATCGCCGGCGTGCTGACACCCAGCAGCGGCGGCGTGACGGTGAACGGCAGGGTCGGTGCGCTGTTGGAGCTGGGTGCCGGCTTCCATCCGGAATACAGCGGCCGCGACAACATCGCGATGAGTGCGGTGCTCTACGGCCTGAGCGCGGCGGAGCTGCGCACCAAGCTCGACGAGATCGTCGCGTTCGCCGACATCGGCCGGTACATCGACGAGCCGGTCAAGCACTATTCGTCCGGCATGGTCGTACGGCTGGGCTTCGCCGTGGTGGCGGCCCTGCGTCCTGACTTGCTGATCACCGACGAAGTGCTCGCGGTCGGGGACGAGGCGTTCCAGAAGAAATGCGTGCGCTGGATCGAGGACTACCTGGCCGATGGCGGAACCTTGCTGCTGGTTTCGCACAGCATGTACCACGTGCAGAAGCTGTGCCGTCATGCGTGCTGGCTGCGCGACGGGACGGTCGCTGGCTATGGCGACGTGTTCGACGTCACCCAGGCCTATCTCGCCTACCAGGAAAGGAGAAGCGACCAGGCCGCTCGGCCCAAGACGGCCGACGCGTCGCAGGAGTTCGCGGTCGTGGGGGTGGACGTCAACGGCAGCGCGGACGAGCGCGCCCTGGTTCTCGACGGCGGGGCCGACCTGCGCGTGCGCGTGCGGGTCCGCTCCCGTGACGGGCGGCCGCCGATCGTCGCCTTCGGGCTGGTGCGTGCCGACGGCACGCCGGTCTACGGCGTCACCACCGAGATGGACGCCGTGACGCCGACGCGCGATGGCGACACGTACGTGGTCGCGGTCGATTTCTGCGCACTGCCGCTGCTGCCCGGCGGCTACAGCTTGCGGGTGCACTCGATGGACACCGAGGGCGTCCGCGCGTTCGATACGATCGAGCGCGCCATCACGATCCGCGGCAGCTCTCGCGAGTTCGGGATGGTGCGACTTTCCCACCGCTGGCACGACGTATCCGAGCATCCCGCCTCGCGGGTGCCGGGAGCTTGAGGTTGCCGACATGAGCGACAGTCCCGCCGCCCTGCCTTTCACGGGCGAACGCTTCACGCCCGAATGCGTGCGCGAGATCTGGTACGAGCACTGGCATCGCTACGCATTCGCACTCGACCTCGTGCGCGGCAAGCGGGTGCTCGATGCCGCCTGCGGCGAGGGTTACGGCTCGAACCTGCTGGCGGACGCGGCGGCGAGCGTCGTCGGCGTGGATCTCTCGGCGCAGGCGGTCGACCACGCCAGGAACCGCTACGGCAGCCGCACGAATCTCCAGTTCGTGCAGGCCGACGCCACCGCGCTGCCGTTCGAGGACGCGCGCTTCGATGTCGTGGTCTCGTTCGAGACCCTCGAGCACCTGCATGCGCAGGAACGGCTGATCGAGGGCTTCGCCCGCGTGCTGGCCGACGATGGCCTGCTGGTGATCTCCTCGCCGGACAAGCGCACCTACTCGGACGTGATGGGGTTCGACAACGAGTTCCATGTCCGTGAGCTGTACCGGGACGAGCTGCTCGACTTGCTGCGTCCTCACTTTCCGCAGCTGCGGCTCTATGGCCAGAAGCTGCTGTTCCAGTCGGCGCTCTGGTCGCTCGACGGCGCGGACGGCGACAGCCAGGCCTGGACGTCACCATCCGCGGGCCAGGCGCCGGTGCCGGGTCTCGGTTACGCCCCGGTGTACTACGTGGCCCTCTGCGGTCGCCGTGGCCTGCCGGCCCCGCTGCCGGCACTCTCGCTGTTCGGGGACGGCGAGGAATCGGTCTATGCGCACTACAACCACGAGGTGCGCAAGAACATGGCAGCGGGTGCCCGCATCGCGGAACTCGAGGCGGAGCTGGACCGCCTGCGCCAGGACGCCGGGCCGGCAGCACCGGAACCACTGCCGGCGCCGCGTGGCTGGCGCCGCTGGTTGCGCTGACGGGGTGTCGTTCGATTCCCGGTAGATCGCTGCGCACCGGCGCGTATCCGGGGCAGGGAAGAGCGGGACGCGGACGTCGGTCTACGTGCGAGCGGTGGCGCCGTCCCGGACCTGCGCGCGAGCGGCCGTCCGGGTGGGGCCGGCAGGCCGCCAGATGACTTCGTGCGACCGGACCGGACGGCCCGTCAGGCGCGCGCCGTGCCACTGGCGCGTCTCGGGCCGGGCAACCCGCGGGGGGGGGGGGACGACACGCCCTGGTCGTCGAGCCCAGATCGTCGAGTCCTAGTCGTCTAGGAACAGGTCGGTCAGCGGCGTCTGCGTCGGATCGACCGCGTACTGCGAGAACGCTTCGATGCCGCGGGCACGCAGGATTTCCTCGTCGATCAGGAATCGCCCGTTCAACTCCGCGCTGGGGGTGGTCAGCACCGCATGGGCGGCGTCGGCGACGATGTCCGGCCGGCGGCAGCGCTCGATCGGGATGCCGGGAATCATGTTCAGTGCGTCGGTCGCGATGATCGTGCGCGGCCAGAGTGCGTTGATCGCGATACCGCGATCCGCGAACTCGGCCGCCAGTCCCAGCGTGACGAGGCTCATGCCCATCTTCGCCAGCGTGTAGCCCGTATGCGGCGCCCACCAGCGCGGATCGAACGAGGGCGGAGGCGCCAGCGTGAGGATGTGCGGATTGGCGGACCGGAGCAGGTGCGGGAGCGCATGCTGGGCGCACAGGAAGCTGCCGCGCGCGTTGACCTGCTGCATCAGGTCGAAGCGCTTCATCGGCGTGTCCAGCGTGCCGCGCAGCCAGATCGCGCTGGCATTGTTGACCAGGATGTCGAGGCCCCCGAACGTGGCCACGGTGCGCTCGATCGCCGCCTGGACGTCTTCCTCCTCGCGGATGTCGACCTTCAGCGCGAGCGCCCGCCCGCCGGCCGCTTCCACCGCGGCGGCGGCGGTGTGGATGGTGCCGGGCAGCTTGGGATTGGCGACCTCGCTCTTGGCCGCGATCACGACGTTGGCGCCGTCGCGGGCGGCGCGGACCGCGATCGCGAGACCGATGCCGCGCGAGGCGCCGGTGATGAAGAGGGTCTTTCCGGCTAGCGATGCCATGGCTGTTCCTTGTGTTCGGGTAGCGGGAGCGGGTGGTATCCGGATATCGGGAAAGCGTACGCGCGGAGCTGCCGGTCCGGCGCAGCGGATGCGTACCGGTCCGGCTCCGGTCGGGACGGGGAGCGGTGCGTTTGCACGCCTTCCTGCGGCACCGGGGCCGGCCGCGCGCTATTCGCGCTGGAAGCGCGGCAGTGCATCGCGCAGCAGGGCGAGCCGTTGCAGCGGATCGACGATCTCCAGCAGGTGCTGGCGCTCGCCGGCGGCCAGCGGAAGCAGTTCGGCCATCCTGAAGCCCACCCAGCTGGCATCGTCGAAGCAGCTGCGGTCGGCATGCCGCGCGGGCAGGTTCATCTGCCCGAGCAGGCGGTCGAGAATGGTCGGCAGCAGGCCGAACTCGGCCGGCACGGCGATCGTGCGCTCCTCGTCCCAGGCCCGGATGTCGCCACGCACGAGGCCGTTGTCGCGGACGCGCGTGCGCTCGACGTGGAACCGGTTGCGCCCTTCGGCCGTGATGCCGAGCAGACCCTGGTCGAGGGTGTAGAAGTCGGTGATGTGGGCGATCGTTCCGATCGCTGCGGGGGTCGCAGGTTCGCCGACCTCGGCACCCTCGATGATCAGGCAGACGCCGAAGCCGCGACCCTCGCGGCTGCATTCGCGGACCAGGTCGAGGTAGCGAGGCTCGAAGATGCGCAGCCGCAGCGTGCCGCCGGGAAACAGGACATTCGACAACGGAAACAGCGGCAGGTCGGTGCAGTCGGCGGCGGCCATGACCACCGAGTCTAGCAAGCGGTCAGGACGGCAGGCGAGTCCGCACCGGGTGGCTACCCACGCAGGTGTGCGGCGAACCGCTGCGGAGCGCCTTCGAAGCCACCGTTGGACATGAAGACGACATGGTCGCCGGGACGTGCGGCACCGGCGAGCGCCGCCAGCAGGGCGTCGACACTGCCGACCGCCTCGCCGTGCCCGGCCAGGGCGCCGATGACGCGCTGTGCATCCCACGGCAATTCGGGGCGTTGCAGGAAGACCACGTGGTCGGCCTTGCGCAGTGAGGGCGCCAGTTCGTCCGCATGTGCACCCAGGCGCATCGAGTTCGAGCGCGGCTCGAGCGCGACCAGGATGCGGGCCGCGCCGACACGGGCACGCAAGCCGTCCAGCGTCGTGGCGATCGCGGTGGGATGGTGGGCGAAGTCGTCGTAGACGGCGATGTCCTGCGCGGCGTCGATGCGCTCCAGGCGCCGCTTGACGCTGGCGAAGCCGGCGAGCGCGGGCAGGACGGCGGCGGCCGATGCGCCGGCTGCGTGGGCCGCGGCGATCGCCGCCAGTGCGTTCATGACGTTGTGGCGGCCCAGCAACGGCCAGCGGGCCTCACCGAGAAGGTGGCCGCGGTAAGAGACGCGGAAGGCCGACCCGTCCGCCTCGATCAGCTCGGCCCGCCAGTCGCCGGCGTCGATGCCGAACGTCTCGACCGCGGACCAGCATCCCATCTGCAGCACCTGCGCCAGGCGGGGATCCTCCGCGTTGACGATCAGGCGTCCGTTGCCGGGGACGATGCGAACCAGATGGTGGAACTGGCGCTGGATCGCGGCCACATCCGGGAAGATGTCGGCGTGGTCGAATTCCAGGTTGTTGAGGATCGCGATCGACGGCCGGTAGTGCACGAACTTCGACCGCTTGTCGAAGAAGGCGGTGTCGTACTCGTCCGCTTCGATGACGAAGTGCGGGCCGTCGCCGAGCCGTGCGGAGCGCTCGAAATTGCCCGGCACGCCGCCGATCAGGAAGCCCGGCGCGAGCCCTTGCGACTGCAGCAGCCAGGCCAGCAGCGAGGTGGTCGTGGTCTTGCCGTGCGTGCCGGCCACGGCCAGCACCTGCCGCTGGGCCAGCACCTGTTCGCCCAGCCATTGCGGGCCGGACTGGTAGGGCAGGCGAGCATCGAGCAGGTGCTCGATCGCCGGGTTGCCGCGGGACAGGGCGTTTCCGACGAGCACCAGGTCCGGTGGCGGGGTCAGGTGAGCGGCGTCGTAGCCGGACCGGAGCGTGATGCCGAGCTCTTCGAGCTGGGTGCTCATCGGCGGGTAGACGTTCGCGTCGGACCCTTCGACCGTGTGCCCCAGCTCACGGGCCAGGGCGGCCACGCCGCCCATGAAGGTGCCGCAGATGCCGAGGATGTGCAGTTTCATGGGCCAGGAGCCTCGAGAACCATCGGCGCGGCCGTGCCGGACCGGCCGACAGCGGATGCCGTCAGCGGGGCAGCGCGGCCAGGATGCGGTCGAACACGTCGTCCAGCTCGCCGACACCGTCGACGACGACCAGCTTGCCGGTACCGGCGAAATAGTCGGCCACCGGGGCGGTCTGGTCGGCGTACACGCGCAGGCGTTCGCGCACCGTCTCGGGCTTGTCGTCGGCGCGGCCCTCGGCCGCGTAGCGGATCTCGCAGCGGCCGATGATCGTCTCGTTCGGCACGTCGAGCTTTACGGCGATGTCCAGCGGCTGGCCGATGCGGGCGAGCAGCGCTTCCAGCGCCTGGCACTGGGCGACGTTGCGGGGGTAGCCGTCGAGGATGAAGCCGGCGGCGGCATCGGGCTGTGCCAGCCGCTCCTCGAGCATGCCGAGGACGATGTCGTCCGACACGAGTTGCCCGGATTCCATCACCGCCTTGGCCTTGAGGCCAAGCGGCGTACCCGCCCGTACCGCGGCGCGCAGCAGGTCGCCGGTCGAGATGTGCGGGATCCCGAGCGCGGTCTTGAGTCTGGCCGCCTGGGTTCCCTTGCCCGAACCGGGCGCGCCGAGCAGGACGAGTCGCATAGAGTATTCCGTTGGATGTGGGCGGCTGGACGGGGGCGGTGCGATCCCGACACGTCGCGATCCGCTAGACTGCCCCGGCAACGAGACAGACCCTCAAACGAGCGCGGGCTACGCTAACGGCTGCACCCGGGAGTGTCAAACGCGCCGAGGGCATCGGAGGAGCGATGAATCGCGGGAACTTGCTGTATGCGCAATCGGGCGGTGTGACCGCGGTCATCAACGCGACCGCCGGTGCCGTCATCGAGGCAGCGCGGCGACGGCAGGTCAAGGTACTGGCGGCGCGCAACGGCATCGTCGGCGTGCTGCGGGAAGACCTGATCGATACGTCCAGGGAAACGTCCGCGGCCATTGCGGCATTACGCCACACGCCCGGCGGCGCGTTCGGGTCGTGCCGGTTCAAGCTCGGTGCGATCGACCGGGACCGTGCTCGGTACGAGCGGCTGATCGACGTGCTGCGCGCGCACGACATCCGCTACTTCCTCTACAACGGTGGCAACGATTCGGCCGATACGTCGTTGAAGATCGCCCAGGTCGCCGAGGCGCTGGGCTATCCGGTCAAGGTGATCGGCGTGCCCAAGACCGTCGACAACGACCTGGCACTCACCGACTGCTGCCCGGGATTCGGGTCGGTGGCCAAGTACACGGCCGTCTCGGTGCTCGAGGCCAGCCTGGACGTCGCCTCGATGGCCGAGTCCTCGACCAAGGTCTTCGTGATGGAGGTGATGGGCCGTCACGCCGGCTGGATCGCGGCTGCGTCCGGCCTGGCCGGGAACGGTCCCGACGAGCCGCCGCACATCATCCTGTTCCCCGAGGTGCCGTTCGACGAGGCGGCGTTCCTCGCCCGCGTGCAGGCGACGGTCGAGCGGGTCGGCTGGTGTACCGTCGTCGTATCCGAAGGCGTGCGGACGCCGGACGGGCGTTTCCTGTCCGAGGCCGGCGGGCGCGACGCCTTCGGCCACGCCCAGTTGGGCGGCGTGGCGCCGCTGCTGGCCCAGCGGATCAAGGACAGGCTTGGCCTGAAGTACCACTGGGCGCAGCCGGACTACCTGCAGCGCTCGGCACGGCACCTGGCCTCCAGGACCGATCTTGCGCATGCCATCGCGGTCGGCAAGGCCGCGGTCGCCTATGCCCTGGCGGGGCGCCACGCGGTGATGCCCGCCATCGTCCGGACCTCCGATGCGCCGTATCGCTGGAAGATCGAGCCGGTGCCGCTGGCAAAGGTCGCCAACACGGAAAAGGTCCTGCCGAAGGGCTTCATCCGCCGTGACGGCTATGGCATCACCGAGCGGGCGCGCCGCTACCTCTCGCCGCTGATCCGCGGCGAGGATCCGCCACCGACCGGCAAGGACGGGCTGCCACGCTATGTGAAGCTGAAGAACCTGCCGGTGGCCCGCAAATTGCCGCCGTTCGAGCCGGCCGACTGAGGCCGATGCGGGTAGTGGCCACCGCGGTGCGCGCCGTGACGGCGGCGGTGCTGATCGGCGTCAGCACCTTGGTGCACGCCCTGCCGTTGTTCGTCCTGGCGATGCTGAAGGTGCTCGTGCCGGTGGCCGCCTTCCGGCGGCGCCTGTCGCGGGCGCTGGTGGTGTTGGCCGAGAGCTGGATCGGATTCAACAGCGGGCTGATGGCCCGCCTGGGCCGCACGCAGGTGCGCGTCAGCGGCATGGAAGGACTCCGCTACGACGAGTGGTATCTGGTGGTCTGCAACCATCAGAGCTGGGTCGACATCCCGGTTTTGCAGCGCGTCTTCAACCGGCGCATCCCGTTCCTGCGCTTCTTCCTGAAAAGCCAGCTGATCTGGGTGCCGGTGCTGGGCCTGGCCTGGTGGGCGCTCGATTTTCCGTTCATGAAGCGCTACTCGCGCAACACGCTGGCCCGGCATCCGGAGCTGCGCGGCAAGGACCTCGAGGCGACCCGGCGCGCCTGTGCCAAGTACCGCGACATGCCGGTGTCGGTCATGAACTTCGTCGAGGGCACGCGTTTGACCGCCGACAAGCACGCGCAGCAGCGCTCGCCGTATCGGCACCTGCTGCAGCCACGCGCCGGCGGCGTCGCCTTCGTGCTGGAGGCGATGGGCGACCTGCTCGACGCGGTGGTCGACGTCACGCTGGTCTACCCGCAAGGCCGGCCGACCGTCCTGGACCTGCTCTGCGGCCGCGTGCGCGAGGTGCGCGTCCAGGTGCGCCGGCTGCCGGTCCCGCTCGCCTTGTTGCAGGGTGGCTACGACGACGCGGCCGCGCGGGCACGCTTCCAGGACTGGATCAACCGGCTGTGGCGCGAGAAGGACGCGACGATCGCCGGCAGCCTGTCTTGATGCGCGGACCGGTGGCGTCCGCGATTCCGGGCCCGGCCAACCGTCCGCCCGCTTCAGGTCTTGCCTGCGCGCCGCTTGCGCCGCTGGCGGCGCTGGGCCAGCAGCAGCGCGTCGTCGGCGATGGCCGCACCGGTCTTGCCGTGCATGCGATTGGCCTGCAGCAGCGGCGGGCATTCGCGCACCAGTGTCTCGACCACGGCGCGCTGCAGGCTGGTCGGATGGGGCTGGGTGTGGAACTGCAGCAGGACGGGGACCTCGAACGGCCGGTAGCCGGCGACCGCGCGCACCTCGTGCTCGGGCCGGATCAGGTGCACCGGTACCACGGCGCGGCCGATGCCCTGCGAGACCGCATCGATCAGCCCGTAGATGTCGTCGAAGTATGCGCGCAGCATGCGCGGCACGGTCGCGCCGGTCTGGCTCAGGAAGAAGCGCTCGGTGAAGTTGTCGCGCGGCTCGTGGTCGATGTAGCAGTCGGGCCGGGTGGCATGGCGGACCGACTCGATCAGCACGTTGCGCTCGATCCCGATCTGCACGTTCTCGATGCCCATGCGCTCGCACTCGGACAGCGACAGGCAGAAGTCGACGCGTCCGTCGATCAGCATGTCGTGGATCTGGTGCACCTCGCCCTTGATCGTCTGGCAGGTCAGGCGCGGGTTGGCGCGCAGCAGGACCGCCAGCGCCGGCAGCGCCACCGACCGCAGCGACGAGGAGAACGCGACCAGACGGAAGAAGCCGGCCAGGTTGCCGTCCTCGCTCTTGCCGCCGATCAGGTTGTCGATGAGGTCCTGTTCCTGCAACGCGATGCTGGCGGCATAGCGCTGCAGCACGCGGCCCGACTCGGTCAGCTCCAGGCCCTCGCGCAGGCGCAGGAACAGGATCTGGCCGACGGTCTCCTCGAGGTTCTGGATGCGCTTGGTCAGCGCCGGCTGGCTGATGTGCAGCAGCTCCGCGGCCCGCCCGAACTTCAGCTCGCGTGCCAGCACGACGAACGATTCGAGCTGTGCCGATGAGAGCCGGGTGGTCATTGCAGGCGACTCCGGTGCCGTTTCCGAACTATAGCCACACTGTACGCCGATGGCGCAGCGGCGAGCGGGTCGCCCGCGCGCGCCGCAGCGCGGGCAGGCGTTGCAACGGCCCGCCGGATCGTCAACGATGCGGGCCTTTCCGGAACAGGCCATGTCCATGAGCAGCCCGCCTTCGCAACCCGCCGCCGGCCCGGCCGGTACGGCGCCCGCCGGCGACGCGCCGGCCGCCGTCCTCGCCAGCGTGCACACCACCAACCTGCCGGACCTGCTGCGCCAGTTGCAGGGCTGCCTGATCGTCAGCACCTACCAGGCCGGCAAGCTGGTGATCCTGCGACCCGACGGTGCTGCGATCAATACGCATTTCCGCACCTTCGATCGCCCGATGGGCATGGCCGCCGACGGCGAGCGCATCGCGCTCGGCACGCGGGTGGAGATCGTCGAGTTCCGCAACATGCCGGCGGTGGCCTCCCGGTTGAACGACCCGCCGCGGCACGACGCGGTCTACCTGGCGCGGCGCGGCCATGTCACCGGCGCCATCGACATCCACGAGATGGCCTGGGATCGCAACGGCGACCTGTGGTTCGTCAACACGCTGTTCTCGTGCCTGTGCACCCTCGACGACAAGTCCAGTTTCGTGCCGCGCTGGCGTCCTTCGTTCGTCAGCCACCTGGCGCCGGAGGACCGCTGCCACCTGAACGGGCTCGGGATGCGGGATGGCCGGCCGCGCTACCTGACGGCGCTGGGCGAAACCAACACGCCGCAGGGCTGGCGTGCCAACAAGCGCGACGGCGGCCTCCTGCTCGACATGCAGTCCAACCAGGTGATCGCGCGCGGCCTGTCGATGCCGCATTCGCCGCGCTGGTACGACGACCGGTTGTGGGTGCTCGAGTCCGGCCGCGGCGCCCTGGTCACGATCGACCCGAAGACCGGTGCCAAGACCGACGTCGCCCGCGTCCCCGGCTTCGCGCGCGGACTGGATTTCCTCGGCCCGGTGGCGTTCATCGGCCTGTCGCAGCTGCGCGAGACCAACGCGTTCACCGACATCCCGATCACCGAGGACAACGTCGACCGGTTGTCGGGCGTGTGGGCGGTGCACATCGGCACCGGCAAGACCGTCGGCCTCCTGAAGTTCACCGGCGGCGTGCAGGAGATCTTCGCCGTGCAGGCCTTGCCGGGTATCGGGTTCCCGGAGGTCATCCACGAGGGCGAGTATCTCGAGACCGCCTATGCCTTGCCCGACGATGCCCTGCGGGACGTCAGGTTCTCGCCGCCGCCGGCACCGGCGGCATAGCCGCAGGTTATCGAACGATTCCTGCGGGCGATCGCGATAACCGGCGGCTATCGGCGCGTCAGGAAGTTTGATTGGACGGCGCTCGCGCCCTCGGCAACGATACGGGCGGGTATTGCGGGCGGGAGACGGCCATGCCGGAGGTTTCGGTTGTCGCACAGCACATCGGCCGTTTCGGCACCGGATCGCAGGCCGGGACCGTGCATGTCCTCGGGCCGGTCCTGGGCTATGGGCACTACCTGCCGCTGCTGCGGCGCTGGCTGTGCGACCGGTTGCCGCCGGACCGGCAAGCCGCCGGCCGCGTCGCCGAGATGGCCTGCCGCCTGCTGGCCGATCCACTGCACGGTCGCGATCCGTCTCGTCGCGGCGTGAACCCGCTGGTCGCCCTGCGCGACCTCGCGCTGGCCGAGCTGTCGGTCGCGCCGTCGGCAGAGGCGCAGGCGCGTCGCCCAGCCGCCCCGGTGTCGGCGCGGGTGGAGCAACTGGTCGGCCGCGACCAGGTACACGCCTACGAGCAGGCGCTGGCGAAGCTGCCGCGGACCGAGCGCGAAGTCCTGGTGCTGCGCATCGAGTTCGCGATGGAGTACCTGCAGATCGCCGACGAGACCGGCCTGAGCGAGGCGCGGGTGCGCGAGGTGGCCGTCAACGGTCTTGCGGCACTCGTGCTCGTGCTGGCGGCGCGCCGGGGCGCCGTGCCGCACTAGGGCGTGTCATCAATCCCCCGGCAGGTCGCGTTGGCCCTGGAAAGTCGTCAGGGGGTGTTGTGTGGCGCCGCGCCTGACTGGCCGTCAGGTCAAGCCGCGCAACGCACGCTGGCGGCTTTCCAGGGCCAACCCGTAGGGCCGCTCTTGCGTACGCCCGGGACTGCGTCATCGCTCGGGCGTGGACCCACGTCCACTTCCTCCCTCTTCCTTGGCCCGGACGCACGCAAGAACGGCGCGGCCTACCGAGGGATTGATGACACGCCCTAGCACGCGGTCGAGAAGGGGCTGTCCTGCCCGTTCTCGATGCACACGGTCGCGGCAACGCCGCGTCGCCGGTCCCGCGGCTCAACGGCCTGAGCGGGCGACCCCTCCCCGGATCGCGCCAGCGGCCGTAGCCTGGGCGTCAATTCCCCGACGGGGCGATCGGCTACACTACGCCGATCATGATTGCCTTCCGAAACTTCGCCTTGCGGCGTGGCGAACGCCTGCTGCTGTCCGATATCGACCTCGCCCTGCACGCCGGCGCGCGCGTCGGCGTGGTCGGCCGCAACGGCTGCGGCAAGTCCAGCCTGTTCGCGGCCATCATGGGCGAGGTGGAGCCGGACCGGGGCGACCTGGACCTGCCCGGGCGCCTGCGCATCGCCAGCGTCGCGCAGGAGACCCCCTCGCTGCCCGATCCGGCGATCGACTTCGTGCTGTCAGGCGATACCGAGGTGCACGCCGTATTGCGCGCCGAGGCGGCAGCGATGGCGGCGGAGGACTGGGATGCGGTCGCCGCGGCCCACCAGACGCTGGCCGAGATCAACGGCTACGATGCCACCGCGCGCGCCGGACGGCTGCTGCACGGCCTGGGCTTCGCGGCCGATACCCACGAGCGGCCGGTATCGGACTTTTCCGGCGGCTGGCGCGTGCGGCTCAATCTCGCCCGCGCGCTGATGATGCCGAGCGACCTGCTGCTGCTCGACGAGCCGACCAATCACCTGGACCTCGACGCGGTGTTGTGGCTGGAGCAGTGGCTGCTCAAGTACCCGGGCACGCTGCTGATGATCTCGCACGATCGCGAGTTCCTCGACGGGCTGTGCACGCATACGCTGCACCTGCACGAGGGCCGGGCCAAGCTCTACACCGGTGACTACACCAGCTTCGAGCGCCAGCGCGCCGAGCACCTGCGCCTGCAGCAGATCGCGTTCGAGAAGGAGCAGGCCGAGCGCGCGCACCTGCAGGCGTTCATCGACCGCTTCAAGGCCAAGGCCAGCAAGGCCAAGCAGGCGCAGTCACGCGTCAAGCGCCTGGCCAAGCTGACCGGCACCGAGGCGGTGCGCGCCGAGCGACAGATCCGGATCGGCTTTGCCGAGCCGGTCAAGCTGCCGCACTCGCTGCTGCGCCTGAACCATGTCGACGCCGGCTACGGCGACCTGCGCGTGCTGGGTGACGTCCGCTTCGGCCTGGAGGCCGGCGACCGCATCGGCTTGCTCGGGCCCAACGGCGCAGGCAAGTCGACCCTGGTCAAGACCCTGGTCGGCGAGCTGCCGCTGCTGGCCGGAGAGCGCACCGCGCATCCGGACCTGCAACTGGGCTATTTCGCCCAGCACACGGTCGAGTCGCTGCACGAGGGGCAAAGCCCGATCGATCACCTGCGGGAGATCGCGCCGGGCACCGCCACGCAGGAGTTCCGCGACTACCTGGGCCGCTGGAACTTCGCCGGCAACCGCGCCTTCGAGCTGGTCGACGGCTTCTCCGGCGGCGAGCGCGCGCGTCTGGCGCTGGCGCTGATCGCCTGGCGCAAGCCGAACGTGCTCCTGCTCGACGAGCCGACCAACCACCTGGATCTGGAGATGCGCGAGGCACTGGCCGAAGCGCTCAGCGACTTCGGCGGCGCGATCGTGCTGGTCTCGCACGACCGCCACCTCACCGGCCTGGTCTGCGAGACGTTCTGGCGTGTGGCCGACGGCCACGTGGACGCTTTCGACGGCGACCTCGACGAGTACGCCGCCTGGCTGCGCGCGCGCGGAACCCGGTCCGGCGACCGCGCCGAAGCGGCGGCCTCGATCGCCGCCTAGGCGCCGTCCGGTCGCGTCGCCAGGCCACCGGTGCCCGCGCCGGCGCGCCGGCCGGCCGCCGAATGCAGGAACGGCCGCTCGGTCAGCCGGTAGGACAGCCACGCGACGGCGATCACGACCGGGACCAGCCAGAGCGCCAGCCGGGCCAGCCCGGCCGCCGGCGGCCACTGGCTGAAGCCGGTGCGATAGGCGACGACGAAGACGATGCCGTGCCACAGGTACAGGCTGTAGCTGATGCGGCCCAGGAAGGCCAGCAGGCGCCCTTCGAACAGGAATCCCGCCAGCCGACCGCCGGCGGCCGCGCCGTAGACGATCAGTGCCATCGGAATGCCGATCAGCGTCCAGTGGAAGAACATCCACGGCACGTCGGCAGTGTCGAGCACGTTGCCGCGCCGGCCCAGCTCGGCGACCAGCAGGGCCAGGCCGGCCAGGCCGGCCACCAGGGCCGCGGCCGGCCATGCCGAGCGGCCGGCCGGACGCCGCAGGTGCGCCCAGGCGGCCAGCACGCCGAACAGGAACTGGTCCAGGCGCGCCGGCAGGTGCATCACAGTCGTCCACCAGATCAGGTCCGACGGCTGCCCGCTGAAGAGGCGGTCGTAGGCGAGCAGGCGGAAGGAGACCACCCAGACCATCACCAGCGTGACGACCAGCCAGGCGCGCGCATGGAACAGCAGCCAGGCCAGCAGCGGCAGCAGCAGGTAGAAATGCCATTCCACGGGCAGGCTCCACCACACGCCGTTCAGCAGCGGCCCGATGTCCGGGTACAGCAGGAACTCCATGCTCAGGTAGGCCAGCAGCTGCTTGGCGTCGATCGGCCAGGCGCCGCTGACCAGGTAGCCGCCGACGGTCAGGATCAGCAGCTGCGCGTAGAACGGCGGCAGCACGCGCAGGCAGCGTCGCTTGAAGAAGACGATCAGGTCCGGAAACGGCCGGCGTCCGTCGATCCAGGCCAGGAACGGCAGGCCGAGCAGGAAGCCCGACAGCACGAAGAACAGGTCCACCCCCAGCATGCCGCACGAGAACAGCGCGGTCAGGTCGACGCCGAGCACGACGACGGGGGGCGCCACCGCCAGCAGCCACAGATGCAGCAGCATGACCCAGATCGCGGCCAGTCCGCGCAGTCCGGTCAGCGCCGGGTAGTAGTCGGTAGGTGCGGTCACCGCGGAGCATCCCATGATGCGGCGCCGGCACAGCGGGCCGGTCCGGCCGGCCAGTGTAGGGCCAATCGGCGGCGCCGGCGTGCTCGCTGCAGGGCGGCATGGCTGCTTCGGCGTCAGCGGCTATACTGGTCGGCGTTGTCCAGCGGCCGCCAAGAGCCACCTGCACGTCCACGAAACGCACCGGGGAGGAAAGCTACATGGCTTTACTGCAGCAACACGGCATCCTGTTTTCGCTGATCTGCGCTTTGATCGCGCTCGTCTACGGCGTCTGGTCGATACGCTGGATCCTGGCCAAGCCGGCCGGCAACGAGCGCATGCAGGAGATCGCCAAGGCGATCCAGCTCGGCGCTCGCGCCTATCTCAACCGCCAGTACTCGACCATCGGCGTCGTCGGCGCGCTGCTGTTCCTGGCGATCGGCATCGCGCTGGACTGGCCCACGGCGGTCGGCTTCGCCATCGGCGCGGTGCTGTCGGGCCTGGCCGGCTACATCGGCATGAACGTCTCGGTACGCGCCAACGTCCGCACCACCGAAGCGGCCCGGCACGGCGTCAATGCGGCGCTCGCGGTCGCGTTCCGCGGCGGCGCGATCACCGGCATGCTGGTAGTGGGCCTGGGCCTGCTCGGTGTCGCCGGCTACTACGTCACGCTGGCCCGCCTGGGCTATTCGATGAACGATGCGCTGCACGCGCTGGTCGGCCTCGCGTTCGGCTCCTCGCTGATCTCGATCTTCGCGCGTCTGGGCGGCGGCATCTTCACGAAGGGTGCCGACGTCGGCGCCGACCTGGTCGGCAAGGTCGAGGCGGGCATTCCCGAGGACGATCCGCGCAACCCGGCGGTGATCGCCGACAACGTCGGCGACAACGTCGGCGACTGCGCCGGCATGGCCGCGGATCTCTTCGAGACCTATGCGGTGACGCTGATCGCGACGATGCTGCTCGGCGGCGTCATGGCGGCCGATGCCGGTCCCTACGGCGCCCTGTACCCGCTGGTGCTCGGCGGCGTCTCGATCATCGCCTCGATCATCGGCACCTGGTTCGTCAAGGCGAGCCCGGGCGGCAAGATCATGAACGCGCTCTACAAGGGCGTGATCGTCTCCGGCGTGCTGGCGCTGCTGGCCTTCATCCCGGTCACGCAGGCGCTGATGGCCGACAGCATCTACGGCGTCTGGAACATGTTCGGCTGCGCGGTCATCGGCATCGTCCTCACCGGCGCGATGGTGGTCATCACCGAGTACTACACCGCGACCGAGTACAAGCCGGTCCGCCACGTCGCCCAGGCGTCCACCACCGGGCACGCCACCAACATCATCGCCGGCATCGGCATCTCGATGAAGTCGACCGCCTGGCCGGTGCTCGCCGTCTGCGCAGCGATCTGGGGTGCCTACCACCTCGGCGGCCTGTACGGCATCGCCGTGGCCGCCACCGCGATGCTGTCGATGACCGGCATGATCGTCGCGCTCGACGCCTACGGCCCGATCACCGACAACGCCGGCGGCATCGCCGAGATGGCCGAGCTGCCGCCGGAAGTCCGCGCCGTGACCGATCCGCTCGACGCGGTCGGCAACACCACCAAGGCCGTGACCAAGGGCTATGCGATCGGCTCGGCGGGCCTGGCCGCCCTGGTGCTGTTCGCCGACTACACGCACAAGCTCGGCGTGGAGCATCCCGACACGATCTTCACGTTCGACATCTCCGACCACATGGTGATCATCGGCCTCCTGATCGGCGGCCTGATCCCGTACCTGTTCGGCGCGATGGCGATGGAGGCGGTCGGACGCGCCGCCGGCTCGGTCGTCGAGGAAGTCCGCCGGCAGTTCCGCGAGATCAGCGGCATCATGGAAGGCACGACCAAGCCCGACTATTCGCGCGCGGTCGACCTGCTGACCAAGTCGGCGATCAAGGAAATGATGATCCCGTCGCTGCTGCCGGTGCTGGTGCCGATCCTGGTCGGCTTCCTGCTCGGACCCAAGGCGCTCGGTGGCCTGCTGATCGGCACCATCGTCACCGGCCTGTTCGTCGCGATCTCGATGACGACCGGCGGCGGCGCCTGGGACAACGCCAAGAAGTACATCGAGGACGGCCATCACGGCGGCAAGGGATCCGAGGCCCACAAGGCGGCCGTCACCGGCGACACGGTCGGCGATCCGTACAAGGACACGGCCGGTCCGGCGGTCAATCCGCTGATCAAGATCATCAACATCGTCGCCTTGTTGCTGGTTCCCCTGCTGTAGCCGCCTGCGGTTGCGCACAATCAGACGAAGCCCCGGTCCTCGGGGCTTCGTCGTTCTCGTCGGAAGCCTCCATGCTCTCTCAACGCCTGCTTCTCTCCATCGGTCTCCTGCTCAGCACCTCCCTCATGGCCCAAGCTCCCGCACCCGCCCCGTCGCAGGACGGCGACGATCCGTACCTGTGGCTCGAAGACGTCGGCGGCGACAAGGCGCTGGACTGGGTCAAGGCACGCAATGCCGAATCGACCGCCGCGCTGGCCGACAGCAAGGCGTTCGAGCAGACGCGCGAGCGCATCCTCGAAGTGCTCGACTCGGACGCGCGCATCCCCGGCGTCGTCAAGATGGGGGCGTACTACTACAACTTCTGGCGCGACAAGACGCACCAGCGCGGCCTCTGGCGCCGCACGACCCTGGACGAGTACCGCAAGGACAGTCCGGCCTGGGAGACCATCCTGGACCTGGATGCGCTCGGCAAGAAGGAAAACGAGAACTGGGTCTGGCACGGAGCCGAGTGCCTGCGCCCGTATGACGGCCGCTGCCTGCTCTCGCTGTCGCGCGGCGGCGCGGACGCCACGGTGGTCCGCGAGTTCGACCTCAAGACGCGTGACTTCGTCGCCGACGGCTTCCGCCTGGCGGAGGCCAAGTCCTCGGTCAACTGGATCGACATCGACACGCTGTTCGTCGGTACCGATACCGGTGCCGGCTCGATGACGCGCTCGGGCTATCCGCGCATCGCCAAGCGCTGGAAGCGCAGCACGCCGATCGAGTCGGCGACGGTGGTGTACGAAGGAACGGCGGACGACCTCAGCATCAATGCGTACCACGACGACACACCCGGCTTCGAGCGTGATTTCGTCCGCCGCACGATCGATTTCTATTCCAGCCAGACCTTCGTGATCGGCAAGGACGGCAAGCAGGCCCGGCTGCCGATTCCCGACGACGCCAACGGCAGCGTCCATCGCGAGTGGCTGACCGTCGAGACGCGCATGCCGTGGACCGTCGACGGCAAGACCTATCCCGGCGGTGCGCTGCTCGCCGCGAAGTTCGACGACTTCATGGCCGGCAAGCGCGAGCTGGTCGTGCTGTTCGAGCCGACCGAGACGACGTCGCTGGCCGGCTATTCGTGGACGCGGCATCACCTGATCGTCAACCAGCTCGACGACGTCAAGAGCGTGCTCACCGTGCTCACGCCGGCGGACGGCGCGTGGAAGCGCTCGACGCTGCCCGGTGCGCCGAAGCTCAGCACCGTGTCGGCGACGGCGATCGACGCCGACGACAGCGACGACTATTTCATGACCGTCGCCGGCTACCTGGAGCCGACCACGCTCTATCGCGGCGTGATCGGCGAGGCCAAGGCCGAAGTCCTCAAGCGCACGCCGGCATTCTTCGACGCCTCGCGCCTCGACGTGGCCCAGCACTTCGTGAAGTCCAAGGACGGCACGCGCATCCCGTACTTCATCGTGGCACCGCGCGATCTGCGCAAGAACGGCGCCAATCCGACCCTGCTGTACGGCTACGGCGGCTTCGAGGTCTCGCTCCAGCCGGGCTACGCCGCGGTCGCGGGACGCGCCTGGCTCGAGAAGGGCGGCGTCTACGTCGTCGCCAACATCCGTGGCGGTGGCGAGTACGGCCCGCGCTGGCACCAGGCGGCGCTCAAGCAGAACCGCCTGCGTGCCTACGAGGATTTTGCGGCCGTGGCCGAGGACCTGATCGCGCGCAAGATCACTTCGCCCGCGCACCTGGGCATCCAGGGCGGCAGCAACGGCGGCCTGCTGATGGGCAACATGACCGTGCTGTACCCGAAGCTGTTCGGCGCGGTGGTCTGCCAGGTGCCGCTGCTCGACATGAAGCGCTACAGCCACCTGCTGGCGGGCGCTTCGTGGATGGCCGAATACGGCGATCCGGACAAGGCCGAGGAGTGGCAGTACATCCGTACGTTCTCGCCGTACCAGAACGTGCGCAAGGACGTGAAGTACCCGCCGGTGCTGTTCACGACCTCCACGCGTGACGACCGTGTCCATCCCGGCCATGCGCGCAAGATGATGGCGCGGATGCGCGAGCAGGGCCACGACGTGACCTACTACGAGAACATCGAAGGGGGACACGGCGGTGCTGCCGACAACCGGCAGGCGGCCTTCATGCAGGCGCTGGCCTATACCTTCCTCTGGCAGCACTTGAAGTAATTCCGAGGTCGGCCGCCGATGCGGCCGCCGGTTTCCGAAGGCCCGCTCGAGCGGGCCTTTTTTTTGGTTCTTCGCCATGCGCGGGAATCAATCAGCTGCCGCGCTCGTTGCTGTTGCTGTTGCTGTTGCCGTTGCTTTGGCTGTTGGCGCCTAAAGCGAGCCGAGCATCGCAGGTCGGCCAGGCCGCAGAGCTGCCCCGTGTTTGAGCGAAGCGAGTTGGGGCAGCGTGCCTGGCCGGCCGAGAAGCGCAGGGGACCGGCGCGGCGCAGCCGCGGCGGCTCGCGCCGGCGACCACGGTTTTGGTTACTTTTGCCAAGACAAAGAATTTCCTGGAGACATTCTTGACGTCGCGCAGCGACGGCCCGAAGGGCGGCCGCCATGGATGGCGGGCCGCAAAAGTCACCCGCGCGCGCAGCGTGCGGAAGCTCTTGCTCTTAGCTTTCGCTGTGGCTTTTGAGGATTGCCGGCACGGAGCAAAGCAGGAGCAGAAGCAAGATCAAGAGCTTTCGTCCGCTACGCGGCCGAGTCCCTTTTGAATGGGCCAAAAGGAACCAAAAGCCCTCTCGCCCGGCGCAAGCCGATCCGGCTACGCCGGATCGGTTCCCTGCGCTTCTCGGACGACGAGGCACGGCGCCCCAACTCGCTTCGCTCAAACACGGGGCGCCTCTGCGGCCTCGCCGCCCTGCGATGCTCGGCTTGCTTTAGGGCGGAAAAGCCAAGGGCCAAATCCAAAGCAGGAGCAAAAGCCGTATGGCCCTGCGAATGGGTGAAGAACCTTTTTTGCCGCCGCTGCCGGAGCCTGCGCCGCGCCGCCACGCGCGCATGCGACATCCGCCAACCCCGCCGGCGTTCCGCCCGCGTTGCAATCGCCTGACGGGGTTCGATGGAGGGGCAGGCGATGCATGCAACGATACGAGCGACGGCGACCGGATGGGACTGGTCGCGCACCGGCAGTCTGAGCGCGACCGCGGTATTGCACGTGGCGGCATTGGCGCTCGCCTGCATCCCGGCGATGCTGCCCGACAAGCTGCCGTCGGCCGCGGCGCCCGTCCTGTACTGGATCGAGCCGGTGGCGCCGCCGCCGGTCGTGCCGTTGCCGCCACCGCCGCAACCGGTCCCACGTCCGCGTCCAACGCCGGTGGTGCCCGCGGCGCCGGCTGCGCCGATCGTCGTTGCCGACGCACCGCTGCTCGCGGAATCTCACACGATATCGCCTGTGCCGGCGGTATCGCCGGCCGTCGTCGACACGACGGCATCGCTCGCGTCGTCCAGCGCCGTCGACGGGCTGCTCGCCTACGAGCGCGTGCGTGAGCCGCACTATCCGCCTGACGCACTGCGTCGCGGCGAGCAGGGCACCGTGGTGTTGCGGGTATGGGTGGCCGTCGACGGCGGCGTGCGTCGCATCGAGATCGCGCGCAGCAGCGGCTGGCCACGATTGGATCGCGCGGCACGCGATGCGGTGAAACTCTGGCGCTTCCGGCCGCCGCAGAAAGCGGGCGTCGCAACGGAAGGTTCCGGACTGGTACCGATCGTATTCGCTCTGCCGGAGCGGCGCTGACGCGCAGCGTTCGTCATCGGTGCGCGCCGGCCGCGCGCACTGCGTTCGTCACGAGCGGACACGATCGACCTGACGTTGATTGTCAGAAGCTGTCAGCACTTCGCCGCATCTGCGAACGCCATCTCGTTCCCCGGATTTCCAAGTGAGACGCGCATCGCGATCGCTGCCGGCATGGAGTTTGCTCGTCATTCGCTCACGGACTCCGGATGCGCGTGGCGATCGCGCCGACTTCGGATACGCAATTGCCGCGCGCGAGGATCGATGCGCGGTTGGTCGAAGTGCGAGGAAAGGTCGGCAAGTCGATGAGGTCGTGGATGGGACGGGCGTGGGCGGCGAGCCTTCGCGAAGGGAATACGCAGGCGTTTGCGATTCGCGGTCCGATCGCAACGCATCGCCGACCGCCCGTGCACGGCGCGCCGCCTGCGGATTCCTCGCGTTCGCGCTTCTCTGATCGAGCGGCATCCACGCCGCGCGCACTCGGTCGATACCCGATGCCTGCGGTTCCCGCGCAATCGAGGATTCGCCGCGCGCGGCCGGCCGCTGTGCGCGCTGCGCATCTCGCGCCGTGCTTCGCGCCGCGGCGTCGCCCGGTACCTTTCGCCGGAGCGTTCCCTGCCGGCTCATCGGGGAGGAGCGCATGAAAGTCCGGAACAAGGTCGAGGCGGCCCTGATAACCCGTCGCCTGCAGGAGCTGCTCGCCGACCAGAGCAGCATCCTGGCCGCCGTCATCGCCACCCACGACGGCTTCGAGGTGGCCTGCGCGCAGCGGCAAGGGGCGATTTCGGCGGCACGCGTCGCGGCGATGGCCAGTTCGCTGCAAGCGCTCGGCGGCTCGATGGTCGCCGAGACCGCCAGTGGCGAGTGCACCGACATCATCATCAACGGCAGCCTCGGCAGGCTGCTGGTGTTCGACATCCCGCTACCCGGTGCCGGCCTGCTGCTGTGTGTGCAGACCACCAGCGAGGCGGCCCTCGGCTCGATCCTGTTCGCGGTGCGCTCGTGCATGAGCGACATCGAGAACACGCTCGGCGTCACCGGCCGCTGAATGCCGGCGACGCTCCCATCCTTCTCCGGAGATCCGGAGCCTTTTCCCTCCAGCCATCGCAAGAGGACGCTTCATGAGCAAACTCAACGACATCTGCAACGACATCGTCAACAACGTCGACAACGGCCTGGGTTGTGCGCTGGTCGACCTGGAATCGGGCCTGCTGCTCGCCGTTGCGCACAAGGTGCCGTACTTCACCCAGGGCTACCTCGACGCCGTTGCGGCGGCAGCGGTGGACATGTTCCGCGGCCGGACCGTGCGTGCCGTGGAAGACATGCTCGCCTCGCAGCGCGGCGGCGCCAGCGTGCGGCTGCTCAAGGAAGTGCAGATGACGACCGACAAGACCTATCATTTCATGATGATCCTGCCGAACAAGCCCAACTCGCTGGTGGTGCTCATCACCGGCCGCAAGGCGAACCTCGGCCTGGGCTGGAGTGCCGTGCGCTCGGCCATCCCGCAGCTCGAGCCGCTGGTGCCGTAGGCCGGCATCGACGCAGGGCGAGCGGCGGCATGGCGTCGATCGACGATCGGCTGCAGCTCGCCGGCACGGTATCCGGCCTCGCGCCGGATACCGCCGAGGTACGGCGTGCGTTCGGCACGCGCAAGACGATGGAGCGCGACGGCGAGTTCACGGGGCGGCTGTCGACGCAGGTCTATGCCAGCGACACGCTGGTGGTCAAGGTGCGTTCGGAACATGCCTTCGCGCGCAGCCAGGGCGAGCGCTGGGTCGCCGCGCGCATCGAGCGGGAACGGGCCCTGGGCATCTATCCGCCCGGCAAGGCCTGGTATCTGCTTGCGGCGGGAACGCAGGTGCTGGCGGTCAACGCCGCGCCCCGGCTGCTTTCGCTGCGGCACTGGCGTGCATCGGATGCCGCCGCCCTGCAGCGGACCTGGACCGGTGTGGCCGAACGCTACCTGGATGCACGCGAGCACGGCTACCGGCTCGACGAGGACTTGACGAACTTCGGCGTCGGTGCGGACGGCCGGGTCTGCTATCTGGACGACGACCTCTACCCGTGGAGCGGCTTCGGCCCGCTGGCCGCCTTCCTCGACCGCACGTTCTGCCGGCGCGGCGATCCTGACGAGGCGCGTGGCGTCGGCCAGGCGATCGCCATGGCCTGCATCGCCCGTCTCGGCCCGGCAGGAAGCATCGGCCTGCTGCACGAAGTGGAGGCGATCGCGGCCGTCAACGACGCGCATGCAGGACGCCTGGCGGCACTCGCCGCCGGCTTGCGTCCCCCGCGCGAGAAGCCGGTGGCGGCTCCGCGCCAGCAGGCGCCGATCGGCCTGCTGGCCGACGTGCACGCCAACCTGCCGGCGTTGCAGCAGGCCTTGTCGGTACTTCGGGCCGCCGGCATCACGCGCTTTCTCGTGCTGGGCGACAGTGTCGGCTACGGGCCGTTTCCGGCCGAATGCATCGAGTTGCTGGCCGGGCTCGACGCCGTCGTCATCCGTGGCAACCACGACGAGGCGGTGGCCGGCGAAACGCTGCCGACGCCGTTCTCGCACGACGCGCGCTGGGTGGTGGAATGGACGCGCAACCGGCTGTCGAAGGCGCATCGCGACTGGCTCGGCGCCTTGCCGCTGCGCCATGCCGACGGCGACTGGATGGCCGTGCACGGCGCGCCGGGCGATCCGCGCGCGTTCTCGACCTACGTCTACCAGATGACCTCTGTCGAGCAGCTCGACTGCCTGCAGGGCCTGCAGCACCGGATGTGCTTCCATGGTCACAGCCACCTGGCCGGCGCGTACCTGCGCGACGGTCGCGGCGACCGCTTCTGCGGGGATGGCACGATCGACCTCGCCGGCGTGCGGCAGGCCCTGATCTGCCCCGGTTCGGTCGGGCAGCCGCGTGGCGGTGCAAGCGGCTGCCAGTTCGGCGTGTTCGACCCCGCCGCCGGCGTGGTTCGCCTGGCGTCGGCCGGCTACCCGACGGAGGACCTGATCGAGGCGATGCGCCGCAATGGATTCCCACCGGGCCTGCTCGGGCGAATCGCCGATCCGCGGTGACGGCCGGGCGCGGCGGCGTCCACGGCTGCCCGCAGCGGAACGGTCAGCGCGGCCCCGGGTCGCGGACGCGCCCGTTTCCCTCGTTGTCCCAATAGCCGAACACCTTGCGGGCGATCAGCTTGTAGGCGCGCTTGCCGGTGGCGTGCCAGATGCGGGTGATCCACGAGCGCCGGCGCAGGACCCGCCGCTCGATCGGGGTCAGCGCGGCCGGGCAGTAGCTGCGCTTGTGCTTGAGCAGATGACGCAGGTCCTCGCGCGCCAGCAGGCGGAACAGGGGGCCGCGCCGGTGACTGAGCCAGGCGATCTGAAAATCGAGGACGCCGGGCCGGCCGTCGGCCAGCACCAGCCAGTTGGGTTCCTTGGCCAGGTCGTTGTGGGCGACGCCGCGGGCGCGCACCTGCTTGAGCAGCCGGTGCGCGGCGCGATAGAACGCCGGATCGCGCGGCTGCCCGAGCTGCATCGGCTGGCCGTCGAGGTAGCTGCGGTCGAGGCAGCCGGTGTCCGCGCCGATCAGCTGGGGAACACCGTCGATGCCGGCCAGCGCGGCCAGCACGCGCGCTTCGCGGGCGGCGGCACGCTGCGCGAACGGGCGCAGCAGCGGATGCACCGCGCGCGTGTCACGGCGAATCCAGCGCCGGTCGCCGTCGCGGCACAGTTCGATGCGGCCGAGCGCGTCGGCCTTGAGCAGCGTGGTCTCCATCGCGGCAGGATAGCCCAGCGGAGCCGGGCCGCGCCGACGGGCACCTTCAGCGGTGCGTCGGCGTGCCGGCTTGGCCGCGGCGGAACGCGCGCGTTCCGCCGCGAGCGGGCCGCTCAGGAGCGGCGGTCCACCGCGTAGTCGGCCAGCACCGCCAGCGCCTCGCGTGCCGGCGACGGCGGCAGGACGTCCAGCGCCGCCTGCGCCGAGCGCGCGTAGTCGACGGCCCGGGCGTGCGCGTAGTCGAGCGCGCCGCAGTCGCGGATCGCCGCGACGATCGCCTCCAGGGCACCGGTATCGCCCGATTCGATCGCGGCCCGCAGCAAGGCCGCCTGCTGCGGCTCGCTGCGCGCGATCGCGCGGATCACCGGCAGCGTCGGCTTGCCCTCGGCGAGGTCGTCGCCGATGTTCTTGCCGAGCGTCGCCGCGTCGGAGACGTAGTCCAGGACGTCGTCGGCGATCTGGAACGCGAAGCCGAGGTCCAGCCCGTAGCGCGCCAGCGCTTCTTCCTGCGGTGCCGGCAGCCCGGCCAGCACCGCGCCCAGCCGCGTCGCCGCGGAGAACAGCACGGCGGTCTTGCGCTCGATGACGTCCAGGTAGGCCTGCTCGCCGGTATCGGCATTGCCGATGTTCAGCAGCTGCAGCACTTCGCCTTCGGCGATGCGGTTGGTGGTGTCGGCGAGGATGCGCATGATGCGCATGCTGTCCAGCTCGACCATCATCTGGAACGAGCGCGAGTACAGGAAGTCGCCGACCAGGACGCTGGCGGCGTTGCCCCACAGTGCGTTGGCGGTCTTGCGGCCGCGGCGCAGGTCCGATTCGTCGACGACGTCGTCGTGGAGCAGGGTCGAGGTATGGATGAATTCGATCAGCGCGGCGAGCTGGACCTGGTCGCCGCCGTCGTAGCCGGCCGCTTCGGCGGCCAGCAGGTGCAGCATCGGCCGCAGCCGTTTCCCGCCGCCGCCGACGATGTGCTCGGCGATCTGGTTGATCAGCACGACGTCCGAAGCGAGGCGGCCGCGGATCAGCGCGTCGACCGCCTGCATCCCCGGTGCGGCCAGGGCCTGCACGTCGGCGATGCCGCGGATGGAGCGGGGGGCGGCGGTAGGAGCGAGTGAACTCAAGAGCGGGAGGTTCCGGGCCGGGACCCGGCGATTATAGCGGGCGATGCTCCACCGCTCGCCGCGGCCGCCGGTCAGGCCGCCAGGGCGCGGGCGACCAGGGTCTCGATCGCCTCGAGATCGGGGATCTGCGCATGGTCGTCGCGGACCAGCACTTCGGCCAGCACGCCGGTCCGGCGCTCGCGCGCGTCGCCGCTGGGAATCAGCAGATCCTGCGTCACCGTGACCAGCCGCGGGAATCCCTGGGTCAGCAGCGCCAGGAACGGCATGCGCGCCTGGCCGCCGAGCGCCTTGAGCACCGCCACCTTGGCGTTGCTGTAGCCCTCGGCCTGGCTGGCCTCGGTCAGCATCGAGTAGGAAAACAGCGGCAGGCGCCATCCGCGCCAGGCCAGGCGTCCGAGCAGCCAGTCCGGCGCGTCGGCGATCCGTTCCGGCGTGGCATAGGTGATGACCTCGGCGACGGTCGCGTTCGGCAACAGCACGCGGCCGTTGCTGACCGGGATCATGACGCCGCGGATCTCGCGGGGCAGGTCAGCCATGGGAGCGGATTTCCTCAATCGACGGACGGGAGGGATGCAAGGGGGCGGCGGCGGTCATTGGGCGGGGGCCGGGTCGGCGTCGCGCAACGCGGCCAGGTGCTCGGCCAGGGCCGTCGGCGACCCTTGGAAACCGGCCAGGCCGGCGTCGTTCACGCTGTCGACCATCTCGCTGACGACACAGGTCGCCGGATCCTGTACCCAGATCTCGCCGCCGGCCTCGGCCAGGGCGCGGCAGCCGGCCACGCCGTCGCCGGACATGCCCGAGAACACCACGGCCAGGGCGTCGGCACCGAAGTCCGCGGCGAGGACCGCCAGCATCTGGTCGATGGACGGGTGGTGAGAGGTCGGTACGGTCTGCGGCTGGACCAGGACCGTGCCGTCGGCCTTGATCCGCAGATCGCGGTGCGGCGGGACGATGAGCAGGTCGCCGTGCGCGACGCGCTCGCCGTGGCCCGGCACGCGAATGGTCAGCTCGGTGGCGCGTGCGAGCTGCTGGGCCAGCAGGTCGATGAACTCCTCGCCCATGTGCTGGACCAGCACGAACAGCGCCGGGTAGTCGCGCGGGATCGCGCCGATCACTTCGCGGATCGCTTCCGGGCCGCCGATCGAGGCGCACAGCGCGACGACGCGGCGGATGGCGGCGTTCGCGTCGGCCGGCCGCGCCGCCTTGGCGGACAGTGCCAGGGCGTCGGCGTCCAGCCACACCTCGTGGTCGACGCGCGCGGCCTGCGGGGCGATCGCGTCCTCCATCGGTACCAGTTCCAGCGTCGAGGCTTCTTCGGCCGATTCGGCTTCGGGGGCCGCCGGCGGATAGGGCGACGCGGCCGACATGTACTCGGCCGCGGAGATCTTCTCGATGCCGAACGGGGCGGCCGTCGCCACCTCGTCGTCGACCTCGAAGGAGACCAGGTCCCAGTCGGGCACCGCCGGCAGTTCCGCCGTGTCGGTGCCGGGGACACCGGCTTCGGCCTGGAAGCTGTCCGAGTAGACCGGCTGCGTGTCCAGGTGCGCGAGCGGTGCCGAATCGGCTTCGGCGTCGTCCTCGTCGAGCACCGGGCGTTCGATCGTGCCGGCGGTCTCGTCGGCCATCGCACGGCTCAGCCAATCGTCGAGGTCGACCGCTGCGTCCTCCTGTCGCGGCGCGACGGGCGATGCGGGGGTGTCGTCGAAGCCGTCGAGCGTGAAGTCGGCGAGCAGCTGCGCGTCTTCGTCGGAGAATGGCGATGCCTCGCCGGCGGCGTCGACGGTCCCGGTCTCGGCCGTGGCGTCGTCTTCGTACCCTTCCGGGCTCGGGAAGACGTCCAGCCGTTCCTCTTCGGCCGCCGCGTCGGCGATCGCCGGCAGGTCCTCGAACAGGAACGGCTCGTCGAGCGCCGAAGCCTCCAGCTGCTGCGGGAGATCGGCTGGCGGCGGCGAAACGGGCGCTTCGGTCAGGAGAGCCGTGTCGGCGATACCGGACGATGCATCCGTCCAGGCCGTCGGTTCGGGCAGCGGCGCGTCGTCCGGCGCTTCGGCGGGCGACGGATCGCCACCAGCTGCGGGAGCGATGTCGATGCGCAGGTCCTGGACCGCGTGTGCGGCCGGGCCGGGCACCGGCTCGGCACCGGCCGGGCGTGGCGGATCGGTGGCTTCGGGCGCATCGAGGATCTTGGCAGCCAGATGGCGCACCCAGCGTGCCTGGTCCCAGCCCGAGAGCCGGCTCGAGACATGCCCCTCGTTGATGAGGACGCGATACGGCCCGCTGCCGAGCAGTTCGTAGACCCGGTCGAGGTCGCCGTCGATTTCCGAATCGAGGTTGACCACGACCACGCGCGCACCCGACTGCTCCAGCGAGCCGCGGTCGATCGCGTGCGTGGTCGATTCGTAGACGATCGGCGTGCCGAGGTCCTGCAGCACGTTGCGCAGGTGGCGTCCCAGCTCGTCGGTCTGGAACAGCAGGGCAACGGGCACGTGCGCTTCGGTGGCCATCACGGATCGAGCCTCAGCACCTCGACGACGTTCTGCATCAGGTCGGCCTCCTGGTACGGCTTGCCGAGGTAGCGCTGCACGCCCAGTTCGAGCGCGCGCTGGCGATGCTTCTCGCCGGTACGCGAGGTGATCATGATGATCGGTACCTCGCGCAGCCGGGTGTCGTTGCGCATGTAGGTGGCCAGCTCGTAGCCGTCCATGCGCGGCATCTCGATGTCGAGCAGCATGAGGTCGGGGACGCGGTCCTGCAGCTTCTCGACCGCATCCAGGCCATCCTTCGCGGTGACGACTTCCAGGTTCGCGCGTTCGAGCACGCGCGTGGTGACCTTGCGCATCGTGATCGAATCATCGACGACCATGACCAGCGGCTGCTGGCGTACCTCGGCCTGCGCCTCGGGGATCATCAGGTCGGGCAGCACGGTGCTGCCGTCGGCGCCCAGGTCCTCGCGCAGGGCGACCGCGCGGCGGACCAGCGGCGCCAGGTCCAGGATCATCACGACCGAACCGTCGCCCATGATCGTCGCGCCGAAGATGCCCGGGATCGAGCTGATCTGCGGTCCGACCGACTTGACGACCACCTCGCGCGAGCCGATGACGGCGTCGACGCGGATCGCGGCGCGCTGGTCGCCGGTGCGCGTCATCAGCAACGGCAACTGGGTGTCGTCGATGTTGCGCCCGCCGGGAACGCCCAGCAGGTGCGACAGGTCGTGGAAGTGGAAATCCTCGCCGCCGAAGCCGTAGCGCGTATTGCCGGCCAGCAGCCGCCCACGCAGCTCCTCGCGGTCGATCCGCACCACGCCTTGCACCGAGGACATCGGGATCGCATAGGTGGCCTCGCCCAGCCGTACCAGGATCGCCTGGGTGACCGCGAGCGTGAACGGCAGGCGGATCGTGAAGGCGGTGCCGCGGCCGGCCTGCGATTCGATCGCCAGGGTGCCGCCGAGCTGCTTGATCTCGCTGGCGACCACGTCCATGCCGACGCCGCGGCCGGCCAGCTGGGTGATCTGGTCGGTGGTCGAGAAGCCGCTCTCGAGGATGAAGCCCTGCAGGTCGCGATCGGAGAGCTGCGCGTCGGGCTTGAGCAGGCCGCGCTCGATCGCGCGCCGGCGGATCGCCGGCAGGTCCAGGCCGCGGCCGTCGTCGGACACCTTCAGGACGACTTCCGTCGCTTCGCGGCTGAGCGCGATGTTGACGGTGCCCTCGGCCGGCTTCGCGGTGGCCTGGCGCTGCTCGGGCGACTCGATGCCGTGCGCCAGCGCATTGCGCAGCATGTGCTCGAACGGCGCCTTCATGCGCTCGAGCAGGTTGCGGTCCATTTCGCCCTGGGCGCCTTCCACGCGCAGCTGCGCGCGCTTGCCCAGTTCCTGCGCGGCCTGCCGCAGGGTGCGGCGCAGCGTGGGGACCAGCGAATCGAACGTGACCATGCGCGTGCGCATCAGGCCTTCGTGCAGGTCCGAGCTGACGCGCGACTGCTGCAACAGCAGCGTTTCGGACTGGCGGGTCAGCTCGTCGAACAGGCCCTGGATCGACACCAGGTCCGACACCGACTCACCGAGCGCGCGCGAGTACTGCTGCAGCTGCGAGAAGCGGTCCAGTTCCAGCGGGTCGAAGGTGGCGGCGCCGCTCTCCTCGTTCTCGCGCTGGTAGCGGGCGATGATCTGCGCCTCGGTCTCGATCTCCAGCTTGCGCAGCTGCTCGCGCAGGCGGTTGACCGTCTGCTCGAACTCGACCAGGTTGAAGCGGAACGAGGCGATCTGCTGCTCCAGGCGCGAGCGATAGATCGACACCTCGCCGGCGTAGTTGACCAGCGAGTCGACCAGCTCGGAACGTACGCGGATCATTTCCTGCGGCGCGCGCATCGTCTCGTCGTCTTCGGCGACGAACGGAGCGGCGGCCGGCGCGGGCACCGGTGCCCGCGGCGCAGCGGGTACCGCCGGTGCCGGGGCGTCCGCCGTCGCCGGTGCCAGCGGCTGGCCGGCGGCCAGGTGCTCGAAGCGGGCGATCGCATGATGCGGCATCGCGATCGCCTGGCGCTGGCCGACGCGCTGCACCAGGCCGTGCAGGCGGTCGAAGCCGCGCTCGAAGGATTCGATCGCCGCGCGGTCCATGCGCCGGGTGCCGGCATGGATGGTCTCGAGCAGCGATTCCATCGCGTGGCTGAGGTCGCCGATCGGCGTCAGGCCGGCCATCCGCGCACCGCCCTTGAGCGTGTGCAGGTCGCGTTGCAGGCCGGAGAGCAGGTCGAACGCCTCGGGCGTCTCGTGCAGGCGCGCGACCAGCGCGTCGGAATGATCGAGGATGTCGCTGGCTTCCTGGACGAAGATCTCCAGCAGGTCCTCGTCGGTGTCCTCCAGCGCGAGCGCGCCTTCCGGCTGCGCGTCCTCGGCGATCGCCGGCGTCTCGCGCTCGGCATCCCACCAGGCCCGCCCGGCGTGTGCGGGAGCCGCGTCCGCGACCGGCTCGGCCGGTGCGACGACGCCGGCAGGCGGTTCCACCGGTTCGATCGCCGCCACCGGATCGGACGCGAAGGCCGGCAGCTCGTCCGGCTGCGGCTCGATCGGCGGTTCCGCGGGCAGCGACTGCCACGACGGCGCATCGGCCGCGGTGCCGATGTCATCGTGCGCTGCGGTGGCGTCATCGGATGCCGCCGCGACCGGCGGTCCGGCCGGCAGGTCGTCGGAGAAGAGGGGGGCTTCGGCCGATTCGGCCAGGAGCTGCTGGATCTCGTCGGCGAGCGTGTCGCCCGTCGCCGGCCGGTCGCCGGCCTCGTAGGCCGGTGATGGCGGGGTGACGGCGTGTACCTGCGTCGGATCCGCGGCCAGGAACGCTTCCAGCTGCGAGGCGCCGATACCGGGTGCCTCGGTGGACGCCTCGGCCGACGGGCCGGCGTCCGGGGTGGCCTGATCGCCGAACTGGGCGATCAGGATGTCGGTGAAATCATGCAGTTCCGCGGCGTCCCGGGCCGTGTCGGCCTCGGGCTCGGCCTCCCCGGCGCCGTCGTCGGCGTCCGGAACCGTTTCCAGGACGATGTCCTCGTCCGGGGTGGCGGTCGTCGCGACCTCGGGAGTCACATCGTCGAGGCCGGCATGCAGCAGGTCGAAGCTCGGTTCCGGCAGGGCATCGCGCAGGCGGGCCAGGCGATCGGCGAGCCCGGCGGTATCGGGCACGGCCAGGTTGCCGACGCCGATCCGCGCGATGACCTCGCGCGTGATGCGGCAGGCCTCGCCGAGCGCCAGGCGGCCTTCCGGCGGCAGCGGCCGGGCTTCGGCGCCGAGGCGCTTCAGATAACCTTCCAGCGGTCCCAGCACGGCGGTCAGCGCCGGGATGTCTACCATCGCGATCGCGCCGTGAAGGGTGTGCACCGCGCGCTGCACCGGGTCGTCCGGCGTCGGACGCGGCGGGTCGCCGGCCGCCAGCCAGGTCTCCACCGTCTCCAGGTGGGTATCGGTCTCGTTGCGCAGGATCTCGTACAGGACCGGGTCGATGGCGGGCGCAGCCGCGGGCGGCGGCGCGGAAGCGGTGGCATCGCCGGAAGCGCCCTGCGCATCCGGTGTCTCGTCGCGATGCGGCCATACCGCGGGTACGCGGCGGCGCACGGTGCGCTTGACGCTGCGTCGTGTCGTGGCCGGCGGCAACCAGGCTTCCTCGCCGGCGGCGAGGCGGTCGGCGGTGTCCATGATGCCGGCCAGGTCGACCAGCGCGGCCGCCTCGCCGCGCAGCGCGGCGAGCAGGTCCGGCAGCGTCTGGATCGCCGTGCTGGCCAGCGCGAACACCGCGCGCGAGGGCTCGATCGAGCGATCGAGCACCCGGTTGAGCATGTTCTCGATCTTCCAGCTGAACTCGCCCAGCGTCAGTGCGCCGACCAGGCGGCCGGACCCTTTCAGCGTGTGGAACGAGCGCCGGATCGTCTTGACGGCGTCGAGATTGGCTAGGTTGCCGCTCCAGGTCGGAAGCACCTGCTGCAGGCTGTCGATCTCGTCCTGCACCTCGTCGAGGAAGACGTCGCGGATGTCGTCGTCGATGTCCTCGGAGGCCATGCTCTGGAAGCCGAGCGCCAGCGGCTCGACGGCCGGAAGCTCTTCCTCGATTTCCTCTTCGATCTCGATCCAGGTCTGCCCGTCCGCGGCAGGTGGGGCGGCGGTGTCGACCAGGCGCAACCCGGCCATCTCGTGGCGGTGCGGTTCGGGCGTGTGGGTCTCGCCGAGGATCAGGTCGCGCAGGTCGTCGCCGGGCGCGATCTCCACCGCGGTATCGAGTTCCAGTGCGACGAAGTCCTCGACCGGTGCCGCACCGTCGGCATGGCCGCTCGCGACCGCCGCATGCGGTTCCGGCGCCGCGCCGGTGGCCGCGGCATCCTCGACGCCGGTGCCCGGCGCAGCCGGTTCGTCCGCCGGCGGCGGGACCGGCCAGTAGCCGAGCGAGGCGAGGCTGTCGCGGGTGACGTCGAGGATGCGCTCGCGGCCGCTGCGCTGCTCGCGGGTCGCCTCCAGGTAGTACTCGATCGAGGCCAGCGCATCGGCCAGCTTGTCCATCTGCTCGACGGTCGGGATCCGCCGGTGGCGGATCAGCTCGACCTCGACGAAGCGCACGACGCCCGGCATCAGGTCGGAGGCCGCGTCCAGGCCCAGCATGCGCAGGGCGCCGGCGATTTCCTCGAGCAGGCGCGGGATCAGCTCGACGCGGCTGTGGTCCCAGGGCGACTCGATGAACGCGACGATGTCGTGCTTGGCCTGCTGGATGTTGATCGCCGCCTCGCGCATCAGCGCGTCGAGGATCTTGCGCACCTCGGCACGCGGCAGCTCCTTGCCCTCGATGCCGTCCTCTTCGCCGGGGCCGCCGGCGCCGAGCCGTTCGATGTGGTCGTCGAGCGAAGCCTCGACGTAGAGCAGCGCGCCGGCGACGTCCAGCAGGTTGCTCTCGTCGACCGGCCGCTTGCCGCTGGCGATCTCGTCGATGATCTGGCGCTGCTCGCCGACCACGCGCCGCGGTACGCCGAGGCCGAGCATGCCGAGCGTGTCGCCGACGCGATCGAGGATCTCGGTCTGGGCGCCGAGTGCGGCCGGGTCGGCATCGCGCGTGCGCAGGAAGATGTCGAGGACCTCCTTGACCCGCAGCAGGTCGTCCTTGATCGCCGCCGAGACGGTATCGAGGAGGTTGCGGTTGTGCCCGGTCATCGCCCCCTGGGCGTGCTCGACCTCGCGCGCGCTCGGCAGCAGGCCGTCGAGCTGGTAGGTGGTGCGGACCTCCTCGACACGGCTGCCGCGGCCGCCGGAATTGGCGACGTAGTACAGGAGGTTCTGCAGCAGCTCGCGCGGGGCGCGCTCGTGCAGGGCGTCCTCGCCGGCATCGGCGAACCGCTTGATCTCCAGGTCGATGCGGCCGAACAGCAGCTTCAGCGCGACGCTGACGTCGAGCGCGCGGTCCTGCAGCGCTTCGACGACCGCGGCCGCCACCCACCAGAGCCGGCGCGGTTCGACGCGGCTGGACAGCTCGCGCAGGCGGTCGAGCACGCCGAGCAGGCGCTGCAGCGCCGCCGCCTCGTCCTCGCCGCGGAACCAGCGCAGCAGGCTGGCCTGGTAGGCCAGCCGCAGGCGCGAGGCGGCCTGGCGCTGCTGGTCCAGCGGCAGCGGCTGCATCGCACCGGCAGCGCCGGCGGGCAGCGCGACCGCCATGTCCGGCGCGAACAGCGCCGACTCGGACAGCAGCTTCTGGCCGCGGCAGGCGCGCAGGTCGTTCAGCAGCGGCAGCAGGACGATCGGGATGTCCTTGTGACCGCCCTGCAGGCGTTCCAGGTAGTCCGGCAGCTGCACGACGCCGCGCATCAGCACCGTGTAGGCCTCGTCGCGCTCGCCGATGGTGCCGTCGAGCAGGGCCTGGACCAGTTGCTCCATCTCCTCCACGACCAGCGCCGCGCCGTACAGCTCGATCATCCGCAGCGTGCCCTGCACCTGGTGCAGGTGCCCGCCACAGATGCGCATCAGGCTGCTGTCGGCCGGCGTGTCGACGTAGGCCTCCAGCGCCTCCTGCGCCTGGCGCAGGGTCGAGTCCAGCTCGTGCTTGATCCAGCCGAGGCTCGTGAATTCGATGTCGTCTTGCAGCTTCATCGTTCGTTCTCTAGGCGACGGGCAGGGAAGTCGCCTTCGCTGCGCATGATCGATCTTGATGCAATCATCATGCCTCCTTGGGGCTGCCGGCTCTCCCGGCCGCCGGGATCAGCCCGGCAGCTTGAAGTCCGCGACCGACCGCCGCAGGTCGGCGGCGAGTTCGGCCAGGTTGCCGATCGATTCGGCGGTCTGGCTGGCGCCGACCGAGGTCTGCGTCGTGATTTCCTGAATGACGTTCATCGTGGCCGAGATGTTGGTCGCCGCCATCGACTGCTGGCGCGCCGCCGTCGAGATGTTCTGGATCAGCTCGGCCAGGTCGTTGGACACCTTCTCGATCTCGCCGAGCGCCAGGCCCGCGTCCTCGGCCATCCGGGCCCCGGAAACCACCTCGGCGGTGGTCTGCTCCATCGAGCTGACCGCCTCGTTGGTGTCCGACTGAATCGTCTGGACCAGGGTCTCGATTCGCTTGGTCGCGCCGGCCGAGCGTTCGGCCAGCCGCTGCACTTCGTCGGCGACCACCGCGAAGCCGCGGCCGGCCTCGCCGGCCGAAGCCGCCTGGATCGCCGCATTGAGCGCCAGGATATTGGTCTGCTCGGCGATGTCGTTGATCAGTTCCACGATCGAGCCGATCTCCTGCGAGGATTCGCCCAGGCGCTTGATCCGCTTGGAGGTCTCCTGGATCTGGTCGCGGATCGAGTCCATGCCGTCGATCGTCTGGCGCACCACGGTCACGCCCTTGGTGGCGATCGCCACCGAGCGCTGGGCGACGTCCGCGCTCTCGGAGGAGTTGCGCGAGACCTCGTCGATCGAGACGGCGATCTCGTTGACCGCGGCCGAGGCCGAGGTGATCTGCTGCGCCTGGTGCTCGGCGGCTTCGGCCAGGTGCATCGCCGTGGCCTGGGTTTCCTGGGCTGCGGCGGCCACCTGCACGGCGGTCTCGTTGATCGTGGTCACCAGCGAGCGCAGCGCCTCGACCGCGAAGTTGACCGAGTCGGCGATCGCGCCGGTGATGTCCTCGGTGACGGTGGCCTTGACGGTCAGGTCGCCTTCGGCCAGCGAGCCCATCTCGTCGAGCAGGCGCAGGATCGCCTCCTGGTTGCGGTGGTTGAGCTCGGCGGTGACGTGGTAGCGCTTCTGCTGGTCGCGGATCAGGCTGAAGCCGAGGACGAGCAGCATCAGCAGCGAGGCCACGCCGGCCACGGCGCCGATGATCGGATTGGGCAGCATCCGCTCGTTCGGCAGCCGCTCGATCGCGGTGGCGAGCTCCGCGGCGCGCAGCAGCACGTTGCCGCTCTCGTTGGACGCGTCGATCGAGGCCGCCTTGACCTCGTCGATGCCGGGACCGGCGTCGATGATGCGCTGGACCGGATTGCCGAGCATGCCCCACTGCTCGTTGACGTCGTCGAGGATGGTGCGCGCGTTGGCGTTGTCGAGCGGACGGATCGACAGCTCCGGCGCGCCGTTGATCAAGCCGGAGAGGACCGTGCCGTAGAGCCGGGCGTCGCGCTGGAAGCCGCCGACCGCCGCCTCGCTCTGACCGCCTGCCAGGATTTCCTGCAGGCGGCGCATCATGCGGTCGGCCAGCAGCATCTGGCGTGCCGAGATGTACACCTGCGAGGCCGGCGCGTTGCGGTCGGTCAGGATGTTGACGACCTCGTTCATGCGCGAGTTCAGCACCGGCATGCGGGTGTTGAAGTCACCGGCGGTGGCGGTCGCGTCGAGCACCAGTTCCTTGCGGCTCAGGATGCCGGCCGCCTTCGCCGCCAGCACGCGCCAGCCCTCGGTCAGCTTGAGCAGCGCCGCCGATGCGCCTTCCTCGTCCTTGTAGCCGGGCATGCCCGTTTCCGGGTTGCCGTCGTTGAGGTAGCGCACGCGGGCGTCGATCTCCTTGCGCCGCGCGTCGAGCTGGTTGAACGCGTCGAGGTTGCCACCGGCCGCCTCGGAGGCGAACTTGGCCAGCTCCTGCGACTTGACCTGGATCTCGGTCGTGTAGGCCACCGCCTGGCGGTCCTGACCGTTCTTGATGTACATCCAGCCGAAGTTGAAGATCACGAACGCCAGCAGCAGGCCCAGCAGGACGATCTGCCACCAGTTGCCGCTCCGTTCCTTCGCCGCCAGGGTGCCGCTAGTAGTGCTCATCGATTCTCTACCTCAACGTGAATCTCGATACGGCCAGATCAGCGTCATCAGGAAATCCGTACGCCCCCTTGCCCTGCCTGGCGCGATCGCGGACCGCCGGCTCGGTCCGTCGTTCCGTGAAGCGGCACAGCGGCCGCCGGTCGTGCAAAAACGTCCCGCCATGGTCCGCCGCCGCCGCGGCGCAACCCGGTATTCGGTGCCTGGCGCCGTGGCCTTCACGCCGCCGCTTGCTGGAACTCGGGTGCGCGCACCAGCGCGGCCATGCTGAACATGCCCCACAGCACCTCGCCCAGCGGCACGCGCTCGCGGACGAAGCGCTCGTAGCGCGGATCGTCCTCCCCGATCGCCTGGCTGCGCAGTTCGTCGGCGAAGCTGCGCTGCCCGAGCACCTCGTCGACCAGCAGGCCGACGCGGCCGGCCTGCTGGCGCACGACCAGCACGCGGCTGTTCTCGGTGAGGTGGGTGGACGTTCCCTCGACGAAATCCTTCAGGTCGATCACCGGCACCAGGCTGCCGCGCACGTTCGCCACGCCGAGCAGCCACGAGCGGGTGCCCGGCACGATCGCGATCGGCGGCAGCGTCAGGATCTCGTTGACCTCGCCGATCGTGCTGGCGAGGTAGCGCTGGCCGACGCGGAAGCCGATACCGCGCCACAGGCCCGGTGCCTCGGCCTGCTCGGGCGCGCCGGCGGCGTGGGCCAGGCTGCGCCGCTCGTACTCGGCCAGGGCCTCGAACGGACTGAAGAAGGCGTTGGCGGGCGTGGACATCGTAGGTGGGTTCCTCTAGGCCGACAGCAGGCCGTCGATCTGGCCGAGCAGTTCCTTCTCGCCGACCGGCTTGGTCATGAACGCCTTGGCGCCCTGGCGCAGCGCCCAGATGCGGTCGGTTTCCATCGACTTGGTGGTCACCATGACGATCGGGATGTCCGACGTGGCGGTGTCCCGGCTCAGCTGGCGCGTCGCCTGGAAGCCGTTCATGCCCGGCATGATGATGTCCATGATCACCAGGTCGGGCCGTGCGCGGCGCACCTGGGCGATTCCTTCCTCGGCACTGGGCGCGCTGCTGACCCGGTGACCGGCTTTCTCGAGGAAGCCCGTGAGCACACGGATCTCCGTCGGCGAATCGTCGATGATGAAAATGTGTGCCATCGCGTGCCCCCATCGCGTCGAATGGCCAATACGCTCATTTGAGGTCCACGTGCCGGCGGATCGCGCCCAGCAGTTCCTCGCGGGTGAACGGTTTGGTCAGGTATTGCTCGGACCCCACGATGCGACCGCGGGCCTTGTCGAACAGGCCGTCCTTCGACGAGAGCATGATGACCGGCGTGGACTTGAACAACTGGTTGTTCTTGATCAACGCACAGGTCTGATAGCCGTCCAGGCGCGGCATCATGATGTCGACGAAGATGATGTGCGGCTGCTGGTCGGAGATCTTCGCCAGCGCCTCGAAGCCGTCGGTGGCGGTGATGACGTTGCAGCCTTCCTTGCGGAGCAGGGTCTCGGCGGTACGGCGGATGGTCTTGGAGTCATCGATGACCATGACCTTCAGGCCGCCCAGGTTGTCAGTTCTTGCCTCGTCCACCTGCGGATTCCCCAACCACCTAGCCGAGTCGATCTTCTTAACCGTCGCTTAGCGAGACTGTCAAGTTTCTTTTGTAAGCGCAAGAAAGAACGACAAAAAGCAGGGCATTGCCCTGTCCGGCCGGCGTCCCCCCCTCGCGATCGCGCCATGTAGTATATGCCCGGGGTGATGACGGGAAACCGTGTATTCATCCCATTTCCGGCCGACGGCCCACCGTGGAGCACCCATGCCCTCGACCCTAGCCGTCCTGATGGACCCGATCGACGCGATCCGGGTCAAGAAGGACTCGACCTTCGCGATGCTGCTCGAGGCGCAACGGCGCGGCTGGGCGCTGCTGTACATGACCCAGGGCGACCTGGCGCTGCGCGCCGGGGTTCCGTACGCGCGGCTGGCGCCGCTCGTGGTCCAGGACGACCCGGACGACTGGTTCCGTCTGGGCGACCGGGAATGGCGCGACCTGCGCACGGTCGACCTGGTGCTGGCGCGCAAGGACCCGCCGGTGGACGAGCAGTTCGTCTACGACACGATGGTGCTGGAACTGGCCCAGCGCGGCGGCGCCCGCGTGGTCAACGATCCGCGCGGCCTGCGCGACGCCAACGAGAAGCTGTTCGCGCTGGAATTCCCCCAGTGCATCGCGCCGACCCTGGTCGCGCGCGATGCCGGCGAACTCAAGCGCTTCGTGGCCGAGCACGGCCAGGTCGTCCTCAAGCCGCTGGACGGCATGGGCGGTCGCGGCATCTTCCGCTCGCACCACGGCGATCCCAACCTCAACGTCATGCTGGAGACGCTGACCGGCAACGGCCGGCAGCTGGCGATCGCGCAGAAGTTCATCCCGCAGATCGACGCCGGCGACAAGCGCATCTTGCTGATCGACGGCGAGCCGGTGTCGTACGCGCTGGCCCGCATCCCGCAGGGCGACGAGTTCCGCGGCAACCTGGCCGCCGGCGGCAAGGGCGTGGGCGTCGCCCTGTCCGAGCGCGACCGCTGGATCGCCGCCCAGGTGGCGCCGGAGCTCAGGCGCCGCGGCCTGGTCTTCGTCGGGCTGGACGTGATCGGCGACTACCTGACCGAGATCAACATCACCTCGCCGACCTGCATCCGCGAGCTGGACGCGCAATACGGCATCAACATCGCCGGCCAGCTGTTCGACCGGCTCGAGGCGACCTGGCCCTGATGGCCGCGCCCGGCATCGCCGACCGGCTCGGCGTCACCTTGCTGTTCTCGGTGCTGGCGCATGCGGTGGTCGCGCTGGGACTCACGTTCGACTACGAGAAGGCCGCGCCGCGGCTGCCGTCGCTGGACGTGATCCTGGTGCAGTCCGCCAGCGGCGAGCGGCCGGACAAGGCCGATTTCCTCGCCCAGGCCAGCAACAGCGGCGGCGGCGACGCCGAGCAGCCGCTGCGTCCCAGCGAGCGCCTGTCCAGCCCGGTGCCCAAGGCGACCGAAGGCATCGCGCCGGTGCCCACCGAGGATGCGGCGCCGCGGCCGACGCCGGCGCGGCCCGACGAGATGCTGACGCGCCAGCAGTCCGATTTCAGCGTGCGCACCGACCGCGAAGCGCACGAGACGCCGCCGGTGCCCGAGGCCGCCCAGCGCGACGCGCTGCAGCGCCGGCTGGAGATGGCGCGGCTGGCCGAGGAGTTGCAGCGCGAATCGCAGCGCTACGCCAAGCGGCCCAAGCGCAAGTACATCTCGGCCAATACGCGCGAATACGCCTATGCCGCCTACATGCGGGCCTGGGTCGCGCGGGTCGAGCGCATCGGCAATCTCAACTACCCGGACGACGCGCGCAGGAACAAGCTGCAGGGCGAGGTGATCCTCACCGTCGGCCTGGGGCGCGACGGCAGCCTGCGCAGCGTCGACGTCATCAAGTCCAGCGGCCACAAGGCGCTGGACGAGGCGGCCGAACGCAGCATCCACCTGGCCGCGCCGTTCCCGGTCGTTCCCGACACCGACGAGAAGATCGACGAGCTGTACATCACCCGGACCTGGCAGTTCCTGCCCGGCGACGTCCTGCGCACGCAGTGAGGCGCCGCTGCGGCTGCGCCGTGCGGCCCCGCTGTCCGGGGCGTGAACGGCTCGCCGGCGCATGGTTGTCCCCGATGCGGCGCCGTACAATGCGCCCATGCACGAAACGAGCGGACTCGCCAACCAATTGCTGATCGCGATGCCGGCCCTGCGCGACTCGAATTTCGCGCGCAGCGTCACGTTCGTCTGCCAGCACGGCGAGGACGGCGCGATGGGCTTGCAGATCAACCGGCTGTCCGAATACCGGCTCGGCGACCTGCTGGACCAGATGTCGATGCGCTCGGACCTGACCGACGTGAACGATGCGCCGGTCCTGATCGGCGGCCCGGTGCAGCCCGAGCGCGGCTTCGTGCTGCACTCC